>CAYZAI010000157.1:0-10513 GCA_964476305.1 uncultured Myxococcales bacterium
GCCGACGGGTCGGCGCCGGCGTTCGGCTCGGCACGGGGTACCACCTCCTCAGGGACAGCTTCCTCTCCCTCGATTATCGCTTCGAGAACATCAGCGCATCGATCCCGGCGGCGGGATCCCACTTCTCATTCGGCGAGCGAAGACCCATCGAGTTCGGCCACCTGCTCCCGGGGCATTCCTACGTCTCGGCCCTGGTTCTGGGCGGCACCCGCGACACCCGCGACCACCCGGTACTGCCCGCTGACGGCTCGTTCACCGACCTCTCGGTGGAGCTGTCCAGCGAGGTGCTCGGCTCGGACTACGAGTTCTCGAAGTTCGTGCTCGTGCACGACACGCACTTCCCTCTGGGCAAGCGGCACTCCCTCCGCGTGGGGCTGCTGGCCGGGCTGATCATGGGCGATGCCCCGTTCTTCGACCAGTTCTTCGTCGGCGACCTCTCGGCCTTCGTGCCCTCCCGGGTGCTGGGACTCAACTTCTCGCACCTGCACCCGTCTCTGCTGGGAACCTCGGTGCAGGAGATGCGCTACGAGGACCTCGCTGCGAGCATCAACCTCGAATACTCGCTGCCCTTCTACCGCGGCTCGGGCTGGATCTACGGCGTGAACGGCTTCCTCGGCGTCGGGATCTTCGCCCTGGCCTCCCGCGGCGACCTGCACACCGATCCCGGCGGATACCACGGCTACGAGGTCGTGCCGATGGACGTGACCGCCGATTTGGGGATCAAGGTCGATACCGAATTCGGCGTACTGGTCTTCTCGCTGGCCAACCTCTTCCGCCTGATCCCCTACGTGGGCGAGGAGACCGCCAAATGAGAGGGCGGGCCGCGCTCGCTTGGCTGCTGGCTTCGGCCCTGGCCCTGGTGCCGCTGGTCGCTCTTGCCAGGTCCCCGTTGCGTCGGGTCGGCGTCTCGATCTCCTCGGGGCAGATACGGATTACCTCGGGCCTGAGCGACGTCCTCAGCGTCGATGTCAGGGACAAGATGCGGTCGGGCCTGCCCACCCGGGTGCTCATCCAGGTGACGCTGGAGCGCCAGGGCAAGAAGAAGGCACTGGCCTACTGGGCCCGGAACGTGGAGGTGACCTACGATCTGTGGGAGGAGAACTTCTCGATCGTCATAGAGGATGACAATGGGCGCCGTCGGGCGCGTGTCGCGACCCTCGACGAGGCGATCGGCATCGCCGGTACCCTCTGGCGCGTTCCCGTGGCCGAGATCCGGGGCCTGGAGCCCGGGTCCTACCGCGTCCGCGTCCTCGCCGAGGCCAACCCGGTGTCCAAGGAGATGGTCGAGAACATCCGCCGCTGGCTCACCCGCTCCTCGTCCGGGGGGTCGGGCTCGGCCAGCGCGGAGTCGCGGACGAACTTCTTCGGCTCGTTCGTCGGTGTCTTCGTCGATCGCCGCATCGGCGAGGCCGACAAGAGCGTGGCGTTCGTCTCCCAGTGGTTCGAGGTGGGTGCGCGATGATCCGCCGGCTGGATGTCAAGATCATCGTCACGCTGCTGGTCACGGCGCTGGTGCCCCTCGGGGTCTCGATCCACCTGGTCTCCCGGGCCGTGGACACGTCCCTGGGCCTCGGCCTGAACGACGAGATCGCCGCCCAGCTCGAGCGCGGCCTCGCGGCGCAGCGGGCCTACATCGAGGCGATCAAGGAGACCCAGCGGCTCAGGCTCGAGCAGCTCACCGACTCCCGCGTGCTGAACGCCGCCGCCGCCGGGAACGACGAGGCCGAGGTGCGCCGCGTGCTCGAGTCGCTGGTGGAAGCGGACCCCTCCCTTCGCGCCCTGCGGCTGACGGGCCCGTCGTCCCGCGCGGTCGAGGTTCTGGCCGTGGCCGAGCTGTCCGGTCCGCCGGCCCGCATCGTATCCCGCTCCGCCAGCGCGGATCTCGGTCCCTACGACGGCATCGAGGCCGAGTTCGCCGTGGACGCGGACCTGGTGGCGGCCTACGAGCGCGCCGGCCGGGACGTGGCGACCTACCGCGCCCTGATGAAGGCCCCGCCGGCCTACCTCGGCCGGGCGTTCATCTCGGTCTACCTGCTGCTGATCGGCGGCACGGTGGCCGCGAGCATCGCGCTGGGCGTGGTCTGGACGCGGCGCCACGCCCGCCGCATCCACCGGTTGGCCGCCGCCACCAGCGAGGTCGCCGCGGGCAACCTCGCGGTGCACGTGGAGCCCGGGGCCAGGGACGAGGTCGGAGAGCTGGTGGAATCGTTCAACGGCATGGTCGCCGAGCTGGCCCAGAGCCGCTCGCGCATCGAGTACCTGCAGAAGATCTCGGCCTGGCAGGAGATGGCGCGGCGTCTGGCCCACGAGATCAAGAACCCGCTGACCCCGATCCACCTCGCCGCCCAGCAGCTGCGCGGCAAGTACGGAGGCGACGACGAGCGCTTCTCGCTGCTGCTCGAGCAGTCCACCGAGATCATCGAGGAGGAGGTGGAGACCCTGCGGCGCCTCACCGCCGACTTCTCGGCGTTCGCCCGCCTGCCCCGCGTCGAGACCGAGCCCGTGGACCTCGGCGAGTTTCTCGACGAGTGTGCCGCGTCGCTGTCGCACACCGGTGAGCACGGCGAGATCGAGATGTCCTGGCGGGTCGAGCACCGGCCCCTGCCCGTCCGCATCGACCGCATCATGTTCAAGCGCGTGCTCGACAACCTCGTGCGCAACGCGGCAGAAGCCTTGCGCGGCGCCAAAGTCGCGGAACCCGGGATCACCGTCACGGCGCGTCGAGCGGGCAGGGGGCGCGACGCGACGGTCGAGCTTCGGATCGCGGACAACGGCCCCGGGATTCCGGCGGAGCAGCAGGCGTCGATCTTCGAGCCCTACTTCACGACCAAGAGCGAGGGCACGGGCCTGGGCCTGGCCATCGCCAAGAAGATCGTGCTCGAGCACCAGGGCCGGATCCAGCTCGAGGCCCCGCCCGCTGGCGGCTGCGAGTTCGTGATCGAGCTCCCGGCGGCGTAAGCGCCTCGATCGACCAGCTCCTCACCGGACTGGCATGCCCCATGCACGGCAATCGCGAAGCGGGTGCCGGTGCCACGGCGGGGGCCGGGGGCACCGCAACATCCGGTGTGGCGTTCCGGGCACACTGTGCGCGCCGGACGACAACCACGGGGAGGTGCGAACATGACTCTGCGAAAGATCGAACGACATGCCGGCCGCGGGATCGTCGCCGCGCTCGGCGGCTGCGCCGTGGCCGCGCTGGCGGCCGGGTGCCCGGGTTTCGAAGTCGAGGACATCGCGCTGGCATCCAGCTCGGTGGACGACGCGGCGTTCACCCTCACGGCCACGGTGGTCGTGAAAGAGGAGGACCCGGCCGTGGACGATGACGGCGATCTCTCCGGCGGCCGCGGGCTCCTCGGCGTCTGGCTGCCGCCGGACTGGGCGGTCGGCGAGGCGCGGATCCAGGGGCCGGACGACGAGGGCTTCGCTCCGCTGGCGCCGATCCCGGACGGTGACGGCCACTTCCCGGCGCCGTTCCCCTGGGTCCCGGGCGCGTGGTCGGCCTTCGTTTCACCCTGCGACAACGTGGAGGAGGGGACCTTCGAGTACCTCGTGGAGGTGGACGTGAGCGGGCCGGCCGGCGCGACGGAGGTCGTCCTGGGGATCTCGACCGCGCTGCTCGACGAGGAGGGCTCGAACGGCTCGGCGCCCCTGGAGGCGCGCGTGGATCTGGCCGCCGGGACGGTGGACGCGCGGGAGGCACCAGCGGCGCCGGCGTCCGCGGGGCTCGACGCGTGCGCGGCGGTTCCCTGCGAGGAGCCCGCCGAGGAGGGATGCTCCTGTGCGGCGCCGGGCTCGCCGGCCCGACGCCCGTCCCTGGTCGTGGCGCTGTCCGCCCTGTTCTAGGCGATCGCCTTCAACTTTTTCCCGCCCTCCGGTGTCCCAGGTGTAGAAAAGACCGTTACCGAAAGGGAGGATTGCCATGCGCGAATCGACCTGGACTCTCCTGCTGTGCTGCGCCGCGCTCGCCGCGGCGTGCAACAACGGCGGCTCCACCGGCGATGACGACGACGGGGCGACGGACGCAGACTCCGACGCGGACACCGACGCGGACACGGACGCGGACACCGACGCCGACACCGACTCGGACTCGGACGCCGATTCCGACACCGACAGCAGCTCGGGCATCGCGGATCCGGCATGCGCCGTGGAGCTCGGCGGTGCGTGCACGGGCCTCGTGAGCGGCTGCGCCGCCTGCGGCGAGGGCACCCTGGTCAACGGGACCAGCGCGGACTGCGACGAGTACGAATGGTGCTGCGTGCCCTGGGAGCCGGCCGAAAACGACTGCGAGAACGGCGGTGGCGTGTGCGCACCGTTCACCCAGGACTCCGAGTGCCCCACGGGCTGGGGCCCGGTCTACACCTCGTGTGGCGGTGACGGCGCGATGTGCTGCATGCCCGGAGACGGCTGCGCCTGAGGGCGCCCGGCAATGCCGCGGGCCGTCAGCCGTTGGCGAGCCACATCAGCAGCGTGAGGAGGGCGAGGGCGCCGAAGATCGCGGCGCCGAAGACCAGGCCTCCGTTGCGGTTCTTCCAGGGGCCTCCGGCCTCCCGGGTCGTCTCGTTCTTCTTCGTCATGACAAACCTCCGAAAACCGGCGCCAGAGTGCGCCGGGGCAATCCGCCGGGGCGGCCCGCGTCTGGCGCGAGGCGTCCCGACCGGGTTTTGAGTCGGCTGCGTCCTAGGCCCGGTCAGCCGGAGGTCGATCGAGGGGGCCCGCGAAACCGGCGAGGGGTCCGCCGGCATCGGCGTCGGAGAAACGATATCGCGTCGCGACGGCCACCGGGCGCCATGGCGCCGCCGAGGGCTCGCCGAAGGACGGCACGTCCTCCGTGGGCGCCGGCGCGCGGCCCGGTTCGCTCCCGTGGGCGCCGGCTGCGGAAATGGACAGCTCCGTGGGCGCCGACGCGGGCGCCGTTCCGGAGGGCGAGGGCGCGCAACCGGCGAAGGCCAGGCATCCGGTGACGATGATGATCCTGGCGGCAGCTATGGAAAGCAGGGTCACGGAGGAAGTCTAGTGTCGAAAGCTCCGGCCTTCAACCCGGGACAGCTGATTCTGTCTCGGCACCGGGCGCGGGATCAGCGGAGGCAGTACCAGGTATTGAGTTGCACACAAAGAAATTGCCTGCCGATCACGCGGGTTCTTGCGACGGGGCGGGTGCTCAGCGGCGGCGGCGGGTGATGTACTGCTCGACACCGACGAACTCGAGGCCGGGCCGGCCTTCGGCGGCGAGCCGATCGTTGCGGTCCTCGAGCCATTCGACGATCTGCCCGAAGGCCTCCACGGTGTTGCGGTTGGTATCGTGGAGCAGCAGCACGCCGCCCCCGGGGTTCTCCTCGACGACCGCCCGGGTGCGCGCCAACAGCTCCTCGGCCGTGGCCGCCTTCCAGTCGAGGGGATCCAGGTTCCACATCACCACGGTGTAGCCCTCCCGGGCGAGCCGCTGGACGGCCCTCGCGTCGGCCCGGCCGAATGGCGGGCGAAACAGCTGCGGCCTGCTCCCGGTGATGCCGCGGACGACCTGCTCGACCTGGGTCACCTCGAGGCGCCAGCCGTCGTCGTCGAGGGTGGTGATGTCCTTGTGGCCGAAGGTGTGGTTGCCGATGAAGTGCCCGCGCCGGTGGATGTCGCGCAACACGGCCTGGTTCTCGATCCCGCCCGCGGTGCGGTGGTGGAAGCGGTGGCCGTTGACGAAGAACACCGCCTTGATGCCGTGGCGATCGAGGTGGTCAAGGAGCACCGGCGTGGTGCGGTGGTCCGGCCCGTCGTCGAAGGTGAAGGCGATGGTCCCGGGGCGCTCGTCCCCTCTCACGATCTGGCCCTGACCCAGCAGGTGCTCCCAGCGGTTGCCGTCCGCGCCCTTCAGCTTGTAACGGACGTCGTCGATGGTGCCCCAGGCCGCGAGACCTGCCGGGAGCGCGAACAGCCACAGGAGCACCAGCGGGAACGGGAGCGTGCTGGCAAGGTGTCGATTCATGGAATCTGCGAGGTCGGCCTAGAACGGGATGTCGTCATCGCTCGGGCCGAGCCCGGGATCTCCAGCCGGATCGGGCTCGTGGTAGCCGCCGCCACCACCACCGCCTCCGCCGCCATCACCGCGACCGCCGCCGCCGTCGCCGCGACCACCGACGAAGACCACCCGCTGGGCGTTGATCTCGGTCATGTAGCGCTTCTGGCCGGTCTTCTCGTCGTCCCAGCTGCGGGTCTGGATCCTTCCCTCGACGAAAACCTGGCGGCCCTTCTGCAGGTACTTGCCCACGGACTCGGCCTGCTTGCCCCACACCACGATGTTGTGCCACTCCGTGCGCTCCTGGCGCTCGCCGGCGTTGTTGGTGAAGGTTTCCCCCGTGGCCAGGGGGAACTTGCAGCGGGCGGTCCCGCTCTGGGTGTAGCTGAGCTCCGGATCCTTGCCCAGGTTGCCCAGCAGGATCACCTTGTTGATTCCATCGGCCATCTCGACACCTCCTGTGAACCGATGCGCGTGGCTGTACGGATGAATACGTCCGAGGAAATATAGGCGCCGGATCCCGGGTCGTCAACCGCGCCCTTCTCTGACCGGACAGGCTCGGTGTCCGCGGCAAAAAGGAACGCCCCGGCCGCGGGGTGCGGTCGGGGCGTCTATGGTCAACCGGCGCAAGGCGCCGGATTGCGGGCTCAGAACAGCTCGCGGTACTGTCCGATAAGCTCGTCGATCTCGGCGAGGTCGGGGTCTTCCCCGAGCTCTTCGATGGCCTCGAGCACGATCGCCCTCGCCTCGTCGAGCCGCTCGACGGCCGAAGCGCCGTCGAGGCCGCGCACGTCCGCGACGGCCTCTGCCCAGGCGGCGACCGCCCGCCCCTTGGTCAGGGCGGCTGCCTCCGCGCCGAGCAGGGCGGACAGGCACGTCTCCAGCGCGATCTCGCGGGTCCCGCCACCTGCGGGGTCCTCGTAGCGAACCGTCAGCCCGAACCGAGCCTCCGGATCGAGGGCGCCCGGGTCGCACGAGACCAGGGTCCGGCGCAGCACGGCCTGGCCGCCGAAGCCCAGCACCGGCGACCCGCCCGGGCCGGCGTCGCCGATTCCCTCCTCGGCCGGCTCGGGGAGCAGCCACAGGGTGGGCGGAAGCGCGAGCTCCACCCGCGGGTTCTCGGCCGCGGGCTCGAGGGACCAGGGAAGCCGCTCGCCGAAGACAATGGCGGCCTCGGCGGCACTGTCGACGAAGAAATAGGCCCCGCGCCCGGCGGCGGCGGCCACCTCAAGCAGGGCGTCGTCGTAGAGATCGGGTGTGGCGTCGCTGCCCACGCCCGCGGCGGTGAGGCGGACCTCGGCGCCTTCCTCCCCGGCGGCCATCCGCGCGATCAGCGCGGCGTCCTCGACAGAAGCACCTTGGCCGCCGCCAGAGACCAGGATCACCCGGTTGGTCATTCCCGGCGCCGCGTTGGCGAGGGCGAGGGCGAACGCCGCCTCCAGCGCCGGACCGAGATCGGCGTCGCCGTGGGTGGACAGGCCGTTGCAGTGGCCGACGAGCACGGGATCGTCGGGCCCGGTGACCGGGTGCGAGTCCAGCTGCGGGCCCTGTGCCGGATCCCAACCGAGGAGCGAGATCACGTCCCCGGCCTCGAGCGCGGAAGCAAGGGCCACGCAGCCCTGCTTGACGCGCTGTATCGGCGTGCCCTGCATCCGGCTCGAGGTGTCGAAGCTGAGCGTCAGGTTCAGCGGGCGACGATCCGGAGCGGCGGGATCCGCCGTGTCGAGCAGGATCTGGACCTCGAACGGGCCCGAATCGGTCGCGTCCGGGAGCGGCCGCAGCGCGACGGAGACGTTCAGGCGCTCCCCCGCGGGCGCCTCGAGAGCGAGGTCGTAGTAGCCGAGGAACTCGCGGGTCGGTACCGGTTTCGTCACGCGCTTCCCGTGCCGGATCAGGAACCGGACGAGAGCCGGGCCGGCCACGATGCCCGGCTCCACAGGTGCGAGCAGCGAGACGATCCCGTTCTCCGCATCGCATCCGACGGGAAGCACGAGCACCGTGGACGCCGGTGCCCCGGGGGAGGCGGCGAGATCCGGCGGGCTCCCGCCGTCCGGTCCCGCGTCATCGTCGAACCCCGCTCCCGCCGTGAGCTCGCAACCGAGGCAGGCCGAGAGGCACGACAGCACGAGAACCGGCAGGATCCTCGCCTGGCTCGTCGTTCGTCGGGAGGCTGGAAGAACCGCATCCATGGGCCACGCTCCTCCACCCGGGTTGCTGCACCAACCGTGCCACGCCGCTCGGACCGGCGTCGGATCGGAGAAAACCCCAATATGTGCGGGTTGTTGTACCGACCCCGGACCGGGTGGCATCATGTTGCGTGATCCGCCCGCCGGCGCGGGGATCGCGACATCGGGATCACGCTCCAGGGGCGCCTGACGGGCGTGACCCCGGGGTCACTTCCCTTCGTACTTGGCCTTGATCTCCCTGGCCTTGGTCTCGTACTCGGCCTTGGTCAGCTTTCCCGCGGCGAGATCCTTCTTGAGCTGGACCAGCTCGGCGGCGCGCTTCTCGCGGATCTCCTGTTGCCAGCGGCGGTAGTCAGCCCCGGTTATCAGGCCCGCCCGCAGGTCGCGCTTGAGCTCGGCCATGGTCTCGTAGGCCTTGGTCTTGGCCTTGGCAGACTCGGGCTTGGGCGGTTCCGGCTCTTTCGTCGTCGTGTCCCCGGGCGGCGCATCGGCGGGCGGCTCCGTCACGCCGGCCTTTTCCTTGTCGCTTTTCTTGCTCACGGTCTTGGCCGCGTCCTCGCCCCTTTGCTCCGCTTCCGGTTCCTCCGCCGCGACGGCCGATTCGTCGGCCACGAGCTCCACCACGAGGTTCGGCTCGCTTTCGGGCGTGATCAGCATCGCCTGGCGCACGAACCCCTGTTTCTCGAGCACGATGTTCGTGTTGCCTCGGACGATCATCCTGAAAGGCGTGGTGCCGACCTTGGCGCCCGAGAGTATCACGTCCGCACCGTCGGGCGCGGTGGCGATCAGCACCTCCTGGTCGGCGTTCGCGGCCGGCGTCGGAGTCGGGACCGGACCCGCCGCCGGTGGCTCCGTCTGGCACCCGAGCGCCACGGCGGCGAGCAGGGTCAGTATCATCGATGATCTCGGCATGCATCTCCTCCTCGCGGGCGGCGCCACCGTCGGTGGCCCCGACAGCCGGATGATACCACGGGTGCCGGCGGCGGCAGCACCCGAAAGCGTCCCCGCCCGTCGGCACGCCCGCCCGTTGGCGCTGGCCAGTTGCCATGGGGGAAAAGGCTCACGCCGGGCGTTGGGTCTCAGCCGCCTGGCGGGCGAGGCCGTCGACGAGCTCGTTGTCGGGGACGCCCGAGTGGGCCGGGACCTTGCGCAACTCCACCGCCGCGAACCGGCGCAGCGCGGCGCGGATGCGTTGGATCAACTCCTGGTTGGCCTTGGCCTTCCAGCCCCGGACCAGCACGCCGATGGCGTACTCGCTGTCCGAGTGGATCACCACGGGCTGGCCCCGGTGATCCGCGAGCAGCTCGAGCACGCGCAGGATCGCCGTGAGCTCGGCGATGTTGTTGGTCCCGTGGCCCAGGGGCTCGCCGCGCTCGACCCGGCGACCGTCGGGCCAGATCACCGAGTAGCCCAGGCCGGCCGGGCCGGGGTTGCCGATGCAGGCGCCGTCCGTGTAGGCGACGACGGTGTCGCCGAAGAGCGGGGCCGGGGCAGGGATCGCGGCCGCCTTCTTCCGTGTCCGCGGACGCGGCGTCGCGACCGATGGCCTGGCGGCGGGCGGCGCCGGATCCTCCTCTCCTGGCCGGCGCAGGTTGACCGGCCAGGGGCTGTAGGTCCGCTCGTCGTCCGGCTTGTAGCGCATCCGCGCGCGGCCGCCGTCCAGCACCAGGGCACCGCCTTCGTCGACTTCAACGAACACGCGCCTGCCCTTGAACTCCATCTCTTCGTACGGCATCCGTTCGACTCTAGTGACGACCGGACCGGAAGGGCAACAGAAAAGTCGCCGTTCCTGGCACCACCGTCAGCGGATGTAGCCGGCCGCCTTGAGCGCCTCGAGGGTTTCGGGGGACAATTCGGGGGCCGGCTGGTTCTTCGGCGGGTTGGAGCTGCGCTTCAGGATCTGCTCCTTCATGTCGGCGACGAACGGCTCGCCCTGTTTCACGTCGTAGAGGTTCTTCTGCTCTCCCGGATCGTCCACCAGATCGTACAACTCGAAGCGCTCCGCGTCGAACGCGACGCTGGGCAGCTTCAGGGGATCGGCCCGCGGCACGTCGGTGATCTCTTGCTGATGCATCAGAGCCCGCCGGAAGCGCCCTGGGTCCACGGCGTTGTGATGGATCAGCTTCCACCGGCCCAGCCGGACGGCCTGCCTTCTCACCCCGTTGGCGTTGTACTGGCTGAAGATCCAGCGGCCGCGGTTGACGCCGGGATCCCGCAGGTCCCGGCCGTAGGATCGCCCGGTCAGGTCGGCCGGCGGCTCGACACCGCTGAGCCCGGTCAGGGTGGGCAGCAGGTCCAGGTGAGTGTAGGGCCTGTCCTCCAC
>CAYZAI010000158.1:0-10418 GCA_964476305.1 uncultured Myxococcales bacterium
AAAATGCGAAAATCTTTTCTTTCCGGCGGAGCGGATTGGCAAGCCGAAATCCGGGCTTTCGCCTCGTCTCGGCATCCCTGATGAAGTCGTGCCGGTTTCTCGGAGGCGGGTGATCGAGCGTTCCCGGAAAACGCCGCCCGTTTGACCGGGGGCGATCGCCGTGATAGCGTGGTTTTCGCAGCTTCCGGAGGTAGCCATGAGAGTCATCGAGACAGAGGAAGCCGCCCGCCGGCTCGCGCGGGCCATCGCCTCGGACCTGTCGCTGTACAACGAGGACAAGATCCTCGAGGGGTTGCAGGCCGACAACCTCTACGAATCCCTGTCCGAGGAGATCGAGGAGGGCCGCGTGCTGTTCCGCAGCCGCGTGACGCCCGATCTGTTCGAAAAGAACTTCTACGACCGCGCCATCATCGACCTCCTGATCAAGTCCAAGGGCCACATCAAGTGCAAGCTCTGGTAGCCGGCCCACGGCTCCCGACAGCCCAGCCATGACGGAAGACAGCGAGGTGCTCGAGGTCTGGTGTTGGGTCGTCGAGGACGACGAGGCCGGCGCGCGCCTCGATCATTTCCTGCGGGACCAGGAGCCGGGCCCCACCCGCTCGCAGATCAAGCACCTGATCGACGACGGCTTCACCCGGGTGGACGGTGAGGTCGCCAGGCCGGCGCGGAAGCTCCGGCCTGGGCAGACCGTGGAGCTCCGTATCCCGCCCCCCGAGCCGCTGTCGGCGGAGCCGGAGCAGTTGGACCTCGACATCCGCCACGAGGACGAGGCGCTGGTGGTCGTCAACAAGCGGCAGGGGATGGTCGTACACCCGGCGCCGGGGCACTCTCGCGGAACACTGGTGAACGGCCTTCTGTTCGGCCGCCGGGCCGCCGGAGGTCATCCATTGCGGCCCGGGATCGTGCACCGACTCGACAAGGACACCTCCGGTCTGATGGTGGTGGCCAAGTCCGAAGCGGCCCACGCCGATCTCGCCAGGCAGTTCCAGCAGCACACCGTGGATCGCCAGTACAGCGCGCTGGTGGCCGGCAGCCCGCCGGATCAGGGCCGGTGGAGCACGCTCCACGGCCGCCACCCCCACGATCGCAAGCGGTTCAGCTCTCGCGTGGATCGGGGGAAGCCCGCCATCAGCGAGTTCACCTGTGTCGAGCGGTTCTCCGGAGCGGCCTGGCTGAAGGTCCGTCTGCACACGGGGCGAACCCACCAGGTCAGGGTCCATTGTAGCGACGCCGGTTTCGGCGTGCTCGGAGACCCCTGGTACGGCCCCAGGCACCTGGACGGGGCGTTGCAGGAGATACACCGGGCACTGCCGGGGCAGGCCCTACACGCGGAGCTGCTGGGCTTCGACCACCCGGTCACGGGCGAGCGCCTGCGCTTCGAGGCGGCTCCCCCCGAGGCGTTCATCATGGCCCTGGAGACCCTGCGGCGGACCTGCTGACCATCCCGCCCGCGAAAACACAAGGCCATCGCGAAGTGGTTCACTTCTTGCACCAGCTTGGAGGGACAATGGGTTGCTGCTTCAGCAACGAATAGAACTGGTTGTTATTTATTTGTTTTTTTCGATTGGATGTCGTTGTGTATCTTGTGTGTGGCGCCCGAGCAACGGTTTTTGTGTGGTTTTTTTGCGTCACTGTGCGGTAAACGGACCATGGTTTCGCGGACATAGGTAGGGTGTTGATGATGAAAAGAGCAATCGTCCTGGCCGACCAGCGTAGCCCCCGCCGTGTCAACGGCTCGGGCCATCTGAAAACCCTGGCCAAGGTCGGCGGCTTGCCGCTGCTGATCCGGAACCTCAGGACCTTGAGGTCTGCCGGGGTCCAGGAGGCCATCGTCGTCGTCGGGTACGAGGCGGAGCGCGTCCGCCAGGCCCTGGACAGCTACCACGTGACCATCGACGTCACGGTCGTGCACAACCCCGACTGGCACCTGGGAACCGCCCATTCGCTGAACGCCGCCGCGGCGTGGATCGAGGACCAGGCGGTGCTCGTACCCTCGGATCACCTCTACCCGCCGTCGCTGCTGCGCCGCATCATCGGCGCCCCGGTTCCGGCGGACACGGTGCTGCTCGCTGTCGATCGCCGCATCGACGAGGTCTTCGACGAGGAGGAATGCCTGAAGGTCCGTCTCGAAGGGGACCGGGTCTCGGACATCGGCGTCGGTCTGGCCGCTCCGGACGGCATCTGCCCCGGAATCGTCCGCATCTCGCGCCGGCTGGTGAGCACGCTGAGCCGGCTGCTCCAGGACGCGGACGTCGACCTGGTCGACGCGCTGCGGGTCATGGCGCGCCAGGGCAGGGTACGCACCCTCGACGTCGCCCACGAGCGCTGGATCAGCATCTCGAGCCCGCAGGCCCGTCGCTACGCCGACCTGCTGTTGCAGCTTCACGGCGACACGCTCGAGACCACATACCACGGCGAGCACGCGGTGCTGCTCAACCCCGGACCGGTGGTCACGACGCCCCGGGTCAAGGCGGCCGTCGGTGCCCGGGACATCTGCCACCGGGAGCCGGTGTTCACGGAACTGCTCGACTCGGTGCAGCGCAAGCTCGCCACCGTGTTCGGCGCTACCGCCGAGCATGATGTCCTCGTCGTCACGGCGTCCGGCACGGGCGGGATGGAGTCGGCGCTGTGTACATTCGCGCCTCGGGGCAAGCGCCTGCTGGTGCTGCGCAACGGCGCGTTCGGCGAGCGGCTGTCCGACATCAGCCGCGCCCACGATATCGACGTCATCGAGGTCGGCGGCGCCTGGGGCGCGCCGATCGATCCCATCGAGGTCGAACGGATCCTCGACGCCAATCCGGACATCGGCGCCGTGGCGATGATCCACCACGAGACCTCCATCGGCGTGCTCAACCCGGTGGACCGCATCGGCGCGCTGACCCGCCCGCGGGGCATCACGCTGATCGTCGATACCGTCTCCAGCATGGGTGCCGAGGACGTCGACGTCGAGCGCGACCTCATCGATGTCTGCATCACCAGCGCCAACAAGTGCCTGCACGCCTTCTCCGGTCTGGCCTCGGTCTGCGTCAGGCGCCAGGCATGGAAGACCATCGAGAACGACCGGCCTCGCGGCTACTACTTTGACCTGCGCCGCTACCGCGCGTTCATGATCGAGCGCCGCCAGACGCCATTCACACCCGCGGTCAACACGATACTGTCGCTGAACGCGGCTCTCGATGAGCTCCTCGACACAGGTCTCGAGGCGCGGCGCGAGAACTACCGGAGGCTGAACGAGCGCATCCGTCGCGGCCTCGTCTCGCTGGGATTCGAGCTGATGGTGGATCCCGAGCGTTCGTCCCACAGCCTGACCATCGTCAAGGTCCCGGCCGGGATGACCTACCAGCAGATCTACGAGGGCTTCAAAGCGCGGGGCTTCATCGTCTACGAGAGCAAGGCCCACCTCGCGGGTCGGACCTTCCAGGTGGCCAATATGGGCGCCCTCGAGGAGGTCCACGTGGACGAGTTCATCACCGCGGCCGGACAGATGATCGAGGAGCACCGCAGGAACTCCCAGGCGGCGGGTTCGGGCGGCCAGCAGGCCGCGGTCGCCGGCCTCAGGCTGGTCTGAATTACTCACCCGTCCCTCGCAGGGAAGGGGGTCGGGGGGATGGGGGAGCCTTTCCTATTTCTTGAACAGTGCGTCGAGGTCCGCCAGGGCGGCGGAGCGGCTCTTCTTGTCGCCGCCAGTGGGACCGCCGCCCCGGTTCCGATCCCGGGAGCCGCCCCCGCGGGAGGGGGATGACGGCCATTCGCGGGCCGGTGGCCTCGAGGCATCACCGTCGGCGCGTGGGGGCAGGGCGGCGAAGCGCTGCTCACGTTCGGGCAGGGGCTTCAAGCTGAGCGCGATCCGGCTCTTCTCGGGGACGACCTCGATCACCCGGGCGGTGACCTGCTGGCCGACGCGTACGACCTGGGATGGCTCCTCGACGAACTCCGCCGCGAGCTGCGAGACGTGGATCATCGCCTCGGTGCCGAGCCCGATGTTCACGAACGCGCCGAAGCGGGTCAGGTTCGTGATCACGCCGCTGACTGTCATCCCGGCCTTGAGGTCGCGGATCGTCTTGACCAGCGGGTTGAGCGCCACGCGCTGGACCGATCTGGCGATGGTGGCGCCGCCTGCTTGAGCCTTTCCCGTCTTGCGCCGGCGGTGCCTCTCCCACGAGGCCACCCGGCGCGCGAGCACCAGCGCGTCCCGCAGCTCCTCGGGGTCGATCTCGCGCGGGTATTCGCCGAGTCCGAGGGACAGGGGATCGACCCGACCCCACTCGCGGGTGGGGCGCAAGGCGCGGCGCCCGATCACCACGGCACCGCCGATCTCCTTGTCGTAGGAGAGCCTGGACCGCGCCTCGCCGAGGGCCGCGGTGTGGATGCGGACCGCGGGCATCTCGCCGAGGGCCCGTTCGATCGCCGAGAGCCGCTCGTGGTCGTCCGCCGAAATCGGCAGCGCCGCGGCGTCGGCCTCGTGTTCGGAGATCAGCGCTGCCATGGCCGGCGCCGGATCCCCGTCCGGAGGGACGACTGTCTCGGCCAACAGGTTGCCCGCGCGGTCCAGCACCACGACGCCGGTGCCTGAACGGGAGGAACCCACGTGGATTGCGAGCAGCACCTTGGCGTCGACGGGCGGGACTTCGAGCAGGGAGAGGTAGGCCCGGCGTGCGGTTTCGACGGCTTCGCTTCTTGCGCGTCGATCCATCGCGAAGCGCACCACGGCCTCGATATCGTCGAGCACCAGCTCAGCCAGCACGCCGGGGGTGCCCCTCTTGACCGCCACGGGACCGAGGGAGGGAAGCCGAGCCTGCGACTGGTCCTCGATCTCCGTCGTCGGAAGCTCGACGGTGATCCGCAGTACCCCGGCGCGTTCCCCCCGCCTGGCGCCCAGCCAACGGTATCCGGGAATCCCTGACAGGACCTCGCGGGGAGAGACGTGGCCCTCGAACTCGGCGGCCTCCGGGTGCGACGGATCGACGAGCGACACCGAGGCCGTGCCCCGATCGACCGCGATCTGCACGCAGGCCCGCCAGAGATCGACGTGAGCCTGGACCGCGGCGGCCCAGCTCGCGTGGTCCTCGCTGCCCGAGCGCGGGCACATCCGCGCGGCCCGGCCAAGAGCCCGAAGCTCGTGCACCTGGGTCGCGACGTCGAGGCTGCCGTCGGGCAGCTGGGTCTTGCTGGCGGCCAGCTCGCGGCGGAGGCTCTTGGCCTCATCCTTCCAGGCGAGCCAGTCCCGGTAGACGCTTTCCAGACGGAACAGCTGGCGGGCGCTGAACGGGTCGATGACCGGGTCGTTCTGCTCCACGAGCTGACCCAGGTCGTCCGTGCGGTCCATCGCGCGGCCGAAGCGCTGAAGCGCCTCTTTGGAAGTCGCGTCGTGCAGATCGCGATCCAGTCGCCTGGTCAACTCGATGTAGTCCATGACGTTGCCTACGGTCCCGTCCGCTGTCTACCTGTCGCCGCCGCGAGGGCCGTGTTTCTTTGCTGCCGGTTTCTGTCGCCTACTTGTCCCGCACGCACCGCGCGCGGCACTCGCCGTCGTAGATCAAGCCCAGATCGTTGGCCGCGGCCGAGGTGATGCCGACGATGACCCCGCGCTTCCTGCTCAGCATGGTCGTGGTCCACATCGCGAAGGGCTCCGGCGCCACCATCTTGCTGCGGGCGATGCTCACGGCCTCTTTCTCGGTGGGCAGCCGCCACCCGCTCTTGTCGCCCAGCACCAGGTTCTTGCAGTATTCCGCCGCCGGGCCCTGGGCGATGTCGGCGCCGTTGTGGGCGCGCTGGACCAGCAACCCGTACAGCTCGATCCACGGCTGGGCCGCGGCCTGTTCCGCCTTGGCCTTCTCGTCCGATTCGACTCTGGCGCGGGCCTCGGCCGCCATGCGCTCGGCTTCCCGGGCCCGCCGCTCATTGTCGAGACAGGCGGGATCGAGCGCGCAGCCCTCGTCCTCGCAGTCGATCCGACCGCTGCCGTCGTTGTCGATGTTGTCCTCGCAGTCGCCGGCGACGGTCCCCTCTGGACCGCGGCCGCACGCGACGAGGAGCGGAAGGATCACGAGCGCGGATGCCTGCTTCATACGACCGTTCCTCTTGTTGATCGACCGATCCGAAAGAACCCTCTGTCCATGGAAAGATAGCAGATCCGCTGGGCGCGCGCCAGCAAATAGGGAAGCCGATCAGCGGGGTTGTCGTGCCTCGACGCGGGCCTGGGCTGCGGCGCGCCAGGCCTCGAAACGCTCCGGCGCCCAGGGGTTGTAAGGAGGCGGGTCGAGCCAGGCCGGCGACATCCGTCCCTCGTCGAACGGAGCCGGCGCCGACGTCAGGTATCCGCCCACAGCCGGGATGTCCGGTCCGGAGTGCTCGGGAGTCCAGAATAGCCACTCGAAGTAGTCGTTGTAGACCAGCAGAGCGCCGCCTGTGACGGTGAAGGGGGCCTCGATGTCCGCGGTTCCGGCGGAATCGATGCCGCCATAGACGATGTGCTCGCCCGTGGTCGCCGGGATGTCCACCTCGTCGACGCCGAGGTGGAAGAAGGTGCCGGCGAAGGGCTCCAGATCCACTGACGTCGTGCCCTGGGGCACCCGTGGGGGCCTGGTACTGTCCGGGAAGTTCGTGATCATCCCATTGTAGCTGTAGATGCCCTCGTCGTCGCGGATCCACGTGGCCATGAGCTGATTGAAGTGCACCTCGTTCATCCCGAGGTCGAGCTCCTGCTGCAGGAGCTCGTCGAACTCCTCGGGGCTGCCCGTGGGCAGGTCGAAGATATCGCCCAGGGCCTCGACCCCGCCGAGCTGCCCGGCAACGTAGTTCAGGAACAGGTAGGCCAGGGTGTAGTTCTCGTACTGGGCCCAGGTCCAGTTCACCAGTGACAGCCCGCCCGCGATCAGCCCCTGGTAGTCCGAGAAGTAGTAGTCCACGGACCAGGAGTGGAAACCGTTCACGACTCGCACCGCGGCCTCGGAGAGGCCCTCGTTGTGGTAGTCCCAGTAGGGGTCGGTGAACCCGTGCCGCTCCTGGTAGAGCAGGTGCTGGAACTCGTGGGGCACCACGGTTTCGACATCGAAATAGCCGGTCTCGACGTTGATATAGACGATTTCCATCCCGTTGGAATGAATGCCCCACCAGGCCATGGCCTGCGCGTCCGAGATCGAGTCGGTCGGGTCGAAGTAGCCGCCGTAGTAGCCCTGCCCGTCCAGCCCGAGGATCGTGATCCGGCCGTTGCCGTCCTGGTCCGGGGCCTCGGTGAACAAATCGGTGAGGGTGGGGTAGATGCCGGTGTCGAACGTGGATGCAGCCTGCGATGCCCCGTCCGCGGACATCCCCTGCTGCCTGTACACCACACAGGTAGAGCCCACCGCGACCCGGTCGGCCTGGATTTCGTACTTCTGGAAGCTCGCGCTCGCGAAGTCGGCGACCCAGAACGAGCACGTGTCCGCGGCCAGGAAGTCGGCCTCGAGGTCGTCGCCCACGGTCTCGTGGAGCACCGTCGCTGTGTAGGTGACACCCAGTCGCTGGCGGTCCGTGGCGAGCAGCACTTCGCCCCCCTCCACATCGACCTCGGCGCCGGTGATCACCGTAGGCCCGAAAGCGGATTCCAGCTCGTAGGAGAGGGGGTCGCCGGCCAGCCCCTCGGGCAACGGGCCGTCGAAAAGCAGCCGCACGTGGTGCTCGTCCGGGGCGCTTGCGGCGGTGATGGACACACCCTCCCAGGTCTCCAGCGCGGTGTCGGTGTCTCCGGTATCTGTGTCACCGGCGTCGGGCTGGGGCCCGGCCGAGGACCCGCCGTCGTCGCAGGCGGGCGACAGCGCGGCGAGAGCGAGAATTCCGGCAACGTGAAGAATCGACTTTGTCATGGAACCTCCGTGGTGTTCGCCTCGAGGACTGTCATCCCCGGACAATGGTGACACTTTGCAAGTTGCCTGCCACCCGCAGGTGATGCATCTGATGACGAACGGTCGCCTCGGGACGGGTCAGGGTTGGTGCTCGTACGCGCCCATGTCCGCGTACGGGGGCGATCCGACTCCGGTGTCGGTCGTTTCGGGATCATCGACACGACGATTGCCGTCCAGGTCGAACAGGGGTGCGGTGTCCCCATCCGCGGCGTCGATGCCCGCGGAGCCGGCGGCGAGCCGGAAATCGCCGGCGCTGGCGTCCACGTAGAGCGGGGAGGTGTCGATGTTGCCGTCACCGGTGGCGCCGCCGCCCACATTGCAGTAGCGCACGGAGACCGTCGCCGTGCCGGCGAAGACATCGCCGCCTGAGTTGTTCCGGACGATGGAGTTCTCGACATTTGCTGTCGCGGCGGAGCCGAAGGCCAGACCGCCGCCGGTCTGGGCCTGGTTCTGTTCGAATGTGCACCCGGTGACGTGCACGGTGCCGGCGCCCGACCACAATCCGCCACCGATATCCGTGCTGCCCGCAGCGTTGTCGTGGAACAGGCAGCTCTCGATGGCGACGCTGCCGGTGGAGTCGCTTCCGATGGCGCCGCCGGAGCCTCCGGACTGGTTGAGATGGAACACGCTGCGCCGCACGGTCCCGGCCGTCGCCCCGGTCCAGAACAGCCCGCCGCCGCCGGCACTGGCGGTGTTGTCCTGGAACACGCAGCTCTCCACCACGGACTGGCCCGCGGACACGGCCATCCCGCCGCCGAGCGACACCGCGGTGTTCCGCTCGAAGACGCAGCCGCGGACCGTGCTCGAGGTGCCGGAGTCGATGAAGCCGCCTCCGATCCCGGAATTCATGATGCCGTTGGCGAGCCCCTGGCGGATGGTGAAGCCGTCGATCGCGCCGCCGTCGGCGCCGGTGACCACGTGCCGAACGTGGAGCAATCCATCGAAACCGTCGCGCCCGTCGAGCACCGTGGGGTTGGCCTGGGGATCGCGCTCGGATCGCCTGGTCTCGAAGCCGGTGAAACCGCCGTAGACGGCAACCCCGCCCGCGAGATGGACCGTGTTCGTCTCCCCGTTCACATAGACGTAATATTCGCCCCCGACCACCCAGACCTCGCACGCGGTTTCGACAGCCGCCTTGGCGGTCGCGGCATCGATGCCGGGTTGCACCCGCGTGAAGGCGTCCTCCCAGGTCGTCCCGTCCCCGGCGCCCGTGGCCGCCCCGTCGACGAACACACGGCAGGCCGGCTGGTGCTCGAAAGCGCCCATGTCGGCCAGCGTGCCGAGGGTCCCGACACCCGCCACGTCCACTCTCCCGGAACGATCGAAGTCGAGATCCGGCGCCGCCCCGTCGAGGGCCGCGTCGATGCACGGTGATGCGATCAGCAGCCTGAAGTCGTCGGCGGTCTCGTCGGCGAAGGCCGGATCGGCGGAGATGTTCCCCGGGCCGGCAGGGACGCCGCCGCGTACGTCGCTGTAGGAAAGCGTCACCGTGGCCGGGGCCACTTCCTCGATCTGTGCCTGGGTATCCGTGTTCCAGAGAATGGAGCCGACCACGCTCACCGCGGTGCCCGAGCCAGCTGCGTGGAGGCTGTTGCCGTCGATGCTGGCCGTGTTCCGCCCGAACGTGCAGTTGATGATGCGCGGCGCGCAGCCGCCCTGGCTTGAGATGCCGGCACCGTGGGCGGCCGTGTTGCCGTGGAACAGACAGCCGACGAAGGAGGGCGAACCGCCGTTGTCGTTGGACACGCCGCCGCCGCTCGCCGCCGCCCAGTTCCCGGTGAACCGGACGTTGCGGACAGCGGGCGATGTCGTCGAATTGCGCATCCCGGCGCCGGAGTTGTGTGGCGCGGCCCCGTCCGCCCGGCCGCTCGCGATGATGAAGCCGTCGATGACCGCGCCCGTCGCTCCGGTGACCACGTGGTAGACCCGGTTGGTCCCGATGGAGCTGTCGCGCCCGTCGAGGATCGTCGGGTTCGAGGCCCAGTCCCGCTTCTCCGCCGAGTCCTCGTCCCCGGCGAAGCCGCCGAGCAGCGCCACGCCACCGGCCAGCAGCACGGTGTCGAGCCGGTGATTCGCATTGGCCGCAACTGACCCGTGGATGTAGTAGGTGCCCGCAGCGACCCAGACCTCGCACGCTTCTTCCGGCTCGCGAGCCGCCACGGCGGCGGCGATGCCGTCCTGCACCAGAGTGAAGGCCGAATCCCATGTGAGGCCGTCCGGAATTCCCGGGCTGGCACTGGCAGACACGCGGAACACGCAGTCAGTGTCGCTGTCGGTGTCGGTATCCGCGTCGGTGTCGGCGTCGCTGTCGGTATCGGTATCCGCGTCGGTGTCAGTGTCGCTGTCGGTATCGGTATCCGCGTCGGTGTCGGTATCGGTATCGGCGTCGGTGTCGGCGTCGGTATCGGCGTCGGTGTCGGCGTCGGTGTCGGCGTCGGTGTCGGCGTCGGTATCGGCGTCGGTATCCGCGTCGGTGTCGGCGTCGGTGTCCGCGTCGGTATCCGAGTCGGTGTCGGCGTCGGTGTCGGCGTCGGT
>CAYZAI010000159.1:0-10391 GCA_964476305.1 uncultured Myxococcales bacterium
CTCCCAGCCCGACTACGGCGAGCAGGCCCTCGAGATCACTCACACCCTGATCCAGTCCGAGGCCGTGAGCCTGGTGGTGATCGACTCGGTGGCGGCGCTGGTGCCCAAGGCCGAGTTGGACGGCGAGATCGGCGACCACCACGTGGGTCTGCAGGCGCGGATGATGAGCCAGGCGATGCGGATGCTCACCGGCGTGACCTACCGCACCGGATCCACGGTGATGTTCATCAACCAGATTCGGCAGAAGGTGGGCGTCGTCTTCGGCAGTCCGGAGACCACCACCGGCGGCAATGCCCTCAAGTTCTACGCCTCGGTGCGCCTCGACGTGCGGCGCATCGGCCAGATCAAGGTCGGCGAGGAGGTGGTGGGCAACCGCACCAAGGTCAAGGTCGTCAAGAACAAGATGGCGCCGCCGTTCCGGGTGGCCCAGTTCGACATCCGCTTCGGCCAGGGCATCAGCCGCGAGGGTGAGCTCATCGATCTCGGTCTCGAGTCCGGTGTGATCTCCAAGTCCGGGGCCTGGCTGTCAGTGGGCGATCAAAGGCTGGGCAACGGCCGCGACAAGACCATGGCCGCGCTCAAGGAGCAGCCCGAGCTGGCCCGGCTGGTGGCCGAGCGGCTCGCGGGTGCGGTCGCTCCGCCCGTGGAGCTGGGCGACGAGCCGGAGCCCGCCGCGGCCGAAGACTCCGAGAGTGACCGCGCGGCGTGACGCTGCATGGCCGACCACGACCACGGCTACAAGCTGCTGTTCTCGCACCCGGAGATGGTGCGCGATCTGCTCCTGGGCTTCGTCCGCCAGGACTGGGTCGCGCACCTCGACTTCGACACCCTCGAGCCTATCAACAAGTCGTTCGTTTCCGAAGACCTCCGCGAGCGCGAGAGCGATGTCGTCTGGCGGGTCAGGTTCGCTGGCGAGTGGCTCTATGTCTACCTTCTTCTTGAGTTCCAATCGACAGTCGACCGTTTCATGGCCCTTCGGGTGCTGACCTACGTGGCGCTGCTCTACCAGGACCTTGTGCACGGCAAGCAGCTCGACGGGGACCGTCTGCTGCCGCCCGTGCTCCCGTTGGTGCTCTACAATGGCGACAGGGCATGGACGGCGGGAGAGGATGCGGCCGATCTGGTGGTCCAAGTGCCGGGGCTCGAGCGCTATGCGCCGAGGCTCCGCTATCTGTTGCTCGACCAGAAGCGCCTCGAATCCCTGGACCCGTCTTCGAGGAACCTGGCCGGAGCGCTGTTCGATCTTGAGCGGGCCCGGACGTCCAGTGATATACTGCACGTCGTGGACGAATTGCTCGCCTGGCTGGGCGAGCCGGCTCATGAGCCGATCCGGCGCTCCTTCGCCACTTGGTTCCGGCGGGTGCTATCAAAGACACGCAAGGAACCGGTCGAGGTCGAGGGACTCGTGGAGGTGAAGACGATGCTTGAGCAGCGCATGCAGGAATGGGTCGAGCAGTGGAAACAAGATGGCCTTCGGCAGGGGATCGAACAGGGGATCGAACAGGGGATCGAACAGGGGATCGAACAGGGGATCGAACAGGGACGCCTTCGGGGCGAAGCGGAGCTACTGCTGCGACAGCTGAGACGGAAGTTCGGGGATCTTCCAGATGAAACCGCCGCGCGGGTCTCCAGCGGCACTGCGGGCGAGCTGCTGCTCTGGAGCGATCGGATCCTTTTCGCCGATTCCATCGAAGACGTTTTGGGCGGCTAGCGCGGCATTCTCTGACGGCGCGTTGGGCCCCTCGGGAACTTCGGAACAGCCGTGGTGTCCCAGATGTTGTTGTGCCATGATCCCGAGGAGGTGACATGGACAGGCCGACGACAACCGGGACAGGGCGCGGCGGGCGGAAGGCGGTGATCGCCGCGATCCTGGCGGCCCTGGTCGCGGGCGGGATCATCCTGGCCATCGGCGGCGGTGACGAGAGCGATAGCGGGAAACCGGACAGGAGCGCGCGGGCGGCCAAGCGGGAGGCCTCGCGGGAGCGGGCTAGCGCCCTGGCGGCCGAGCTGCGGCGTCGGGCCCTCTTCGAATCCCTGAGCCGGATCCCGGTTCTGAGGGTCGACATCCGCGGCACGATCTACTCCGGGGCCACCGGAGCCGGCATCCCGGGTGCCCACGTGACCCTGGCCTCGACCTCGACCCGCTTCGAAGCCGAGGCCGGCGCGGACGGTTCGTGGGCCGCGCGGGTCCCGGCCGGTGTGTACCGGGTCTCGGCCCGGGCCGAGGGTCACGTGGACCTGGCCCGGGCACCACTCGAACGCCTGCCCGGCCCGGTCAGCGCGGCCGCCGGAAGGTCGTCCCCCCTGGACCTGGCGCCGATCGTCGTGGCCGATTCCGACCGCAGCGGCGTGGACCTGTTCCTCGTCCCCGGGGCGCGGATCCACGGCACGGTACGGGACGGCGCCGGCAACCCGGTGGCCGGATCGGTGGTGCGCGGTGTCGGGTTCGAGGGCCTCGAGCACTCGATCCGCGTGGCCGCGGGCACGGACACCGCGATGACCGGGGCGGACGGCGCGTACGCCATTGACGTGCCTGTCGGGCCGGTGGTCCTCGAGGCCAGCCACGACGACTTCGCCGGCCTGGCGCGGGAGGAGGATGGCCTGGTTTTCGTCTCCGCCGGAGATGACATCACCCTCGACCTCGTGCTCTCGGACGGCTGCGTGATCACCGGCACCGTGGAGGGTTCCGGCGGGGTGCCCCGCGACGGCGCCCTCGAGCGATGGATCGGAGGACCACCCCCCGTGGACTTCCGCCCCGCGGGCAGGTTCGAGGCAGGGCGCTTCCGCTACGCGACGAGCGAGACCGGCCCCGTCCGGTTGCGGGCATGGCCGTGGAAATCAGCGCCGAGCTCTGCCGAGGACTTCGACTGCCGCCCGG
Organism: uncultured Myxococcales bacterium; assembly: GCA_964476305.1. GTDB lineage: Bacteria > Myxococcota_A > Polyangia > JAAYKL01 > JAAYKL01 > CAYZAI01. The sequence continues at coordinate 2,879 of CAYZAI010000159.1, forward strand.
GCGCGCGCTTCGACGGCGTGGTCTTCGTCGTCCCCGACGTGCTGCCCGACATCTCGGGTTCGGTGGTCACCGTGGACGGGGAGCCGGTGGCCGGCGCCCACATCGACATCATGCCCCTCGACCCGGGGGGCCTGCCCCAGCAGGAGCGCGCGGACGAGCAGGGGGAGTGGGCCGTGTTCACCCAGCCGGCGGGGCGGTACGTGGTCACGGCCTTCGTGCCGGGCGAGGGCGCGGCTTCGGAGAGGGTCCGGGTGCCCTCCCGGGACGTGCGCCTCGCGCTGAGCGGCACGGGCGCGGTGCAAGGCGCGGCGACCGGCCTCGAGGACGGCAGCTTCACCCTGCTCATCGACACCTGTCGCCTGTGGGACGACCCCTGGCCCGTGTTCGGCCAGCTCTTCGAGCGCTCCCCGGCGCGGGTGGTATCGGTGAAAGGTGGTCGCTTTCTGGTGGACGACCTGCCCGCTTGCCGCATCGATGCCACGGCCGTGGCCGCGGGCCGGCGGACCCATGCGTCCTTCTCCGTGGTCGCGGACGAGACCATCGAGATAGACCTGGACTTCGGCGCGCCCGATCCGGAGTCCTGAGTCGTCTCAGGGTTCCCTGATCTCCAGGCCGGCGAAGTAGTCGCGGTAGAAGCCCCGGTCCCGGGTCAGGAGAACGCCGGTCCGCACCTGGGCGTGGGCGCCGATCAGGAAGTCCGCCAGGATGCGGCGCCGCTGCCCGCCGGCGCTGCGATAGATCCGCCACTGCTGTGCGGCCAGGGCGCATACGGCCGGGTCGAGGGGATCGAAGGTGAGGCCCATCTCCGCAGCCATCCGGGCGAACTCCGAGGTGGGGCGCAGCGCGGCCGCGCACTCCGCGAAAGCGACCGACGAGAGCAGCACCGCGCCCTGACCGATGTGGCGCTCGAGCAGCGCCTGGGAGCCCGCCCGGAACCCGGGGTCGTTCAGCAGGATGTCGAGCACCACCGAGCTGTCCGCGGCGACCGGCATCAGGAGGCCGTCTCGTCGCGCAGCTCGGCCAGGAGCTCATCCGTCGTGGCCGGGAGATCCGGTGCGTCGGCCTTCCCCGCGAAGCGGTCGAGGAATCCCGCCGGGGCGCGTTTCACCAGCAGGAGCGCACCGTCCTGTTCGACGAACTCGACGTCGGTATTGGCATCGATGCCGAACCGACGCCGCAGCCGCTTGGGGATCGTCACCTGTCCACGCTCAGTCACGCGCATCGTATCACTAAATGGTAAGTATTTGTCAGTAAGAAAAACATGTCAATAGAAATATAATATGTTCTCATGGAGGTATCTGACGGGAGGGCTCACCGCTCCCGCTTGTCGGTGATGCCCAGCTCGGCCAGGCGGCGGTAGAAGGTCCGGCGAGGCATGTGAAGCTCGGCCGCGGCCCGGCTGCGGTTCCACTGGCAGCGTTCGAGGGCATCGACGATGCGCCGGGCCTCGTCCTCCCGCGATGCCGGACGCGGGGCGCTCCGCCGACCGGCCTCGGGCGCCGAGGCGGTGTCGGCTGCCCCCGGGAACAGCGCCTCGGCGTTGATGGCCGCGCCCGGCTCGCCGACGACGAGCGCCCGTCGGATGGCCTGCTCCAGCTCCCGGACATTGCCCGGCCAATCGCAGGCCAGCAGCCGATCCACGGCCCCGCGCTCGAAGGATCGCGGCGGAACACCGAGCCGCCCGGCCTCGCGAGCCGCGATGCGCAGGGCGAGCATCGGGATGTCCTCGAGCCGCTCCCGCAGCGGCGGGATTGCGATGGACACGACCTGGAGCCGGTAGAACAGGTCGGATCTCAGCCTTCCCTCCTTGACGAGGGCCTCCAGGGGCACGCGGCTCGACGCCACGAGCCGGCAGTCCACGCGCACGGTCCCGCTGCCGCCGAGCGGCGCGTACGAGCCCTCCTGCAGGACGCGAAGGAGATCGACCTGCATCCGGGGCGGCATCTCGCCGATGTCGTCGAGGTAGAGGGTGCCGCCAGCGGCCGCGGCGAGCATCCCGGGCCGGTCGGTCGCGGCACCGGAGAACGCGCCCTTGGCGTGGCCGAAGAGGTGGGCCTCGAGCAGGGTCTCGGGCACGCCGCCGCAGGCCAGGGGGACGAAGGGCCGCTCGCGTCTCTGGCCCGTGTCGTGGAGCACCCGGGCCAGGAGATCCTTGCCCGTGCCGCTCTCGCCCACCAGCACCACGGGCACGTCCAGGTCCCGGACCCGGTCGATGAGACCGAACACGCGTCGCATGCCCGATCCCGTGCCGATGGCGCCGTGGTAGTCGCCGGCGCCCTCGATGCGCTCCCGGGCCCGCTCCAGCCGCTCCCGGGCGAGCCGCAGGCTGCTCTCGCTGGTCTTCAGCTCGTGGGCCTGCCTGGCGCAGGCCTCCTCGAGAGCCAGGGTCGCCCGCTTCAGCTCCTCCTGGCGCGTCCGGGCCTCCTCGAGCAGCCGGGCCTGGTACAGGGCGATGGCCACCTGATCGGCGAAGGCCGTGAGCACGCGCAGGTCCCCGCCGTCGAACCGGCCCCGCCGCAGCCGGTTCTCGAGGTAGACCACGCCCAGGGCCAGACCCCGGTGGATCACGGGCACGCAGGCCACCGAGCGGATACGAAGCTCGTGGATGGAGAGGAACTCGCTGAAGCGGTCGTCTCCCAGGGCGTCCACGGTGATCACGGGCTCGCGGTCGAGGAACGCGGACTCCGCGATGGAGCGGCTGAACCGCTCGTGGGCGCCCCGCTCCCCGTCGCCTCCGACCTCGTGACGCGCCGCGATCTCGAGGCCTTCCGGGCCGGGCCGGAGCACGAACCCGCGCTCGGCCCCGGTGAGATCCACCGCCGCGTCGAGGATCTCCTCCATCAGCCGGTCCACACCCGCGTCGCTGGACAGCCGCTTGTTGATCTCGAGCACCCGGTAGAGCGAGCGCGCCTCGGGATCCACGTCCGGGGCGTCGCCCCCGCCGGAGCGACCGAGGATCGACGACGGCACGGTCATCGCCAGCAGCCGCTGCACCTCGTGGCGCCTCGCGTCCTGCCAGAAGGCCTGCCGGTGCTCGGCCGGGAGGCCCTCTGCCAGGCGCTCCAGCACGGCCTCTGCCCGGCGCAGCCGTTGGCGCGCGAGGGCGTCCGAGCCCCGCTCGATGAGCGCCCTGGACGCGGCCAGGTGCACCCGCCATAGCCGGTCGCCGGAGCCGGGGCGATCCTCGAGCCGATCCGCCAGCCGATCCAGGGCCAGCAGCCCGTCCTTGACCTCGCCGCGGTGCAGGGCGAGCCAGCCGCGCAGGTGCTCGAGGGCGTCGTCGAAACCGCGGCCCCGGTCCTCGCGCCTCCGCGCCACGGCTTCCTCCACCAGTCGGCCGGCGGCCTCGATGTCTCCCGGGCCCGCTCTCAGCAGGCGGATCTCGGCCATCTCCAGTTCGACCTCGGCCGCGACCCCGCCCCGGCCGCGCGCGGCCAATCCGTCCCGGGCCTCGGCCCAGAGCCGCAGGGCATCGTCGTCGTGGCCCCGGGCCGCGGCCAGATCGCCCTGGTAGAGCAGCACGCGCAGGGCCAGCTCTTCCTGGCCGATCCTTCCGGCGTCCTCCCCGGCGCGCTCCAGGAGGCTGGCCGCGCGCTCGAACCGGCCCAGCTTGACCAGGGCCTGGCCCAGGCCGATCAGCGCCTCGGCCCGCTGCGCCGGGTTGCCCACGGCCGCGGCCAGGGCGACCGATTCTTCGTAGTGGTCGAGAGCCCGATCCCAGCGCTCCTGCCAGCAGGCCAGATCCCCCAGCACCAGCCTGGAGTGCAGCAGGCGCGGGTAGTCGCCGATCTCGAGGTTGAGCGCGGCCGCGGCTTCCAGGTCCCGGGTGGCGGCCTCCAGATCGCCGAACTGCTGGCGGACCCAGGCCAGCATGGCCATGGCCAGGGCCAGGGACCTTCGATCGCCGGCGGTCCTGGCCTCGTCCACGGCCTGTCGGCAGCGCTCCACCGCCTCCTCGTGGCGCCCCTCGACGCTGGCAACCTTGCCGATGATGGCCAACAGGGCGGCCCGGGCCGGGTGCCCCTCCGGGATCAGGTCGAGACCCTGCTCGGCCAGGCGCGACGTCGCCGGGTTGTCGCCCCGGGCGAACTCGACATTGGCCCGTTCGGCGAGCACCCGTGCCGTCTCACCGGGGTCGCCGCCCAGCTCGAAAGCCGCGTCGAGGTATCCTGCGGCCGTGTCCAGGTCGCGGCGCAGGCCGTGAAGCCGGCCCAGGAGCATGAGAGCACTGCGGCGCAGGGCGGGGCGCGGGTCCTCCAATAGAGGCTCGACAAGCGCCCGGCTGCGGTCCGGCTCGCCGCGGGCCAGCAGCACCCGGCCCAAGGCCAGGGAGGCCTCCGCTTTCCAGGCCGGGTCGGGCACCGCGTCCCGGGCCTGTTCCAGCAACCCGGCGGCCGCGTCCAGGGCTCCCAGGCGCTCCAGCTCCGCCGCCAGCGGCAGGGCCCGTTCCCGGACCGGTTGCAGGCGGCTGCACGACGCTCCGTGCCCGAGGCGGCGTGCCTCATCCGGCTCCTCCTCCATGGCCCGGGCGTGCAGCAGCTCCAGCCGCTCGGAACCGGCCAGCGCCGTCGCCGCGCGGCGCAGGGGACCGGCCGCGGGCAGCCAACCCGACGCGCCGACGCGCAGCCAGCCTCCCTGGGTGAGTCGTTCGATGGCGTTCTCGGTCCCGGCGAAAGCGACGCCCGCCACGCGCGCCAGCTCGGCGATCCCGGCGGCGCGACCGAGCACGGCTGCGGCCTCCAGCACGGCCCGGTCTGCCGGCAAGAGCGCCGGGATGCGCTTGTGCCAGTAGTCGGCCAGCTCCTGGGGCGGGCCGAGCCGCTCGAGGCGGGCCAGCCCCTCGCCGCCCGCGACGAGGTCCCTGAGAAGCGCGCCGACGAACGAGGGGTTGCCGCCGGTGTGCTCGAGGATCCGCTCCACCGCGGCGTCCTCGGACCGGCCGAAATGGGCGCGGATCAGCGCGGCGATCCTCGGCCGATCGAACCTGGGCAGCCGCGCCGACATGCCGGGGCCGAGCTTGCCGGCCCACGGGAAGCCGGGCTCGGCCGTGACCAGGGACGCGAAGCGCTCCTTTGCCGCGGGAGGGAACAGGGCTCCACGAAGCAGGCGCCAGACCTCGGGAGCGGCGCGGTCGATGTCGTCGACAACCAGCAGCAGCGGCCAACGCTGCGCCACGCGTGAGACCAGATGTCCCAGCCCGACCGCGAGGCCATCCAGATCGTCCCCGGGTCCGGGACGGGCCAGGGATTCGAGCAGCCGCGCCGAGGCCGCTGCCCGCGAGGCGTCCTCCGTCGCGCCGGTTTCGAGCAGCCCCGTGGCCTGCCTCGCGAGCGCGAGGACCGGCTCGAGCATGGCGTCGTCCTCGCAGCGGACCTCGAGCACCGCGGCCCCGGTCAGTTGGGCCCGCCACTTGACCGCGCGGCACAGGCCGCTGCGGCCCGTGCCCATCTCTCCTTCGACGACGTGCAACGGCGAGCGGTCCTCGGCCGGCATCCCGAGCCGTTCGTCAACGGCCCGCACCAGGTCCCGGCAACCCTGCTCCCAGGTCTCCCCGGCCGCGAGCACCGGAATTCCGGCCAGGGGATCCGGTGGCACCCCTCCTGGCACCAGTGCGGCCAGGGCGAACCCCGTCTCGCTGGCGTCCGGGAAGCGGTCCCGGGGATCCACCGCCAGCAGGCGGTCCACCACTCCCGACAGCCCGGCGAGCAGCGTGATCTCCTCCGCGGTTGCGGGCGGTCGCCTGGGCACGAGGGCCGGGCGGGGTGCCGACAGGTGCGCCGAAGCGATTTCCGCGGCCGTGCCGTCGAAAGGCGGCCCGCCGGTCACGAGCTCGAACAGGGTGACGCCCAACGAGTAGAGATCGGCCCTGGCGTCCACGACCCGCTCCTCGATGACTTCGGGCGCCATGTACAGCACCGTGCCCCGGACCGCGGCCTCCGGGCCCGATGTCCGTACGAAGGAAAAATCGATCAGTCGCACCAGCCCGTCAGGGCCGAGGATGGCGTTGCCCGGCTTCAGGTCGCCATGCACAAGACCGGTGGAGTGCAGCGGGGCCAAGGCGCGGCAGATCTCCACGCTAATGGCGACGATCCCGGCCAGATCCGCTCCCGCGGTGGCGGTTACCAGGTCGTCGCCGGGGAACCAGTCGCGGGTGAAGAAGACCCGACCCGCGCCGGCGTCGCCGAAGTCGTGGACACTCGCAAGGCGTGGATGGGTGAGGCCGGCCAGCACCTCGAACTCGTGCCGGAACGCCGCGGCCCATTCCCCTTCGGCGCGGGGCCCGAGAACCTTCCGCGCGACCTTCTTGCCCCCGAGAAATCGATCCTCGACGAGGTCCACGGTCCCTTGCGCGCCCGAGCCCAGGCGCTTCAAAAAACGATAACGATGAGAGGAAAACGCGTCTTTTAGCAAAAAAGTGTTATGTTCTTCCATGGATAACAAGCCCTGGGTTTGGCACATATAGTGCCAACTATGGCACGATCGTGGCACAATCCGAGGGCCGAGGCAAGGGCTCTGAAAAGGCCATCACGGAGTCTCGTCGTGGGAAGGATCTGCGAATCCGTTTACAGGGTGGGCGGTGCCGGGCTCTCGGACGATAGGGACTGCCTGGTCTACCTGGTGGACCTGGGCGAGCCTGTGCTCGTGGACTGCGGCATCGGCCCGGGCTGGTCCCGGGTGTCGGATGCCATTCGGGACACCGGCTTCGAGCCGGGCGAGCTCGCGGCGCTGGTACTGTCGCACTGTCACGTGGACCACGTCGGAGCCGCCGCGCTCGTGCGCCGCGAGACCGGTTGCCGGGTGATCGCCCACGAGCTGGACCGTGCAGCCATCGAAACCGGAGATCCGGTCCGCACCGCCGCCGCCTGGTATGGCGTGGATTGCCCACCCTGCCCGGTGGACGAGATCGTGACCGGAGCGAGTCGGGTGCTTTCGTTCGCCGCGGGTGAGATCACCCTGCTCCATGCGCCGGGGCACACGCCCGGGTCGATGGTGGTGGTGTTCGACGGCGACGCCGGCGAGCGCGTGCTGTTCGGCCAGGACGTGCACGGGCCGTTCAGCGCGGACTTCGGCTCGGACCGCGCGGCGTGGCGGCGCAGCATGGCGGACCTTCTGGCCCTCGAGGCGGATGTCCTGTGCGAGGGCCACTTTGGCGTGTTCCTCGGCCGCGACCGCGTCCGCGAGTTCATCGAGGAGCAGCTGTCGATGAACGCGTGATCAGCTTTTCTTCTCGGGAGTTTCCCCCTATTTTTCCCACCGGCGACCCCGGGAGGAAACTTTCCGGCGAAACGGCCGATATCGAGGAGCGGACACCCAGACGCCCCGCCGGGGAGCGGGGCAGGAGGAAGATGCTCATGCGCGGGACCGGGAACAAGACGATCGTGCTGCTGTCCGCCCTGACTGTCCTCGCCGGATCAGCGAGCGGTTGCATCAAGAAGAACGAGCTGTACGACGCGGGTGCCGACGCGGACACGGACGCGGACACGGACGCGGACACGGACGCGGACACGGACGC
>CAYZAI010000160.1:0-10363 GCA_964476305.1 uncultured Myxococcales bacterium
TGCCCTCAGGGTACATGGACGACGGATATCTCGGGCACCGGGTTCTCATGCGCCGGCAGCGAATCCGCAGACTCCGCCACGACCGGCTCCTCGACGGGTTGGCTGATCACCACCTGGAACATCGAGCCCGGCGAGACCTTCCAGCTCACTTTCCATATTCATGACACCGCGGACGGTATCTTGGATTCTGAAGTGATTCTCGACAACTTCCAGTGGTACGCGACCCCCGTCGAGCCCGGCACCGGCCACGTCGAATAACCCCCCGACACGCATCGGGTTTTCCGTCACCGATTCGTGGACTGCACACCCGGAGTGTATAGGGTTTTCCTCACTTCGAACCTCATCCGAGTAGAAGGGTATTCACTTGACACTACTTGACTGTGACTTTACTGTCCGCCAGTTCCAGGGGCGGGAGGCTCGCACAGCGCCCCTCGGCACGGAGTTTTTTGCGTGTTGCAGGCCGGCCAGCCACAGCTTTTTCGCGTAGGGATCGACGATCTCTCGGCCGGCACACGTCGCTTCGAGACCCGGCTCGACTCGGCTTGGCTCGATTGGGCCTTCGACGGGTGCGAGTACCCCGTGTGTTCGTCGGAGGGGTCGGTCGCGCTCGAGCTGGAGGCGGTGTCCGGGGGGGTGCTCGTGAGGGGACTGGCCAAGGTCGAGGTGGAAACCGACTGTGGCATCTGTCTTGCACCCACGAGGCTCGCCATCGAGGCGGAGATCGGTTGTTTCATGATGCCTCGAACCAAGGGGAACGAGGACGATGAGGACAGGGAATGGACACCCGAGGACCTGGAACGCGAGTGGTTCAGCGGAGATGTGCTCTTGCTGGACGAAATCATAAGGGACGCGATCATGCTCGAATTGCCGATGACCCCCCGGTGCGCGCCCGATTGCGCAGTGCCCGGTGCGAACCCGGAGGAGGATCTGGCCGCCGGGATGCGCCCCATCGACCCTCGCTTGGCTCCGCTGGCGGGTTTTCTGAAGAACATGAAGGAGAGTGACTAGTGGCAGTCCCAAAGAAGAAGACCTCCAAATCCCGGCGCGACATGCGCCGGTCCCAGCACGACCGGGTCTCCGTTCCGGCGGTGTCCAAGTGCCCGCAGTGCGGTGCGCCGACCATGCCACACCACGCTTGCCTGACCTGCGGCACCTACCGGGGGCGGCAGGTGATAGAGGTCGAATCCGAGGCGAGCGGGAAAAAAGAGGGTTGAGGTTCGGCGTTCGCGACTGCCGGCGGTACCGGGGGTTGTGAAACGAGCGATGCCATGGCGATGGAAATCCGAAGCAGGGTCGTCGGCACGGGTAGCTACACGGCATCCGGTGTGCTGACCAACCGCGACCTCGAGAAGATGGTCGATACCTCCGACGAGTGGATCGTCGAGCGTACCGGCATCCGCGAGCGTCGAGTCGCCCCGCCGGGGGTGGCCAGCTCGGACATGGCGGCCCACTCCCTGCTGCAGGCCCTCGAGATGGCCGGCAAACGCCCGGACGACCTCGACATGATCATCTGCGGGACGGTCACGCCCGATCGGCAGCTCCCTGCCACGGCGGCCTACGTGCAGCGCAAGATCGGCTGCAACTCCCATTGCGCCTCGTTCGATCTGGCCGCGGCCTGTGCGGGTTTCCTGTACGGCCTCTCCATCGCGGACAGCTTCATCCGCCTCGGTCGGGTCAGGACAGTGGGCGTGATTGGCGTCGAGTTGCTCTCGCGGGTGCTCGACTTCTCCGACCGGAATACCTGCGTGCTGTTCGGCGATGGGGCCGGCGCGGCCGTGCTCGTGGCCGAGCAGGGAACCACCGGCGGTGTGCTCTCGTCGCACATATTTACGGACGGATCGCTGACCGAGTTGCTGACAATCCCGGCGGGTGGATCCCAGCGTCCCACCTCGGCCGAGACCGTTGAGCAGCGGCTCCACACGGTGCGCATGGAGGGGCGCGAGGTCTACCGCTACGCGGTGAAGTACCTATCCGATGCCGCCCTCTGCGCCCTCGCCGCCAATGGCGTGGGTCCCGGGGACGTGGACGTGGTGGTCGCCCACCAGGCCAACATGAGGATCCTCGAGGCGGTGTCGAGGCGGGTGTCGATCCCCATCGAAAAGTTCGTCTTGAACATCGAGCGCTACGGCAACACGTCCAGCGCCTCGATTCCCATCGCCCTGGACGAGGGCGTACGCTCCGGCCGCATCGAACGCGGCGACACGATGCTGATGATAGCCCTGGGCGGGGGAATTTCCTGGGGTTCGGCGCTGTTGGAGTGGTGATCGTGATGAAAACGGCATTCGTCTTCCCCGGCCAGGGGGCGCAGAAGGTGGGCATGGGCGGCGAACTGCTGCGGGAGTCTGCGGCGGCGCAGAGGGTGTTCGAAGAGGCCGATGCGGTGCTCGGCGAGCCGCTCGGCCGGATGATCGTCGAGGGCCCGGCCGACGATCTCCAGCTGACCGCAAATGCCCAGCCTGCCATCGTCACGGTCTCGATCGCCGCGCTGCGCGTTTTCGAAGAACGGTCCGGATTCCGGCCGGACTACGTCGCCGGGCACAGCCTCGGCGAGTTCAGCGCCCTGGTTTGCGCCGGAGCCATCGGGTTCGCCGACGCGATCCGCACGACCCGCGCCCGCGGAACCTTCATGCAGCAGGCCGTGCCGGCGGGGCAGGGGGCGATGGCCGCGGTCGTGGGCAGGCAGCCCGAGGACGTCTCCGCGGCCTGCGCGCAGGCCGGGCAGGGTGAGGTCGTCTCGCCGGCCAACTTCAATTCCCCCGACCAGATCGTCATTTCGGGTGCGGCTGGCGCGGTCGAACGGGCCTCGCGGCTTCTGTCGGCCAGCGGCGCCAAGGTGATTCCGCTGAAGGTCAGCGCGCCGTTCCATTGCGAGCTGATGAGGCCGGCGGCCGAGCGCCTCGACGGCGTTCTCGCGGACGTGACGTTCGCCGCGCCCCGGGTGCCGGTCGTCGCCAACGTCACCGCCGAGCCGAACTCGGATACCGCGCGAATCCGGCAGCTGCTGGTGCGGCAGGTGACATCGCCGGTACGCTGGACCGAGACCGTCCGCTTCCTGCTCGGTCAGGGTGTCCGGCGTTTCATCGAATTCGGGCCGGGGAACGTGCTCGCGGGGTTGATCAGGAAGACGGATCGGGACGTTGAGGTCGTGTCCGCCGGTACGCCCGATGGAGTAGCCAAGGCGCTCGCGGCCGTTGCGGCCGTGTGAGGGATTGCAAAGGTCAGCGGCCGGATGGCCGCTCGAAACGGGCGCGGTGCCGGCAAGGACTCTCGGCATCGCCCGCTCCAGGAGAAGAAGATGGAAATCGAAAACAAGGTGCGTGAGATCGTCTGCCAGCAGCTCGACGTGAACCCTGACAACGTCAAGAGCGAGACCTCGTTCGTCGACGACCTGGGCGCCGACTCGCTCGCCGTCGTCGAGCTCGTGCTCGCCCTCGAGGAGGCCTTCGAGATAGACATCCCCGACGAGGACACCGAGAAGTTGCGCACGTTCCAGGATGCCGTCGATTACATCAAGTCGAAGGCCACCAGCTAGGAGGCGGGGGGGTGACTGGCAAGCGCAGGGTCGTGATCACGGGCATGGGTTGCGTCAGCCCTCTCGGGCTCGACGTCGCCGCTCTCTGGAACGGTTTCATGGAATGTCGCAGCGGGATCGCCGCGATCACGCGTTTCGACGCCAGTGAGCATGCGACCCGCATCGCCGGAGAGGTCAGGAATTTCGACCCGCTGGTTTATGTCGAGAAGCGTGAGGTCCGCCAGATGGACCGCTTCATCCAGTTCGCGATTGCCGCTGCGACAGAGGCGATGGCGGACTCTGGCCTGAAAATCGAAGAGGAGAATGCCGCGCGGGTAGGCACGCTGCTCGGCGTGGGACTCGGCGGCCTCGAGAGCCTCGAGGCCAACCACGAGGTGCTGCGCAACAAGGGACCTCGGCGCATCACGCCGTACTTCATCCCGATGATGATCTCGAACCTGGCGCCGGGCCAGATTTCAATGCGCTTCGGGGCCAAGGGGCCGTCGATCACCGCGACATCGGCTTGCGCCTCGGCCTCCCACGCGATCGGCGATGCGCTGCGGTGGATCCAGCGGGGGGATGCCGACGCGATGATAACGGGCGGCGCCGAGGCGACGGTCACGCCGCTCGGGATCGGCGGGTTCAACGCGCTCAAGGCGATATCGACGCGCAACGACGAACCCGAGCGCGCCAGCCGTCCCTTCGACCGCGATCGGGACGGATTCGTGATGTCCGAGGGGGCGGGGGTCGTCATCCTCGAGGAGCTGGAGCTCGCCAAGGCGCGCGGGGCCAGGATCTACGCCGAGCTGACGGGGTACGGCGCCACGGCCGACGCCAACCACATCACCCAGCCGGCTCCGGGCGGGGAGGGTGCGGTGCGCTGCATCCGCGCGGCCCTGGCCGACGCCGGGCTGGCGACGACGGATATCCAGTACATCAACGCCCACGGTACATCGACCCCGGTCAACGACCCGCTCGAGACCGAGGCGATCAAGACCGTGTTCGGGGACTACGCCCGGCGGATGGCGGTCAGCTCCACGAAGTCCATGACAGGCCACCTGCTAGGCGCTGCCGGGGCGGTGGAGGTCATTGCTTCTGTCAAGACGATCCTGAATCAGGTCGCGCCGCCGACGATCAACCTCGAGAACCCCGGTGAGGGCTGCGATCTCGACTATGTCCCCGACGGGCCGCGGCCGATGTCGATCACCAATGTGGTGTCGAACTCGCTGGGGTTCGGCGGCACCAACGCGGTGCTGGTCGTGTCCCGTTTCGCCGGCTAGAGACCCCGGGGATCGGAGGCTTCATTCATGCCCACCAGACTCGCTATCGCCTCCGACCACGGCGGTTTCGCGCTCAAGGAACACGTTCGCGAGCGGCTCGCCGCACGCCCCGATCTCCTGGTGACTGATCTCGGGACGCGGGACGGAGCTCCGGTGGACTACCCGGACCAGGCGCATACCCTCGCCGCTGCCGTCGTCCGCGGCGACTTCGACCGGGGCATCCTCGTTTGCGGCACGGGCATCGGTATGTCGATCGCCGCCAATCGCCACCGGGGGATCCGGGCTGCGCTGTGCACCGATCCCTACATGGCGCGAATGTGCCGGGAACACAACGACGCCAACGTGCTGTGCCTCGGCGGCAGGGTGATTGGGCCCGCGCTGGCCGAGGAGATCGTCGCCGCATTCCTCGACGGCGTCTTCGGCGGGGAGCGCCATGGGCGCCGGGTGGCGAAGCTCGATCCGCCATGAAATGCGGCGTCTGCGGCGCGGCCGACACCCGCGTGATCGATTCGCGGGTGATCAAGGACGGCAGCGAGATCAGAAGAAGGCGGCACTGTGACGCCTGCTCCCACCGTTTCACCACATACGAGCGCATCGAGGAGCTGCTCCCGATGGTCGTGAAGAAGGACGGTCGGCGCGAGCCGTGGGAACGGGAGAAGATCTTGCGCGGCGTATCCCGGGCCTGTGAGAAGCGCCCGGTACCGGTCTCGCGCATCGAGCGCCTCGCCGACGAGCTGGGACGCACGTTCTCGGCCCTGGGCGAGGCCGAGATCTCGTCGCGACGAATCGGGGAGAGCGTCATGTCGGCGCTGAGGGAGGTCGACGAGGTGGCCTACGTGCGTTTCGCTAGCGTCTACCGCTCCTTCAAGGGGCTCGACGAGTTCGTCAGCGAGGTGAGCGAAGTCATCGGTCGCCGGGAGGCGCGCGGCCCGATGGAAGGATCCGAGACGGGCGATATCGGACCATCGGACGGGACCGGACAGGATCTTGGAGATGGCGACTGACCAGCACGGCATCGACCCCGTATTCATGGACCAGGCCCTCGATCTCGCGAGGCGGAGCCGCCCCAGTCCGAACCCACAGGTCGGCGCGGTGGTCGTCCGAGACGGGAAGGTCGTGGGACGCGGATATCACGTGGCTCCGGGAGAGCCCCACGCCGAGCGGAACGCCATCAAAGAAGCCGGTCCTGCGGCGGCGGGGGCCGATCTCTACGTGACCCTGGAGCCCTGTTGCCACCAGGGCCGCACCGGGCCATGCACGGACGAGATCCGCGCGGCCGGGCTTCGGCGCGTCGCCATCGGAATCGTCGATCCCGACCCGCGGGTGAACGGTCGGGGCATCGCCTGTCTCGAAGCCGATGGGCTCGAGGTCGTGCTCGGGGTGCGAGCCGATGAATGCAGAAGCCTGCTCGCCGGATACTGGATGCACCGCGTGCAGGGCCGACCGCTGGTGACGCTGAAGGTCGCGACCACCCTGGACGGGCGTCTCGCCACGGTCACCGGGCATTCGCGGTGGATATCCGGGGAGGCCTCCCGCCGGCGAGTCCACGAATTGCGCGCAGGGAACGACGCGGTGCTTGTCGGCGTCGGCACGGTGCTGGCCGACGATCCGTTGCTGACGGTCCGGCACGCGGACGGCAGAAGCCCGCTGCGCGTGGTCCTCGACTCCCGGCTTCGGACACCGGCGGACGCCCGGTTGCTCGCCACCGCCGGCGAGGCTCCGGTGCTGCTCGCCCATACCGCCGAGGGCAGGGCAGGCGTCGCGGCGCTCGCAGGCAGGGACGGTGTCGAGTTGCTCGAGTGTCCGGCCGCTGACCGGAGTCGTGTCGATCTCGCCAGGGTTCTGGATCGACTGGCGGCGCGTGGAGTTCTTTCGCTGCTGGTCGAAGGCGGCGCCGCGGTTCACGGGGCGTTCATTGCCACGGGGCTCGCGGACCGGGCCGTGCTATTCGTCGCGCCACGGGTCTTCGGCTCGGGGCAGAGCTGGCTCGCTTTCGACGGCGTCCGGAAGGTCGGGGATGGACCGACCCTGACGGATCTCGTGGTCGAGCGCCTGGAAACAGACATCGTCATCCAGGGCCGCTTCTCGCACTCTCCCGACTTCGAAGGTCGGGTCTCGGCGGCCGCGGGCGGCTGATTCCGTCCCGCCTAGCAGAAGTCGGCGAACTCCAACAAGCCGCAATCCACGTCGGGATCGCCGCCGCCGAGTTTGGAGAGCCCCGACATTTCGAGCTGGCGGATGCGCTCCCGCGTGAGGTTCATGATTTCGCCCACCTCTTCGAGCGTCACGCCACCCCGCTCGGCGACGTCGAGCGCGCAGGTCTCGGTCATGCTCCAGACCTCGACGTCGGGGAAGTTCATCTTGATCGAGCCGGTCTCGGGGTTGACGTCCAAGTAGAGGTGGTACTTGCAGCTGACGAAGGGGCAAGGGCGCTCGGCGCCGGAGCATTCGGCCCTTGTGCATGGCCGGCCATGGTCCTCCTCCGGGTAGAGCAGGCGGCCGATCCGCAGCTGTTCCTTGGTCATCTTCTTGACCGGAATCGTCCTCGCCCGGACAGGCCGCTTGCGACGAGTGTCACGCTTGCGCCGTCCCCCCTCGTGCTCTGGCTCCTTGCCCTCGATGAGCCGTTTCGCCTCGGACATGGTTTCCTCCTCCCGGTTGTTGTTCTCACGCGACGGGCCCGCCCCAGGCCCGGCGCGCGCTCAGACCGCGTCTCGGGCGGCCCTCGCCTGCTCACCCAGCCGTCTCGCCGCCGCTTCGATCAACTCCAGCAGCTTCGAAGCGCATTGCCTCGCCTCCTCGATTTGCCTCTTGACCCCGATCGTGACGAAGTCACCCGTGCTGTCGGCCCCGGCGCTTTCTTCCAGTCGCTCGATCACGCGTTCCAGGAGCCGCCTCAACTCCTCGATATCTCCCCCGACGAAAGCGAACCGCTGCTTGATCTCCTCGATGGTGTAGTTCTCGGACATCATCCGCCGGATCTCGTTGATCTGCCGGACGGTGCCGGCGGGGTAGATCCCGCGTGACCCCTTGTGCTTGCCCTTCGAACCGACGCGGTGGCTGCGGGGTAGCAGACCGAGTTGCACGTACTTGCGGAAGGTGGCTTCCGAGAACCGGATACCGCGGCCGACGAAGGCGTCGACGACTTCCGCCGACGTCATCCCTTGCGGGTGGGCCTGTTCGACGGAGAGCACCTCTTCCGCCTCGATCAACGTGCGGGAGCCCGAGGGAAGAGGCTTCGAAGAAAACATTCAGTAAAAACCTTTCAAAGGCACATTGTGATTGAACAGGATTTAAAATAATCTATTGAATAGAAAGTTGTCAACAGAAAAAAACCGATCGGCGCTTTTTTTTTCGGGGGGGGAAGGGGAGAGCGGTCAGCGGTCCGAGATGCGAGCGAGCAGCTGCATGGCGTAGGGGCGCCAGGACTCTCCCTCGCGAGCCCACTTGCCGGTCTTCGGTGCGGCCAGAACGGACTTGAGCTCGAGGCGGGCCTGGACGAAGTCCTCGGCCTCCATCTGGACTTCGGCTCTGAACAGGTGGTTCAGCGGGTAGTCGATGAGAGCGACCGCGCGGTCGGCGTAGTCCAGCGCCTTGTCGATGTCGCCGATGCTGGTGGGCCAGGGAGGGGCCTTGGCGTAGAGCATCGCGAGCAGGCGCAAGGGACCACCGTTCTCGTAGAGGGAGTCGATACGGGCGGCCTCGAGAGCGAGTTCCTCGACCTCCTTGGCGAGTTTCATGGCGCTGAAGCCTAGACCGGAACTCTCGGCTTGGCGCCCCACGAGCACGGCTCGCCAGTAGTGGCCCTCGACGTGATCCGGCCGTTCGCGGATCGATCGGGACGCGGCATCGGCGCCCTTGGCGAGTATGGCGAGATTCTCGGTCGTATTGCGCTCGATCTCGGACAGCAGGAAGCAGACCCGGGCCAGCCGCCAGCTCAACTCGCCCAGCGAGACCTGCCGTGACGGTTGTACGGCGGAAAGGTCTAGCGCCTTGGAATAGGCGTCCACGGCGATCAGAAGATCTTCCCGAGGGGAGTTCTCGGCGTCACGCATGGCGGCGACGGCCAACAGCGCATCCATCGAGTTCGGAAGCTCGTCGTTGGCCGCGGGCAGGGCGCGCGGGGCCGTCGTGCCCCAGAAACGGCAGCCGAAGAAGACGAGGGCGAGCAACACGAGGGGGGGGATCGGCGGGCGGGGACGAAGCCCGGTAACCGCTTCGCGACGACCCGGCCGCAGAGAGAGGGGCCTCACCAGCGGGCCTCAGTGGACGCCGACCTCGCGGATCCTCGCGGACTTGCCGCTGCGCTCGCGCAGGTAGTAGAGGCGGGCACGGCGGACTCGGCCGCGACTCTTGACCTCGAGGCGGTCGATGCGCGGGGAGTGGAGCGGGAAGATCCTCTCCACGCCGATGCCGTAGGAGACCTTTCGCACGGTGAAGGTCCCGCGCAGGCCGCCACGATGGACCCGGATGACGATGCCCTCGAAAACCTGCACGCGCTCCTTTTCGCCCTCGCGAATCTTGTAGTGCACGCGGATGGTGTCGCCGGACTTGAAGGGCGGAAGGGGGTTCGGCCGGAGTTGCTCCTGCTCGATTTCGAAGAGTTTGAGTACCGTTCCACTCATGGTCGCGTCCTCGTGTTCACCGGCCCGGGAAGGGCTGGAAGCCGCAGCATTATGCGTAAATGGAGGCAGGTGTCAATTCCAATATCGACGAAGGGGGTTGTCACGGGGGGGGACCGGCCGTATTGTTCCCGGCGTTCTCGGGGCGTAGCGCAGCCTGGTAGCGCGCCAGCTTTGGGAGCTGGATGTCGGAGGTTCGAATCCTCTCGCCCCGACGACGCGCCCGTAGCTCAGCAGGATAGAGCAACGGCCTTCTAAGCCGTGGGTCGCCCGTTCGAGTCGGGCCGGGCGTGCAAAATGATTCCGGGCGGTTAGCGAGTGCCGCCCGATGGCGTGGTGGCCGAGGCTGCGCGGGCCGAGCTTCTCCTGCACGTCCAGCGGCGGCCGCATGTGCCCGTCCAGCCGGCGTCAGCACCTCGTCGTTCTTGCGCGAGATCAGCTTGGTCGGCCGCTCGCCCTTGGCCACCTGCACCTGCTGGGCGGGCCGACGTGCGCAGCTACGATCTCGGCGTCGGTCTCCGGGTTCTGCTCCACGAACTTCAGCACCGCACTCTCCAGCCGCTCCTGCTCCATGCGGCGGAACGCGGCGGCGCGGTCCTCGGGCTGTGGCACGACCCGGAAAGACGGTGGCGCCTCGGGCACGGGTTCGATGGTCTCGGTGATCGGCGTGGACGCCGGCCGCGTCGTCTTCACCTTGGCGACCGCCGGTCTTCTCCTTCGGACCGTCCGCTTCTTCGGCGCGGGCTTGGCCACGGTCCGGTCCTGCCCAGTGGTCAGCGCGAGCAGCTCTTCGATGGTCAGCCCGCTGATGATCCCGGCGACCCGCCGGGCGAAGTCGATGGAGAGCTGGTGCAGTCGGAGTTCGAGCGGGGTGGGCATCGTCTGGTTCTCCTGGTGGTGGTCGGGCAGCGGACTCTACCCCGAACAGCGCCCGAGGTGGTATCATTCCC
>CAYZAI010000161.1:0-10352 GCA_964476305.1 uncultured Myxococcales bacterium
CTCGGCGAGACCCTCATTAGCCTGGCGCGCATGACAGTGCAACTGCTTCTCGTCGGCTTATATCTGCAGGTGATCTTCAGGCTGAACGAGATCTGGCTCAGTGCGGCGTGGCTGCTGGTCATGGTGATCGTGGCGGACGTCTCCATCGTCCGATCGACCCAACTGCGACTGCGCCGGATTGCCTTACCGCTGTCTGCGGCGCTGGTGGCGGGGACGACCGTGCCACTGTTGCTCTTCGTCGGGCTGATCCTGCCCTCGGTGGCCGTGCCCTGGGGAATGATGGACCGGCGCGGTTCGCTGCTGCTGTGGGCGATTCCGGGCGCGGCCCTGACCGTGGGCGTGTCGCTCATGATGCCCGAGGGCGGTGCGGGATCGGACAACCTGGCCGTGGCCGCCGGGGTCGGGGCGCTCGCCATCAGCGCGATGATCCTGCCGGGCATCAGCGGCTCGTTCCTGATGCTGGTGCTCGGCCAGTACCAGAACGTGCTCGCCAAGCTCACCGGGCTGCAGCGCGGCCTGGCCGAGGGGAGGTTCGACGTCGACGCGTTCCTCTGGCTGGGCTCCCTGGGCCTGGGGATGTTCGTCGGGCTGCTTGCCTTCGCGCGGCTGCTGGACTTCCTGCTGAGGCGGTTCAAGGCCGCCACCATGGCGTTCCTGATAGGACTCCTGCTCGGCAGCCTGTGGGTGCTCTGGCCGTTCAAGGACATCTCGGCCGGGGCCGAGGTCGTGGGCCGCGAGGGCGAGGTCAAGCAGGAGGTGCTCATCGCCACCGCGCCCAACCGCCTGCCGGAATCCCTCGAGGAGGGGCTGATCGGCGGCGGCGCCTTCCTCGCTGGCCTGGCAGGCTCCGTCGGGCTGGTCGCGCTGGGCCGCAGACGGAAAGAAGGGAAGTCGCCAGCCTGATCCCGAGCCTGGTCCCGGATTTCGCCTCGGCGCCGATCGTTGTGCTACTCTCCCCAGGATGCTTCGCGGTCCCGCCCCGTTTAGCCTTCCACTGTTCGCGGCCCTGGCCTGCGCTGGGGCGAAGCCGCCGCCGCTCGAGCTGAGAGGCGTCTGGCACGAGGTCGATGGCGGCGAGACCGCAGCCGAATTGGCCGGCAAGTACGGTACGGAAGAAGCGGACATCGTAGAGCTCAACGATCTGCCGCCGGACGGCACTCTCGCCGGGCGGAAACAGGTGTTCGTGCCGATCGCTTCCGGGAAACTTCCGGGCACCGGCGCGCCGCCCCCGGAACCCCTGGTCGCCGCGGTCGCACCACCGTTCCCGCCAACGGAAGGCGCCGCCGCGAAGAAGCCGGCGCACGCCAACGCGGTGGGGAGCTGCGGGGCCTCCGGCCGGCCGTGCTTCACTTGGCCGGTGGACGGCGAGCTCCGCTCCGGGTTCGGGCCCAAGGGAGGCAAGCACCACGACGGGATCGACATCTCCGCGACGGTGGGGACCCCGGTCCGCGCCGCGGCGGACGGCCGCGTGATCTACAGCGGCGATGCGATCAAGGGCTACGGCAACATGGTCATCCTCGGGCACGAGGGGGGCATCGTCACGGTCTATGCCCACAACTCGAAGAACAAGGTGGCCGAGGGCGCGGCGGTGAAGCAGGGCGCGATCATCGCCGAGGTGGGCCAGACCGGCGCGGCCACCGCGCCCCACGTGCACTTCGAGGTCCGGGTCGACGAGCGGCCGCGGGACCCGCTGCTCTACCTGCCCGCGGCGGACTGAGCGCCTGCCGCGGGCCCCCGCTCCTCCATCGCGATCAGCTCGACGCCGAGGGCGGCACCCGAGTCACGCGTCCGGGCCCCCGCCGTCGACCTCGGGTGTCGTCCACTCGCCGTGGGTCAGCCCCTTCTCGCGGGTGATCTCCAGCAGGTACCGCTCGACGAGGGGATCGAGGAGCGGGTTCTCGAAATCCAGGGCCCTTCCTTCGGGCGGCTGGACGCGGTAGCTCTTCACCTTCTCGACGACGGGCGATCCCGGCGAAGGCCGCGGCCCGCCCGACCAGGCCGGATCCTCCAGGAAGAGCTCGAGGACCAGCGGCGGCTTCCCAATCACCCGGATCTCCAGCGTGGACGGGTGCGACGAGAACCACAGCCCGTTGATCCCCAGGGAGAGCGCCGAGTCCCCGACAACGCGATCCGGGCCCGGGTAGTAGCGGGTGTCCCGCACGGGCTCGCGGACCA
Source organism: uncultured Myxococcales bacterium (assembly GCA_964476305.1). GTDB lineage: Bacteria > Myxococcota_A > Polyangia > JAAYKL01 > JAAYKL01 > CAYZAI01. The sequence goes on from CAYZAI010000161.1 coordinate 2,176, forward strand.
CGCTGCCCGCGACCAGCGCCTCGAGCCAGAGGGCGATCTCCGCCGCGTTGGTCACGGTGCGTTCGCCCCAGCCGTCGTCGTAGCGTACGGCGATCTCGCGGACGTCACCCGTGTCCGGGAAGCCGATCTCCGTCAGCGGCCGCGCGAACACGCCCTCCCGCTGCATCTTCACGAGGCGCCCGCGGTACGTCCAGAGCCGCGCGTCCAGTGCGCCGCCGGGGCCGAAGGATCCGCGGAGCTCGGCCAGACGCCCCTCGCGCTGAAGGCAATCCACCTGCCGCCGGAACTCCTCGTCGTCCGCCGAGAGGGCGACGGCGGTTGCGTCCGGGGCGGCGGGGGGCGACAATGACGACTCGGCGGGCCGCGGGCCTGCGTCCTCGAGAGTCGCGGGGGGCGCGGCGACCGGGACGGCGTTCGGCACCAGGGCCTGCGCCGGCAAGGGCTCGGGAGCACCGCCTGCCGGATCCGTCCCCGCGCCGCGGCAGGCTGTCGCGCACGGAATAGCCGCGAACAGCGCTACCTGGAAAACCACCCGGCCTCGCGCGCGTCGTCCCATCGGTCCGTGGGCCATGGCTCTCCTCCCGTTCGCTGGTCGTGCGTCTTCCGGCGAGTGTCGCTCGCTCCGTCGCAGGTGTCATCCACTTCATATCCGGTCCCGCCCCTCGAGGGAAGGCGACGGCTGTCGACGTCCGGCCCCGGGATCGGCTATGGTGTCCTTCGCCGCGCCTCTGGTCGCGGGAGGAGGGAACCCATGGCAGACGGCCTCGACCTGATCCGCTCGCTGATCCGCGACGTGCCGGACTTTCCCAAGCCCGGCATCCTGTTCAAGGACATCACGCCCGTGATCCGCGATCCGCGGGGCCTTGGCGCCGCGGCGGACCTGATGGCCGCGCCGTTCGAGGGCCGAGGTGTGACCGCCGTGGCGGGAATGGAGTCCCGGGGCTTCATCTTCGGCGTACCCGTGGCCGAGCGGCTGGGGGTGGGTTTCGTGCCGGTGCGCAAGCCGAACAAGCTGCCCGCCGCGACCCTGCGCGAGGAGTACGCCCTAGAGTACGGTACCGACGCCCTCGAGATCCATGCGGACGCCGTGGGCGGCGGTGACCGGGTGCTGGTGGTGGACGATCTGCTGGCCACGGGCGGCACGGCCGCGGCCACCTGCCGGCTGATCGAGCGCGCGGGAGCCGAGGTGGTCGGCGCGGTGTTCCTGGTCGAGCTCGCGTTCCTCGGAGGTCGGGCGAGGCTCGAGGGCCGCGAGGTTCACGGGCTGGTCGTGTTCCAGTAGAAAGGCGGTCTGCGGATGGCCATGCGAATCGGGAGGAAGAACGTTCTCTTCGGCGCGCTGCTCGCGGTCCAGGGGGTGATGGTGGGCGTGATTCCCGTGCTGGCGCCGAGCCGCTCGCCCACGGTCAACGGCGTGCTGGGCGCCCTGGCGGTGGCGGCCCTGGTCGCGGGGCCGGCCCTGGTGCTGGCCGGGCGACCGGGGCGCATCGCTGCGGCCGCGGTCTGTCTCGTCCACTGGCTGGCTGGCCTCGTGCTGGCGCTTCTGGTCGCGGCCTCGGCCTCCTATCTCTACGGCATCTACGGCCAGCACGGGAAGTCCCTGGGCGGCATCGCCCTGGCCATCGGCGCGGTGGCGCTGATCCTGTTCTGGCTGATCCCGGGTCACGTGCTTCACTTCCTGCGCAAGGGCGGTCGGGAGGGCACGGCGCCGGAGGGCCAGCGGTGAGGCTGCCTTCCGTGGCACGGCTCGGTCTGGTCTCCCTCCTGCTGGGGATCACGGCCGTCGTGCTGGCGCCGCTGCCGTTCCGGCTCGAGGCGAACACCGCCATCTCCCCGGAGGAGGCCGGCCGGATCCTCGTGGCCCTGCGGAGGGCGGCCGCCTCGGATCGCGACTTCGAGTGGCCCGCGACCCTCTCCCACGTGGCGCAGGACCGAGTGCCGCTGGTGCTGACCTTGTGGCGGAAGGGTCGGCGCGCTCAGGTCTGGCAACTCGATGACAAGCCCCTGGCCGTCGCCGCGAGCGGGCTGTCGGAACAACTGCGGCATGTCCGGCGCGAACTCTCGGACCCGAGCGCGCGGCTGCAGCTGGACCTGGCCACGGCCACGGGCTGGGTGCCTTCGGCCGGGCCTCTGTTCGCGCTGTCCTTCGTCGAGGGGCACGACGGGGTCAGCGGCGTGGTGGATGGCCGCCGGGTCTACCTCTCGCCGTCGGAGCTGATCCGCCAGCACAAGTACGGGTCGTTCCGGCCCCTTCCCTCGTTCGACGCCAACTTCAAGATCGGCCTCGATCGCGGGCGGGTGGGCACGACGCTGGCCCACGCGGCCGAGCGCGCCTACGGCGAGCGAGGCGAGGCCGGGGATCTGGAGCGCTTCCGCGCGCTCACCGTGGTCGAGGGTGACGATCTCGCGCCGCGGCGGTTGCTCAAGGCCTCCACGGACCGCCCGGCCCCGACTCGGAGCAGGGGCGAGGCCGCAGTGCTGGCGGGGGCGAGATACCTGGCGCGAGCGCTGCGCCCAGACGGGAGCTACCACTACTACTGGGACCCGATCGCTGACAGGGACCTGTCCGGGGTCTACAACTGGCCTCGGCACGCCGGGGTCTCGTACAGCCTGGCCCTGGTGGGTCGTACCCTGGACCATCCGGAATTCCTCGAGGCCGCGGGTCGCGCCCTCGAGCGCTTCGAGAAGGAGCTGGTGGCGGGGCCGGACGGATCGCGGTGCCTGAAGGCTCGGGGCAAGTGCTACGTGGGCTCCGCGGCCCTGGGGCTCCTGGCCCTGTCCGAGTACCGCCTGGCCACGGGAGACGGCCGCTTCGACGAGTCGGCGCGAAAGGTCGCGCGGTTCCTCCGGTTCATGCAGCGCAAGGACGGTTTCTATCACGACTGGTACCCGGACAAGGGCATCGACCGCGAGCTGATGAAGCTCTACGCCACGCAACAGGCAGTGCTGGCGCTCGCGATCCACGCCCGGGCCGTGAGAGGTGACGAAGAGTCCCTGGCCGCGGCCGAGGAGGGGATGGACTACCTGGCGGGCCCGTACTGGGATCATTTCCTCGGCCACTGGCACTTTCTCCAGGAGCACTGGACCTGCCTCGCGGCCGAGGAGATGTACCGCGTGAGGCCCAAGCCGGAGTACGCCCGGATCTGCCTCGAGGTCGGGAAGCACTACGACCGGATCACCCTGCGGGCCGACGAGACGCCCTTCGCCGAGGACGCGGGGGGCATGTCCGTGACCCACATCTTCACTCCCCACGTGGGAGGCACGGCCACGGCTGCCGAGGCCATGGTCTCGGCGGCCATCCTCGGCCGGGCCATCGGCGAGGACGTGTCGCCCCTCGAGGAGCAGCTGCGCCAGACCTTCCACTTCCTGGCCCGGGGTCAGGTCAGCGCCCACGACCGCTTCTGGATCCCGAGGCCCAAGGAAGCGGTGGGCGGGTTCTACGAGTCCCAGACCAAGACCGCGATCCGCATCGACACGGTGCAGCACTCGATCAGCGCCATCGTGCGCGGCCTCGACCTGCTGCCGCCGGACCCGCCCGGCCTCGGTCTCGACGACGCCCTGCGGGACTTCGAAGTGCGCTGAAGTTCATCCCCGGCCCCGACAGCTCGTCTCGCCGAGGGCGGACAAGTGCCGGCGCGTTGCAAGTGACAAGCGCCCACCTCGGCCCCCGCTGTCTGTTTCGAAGAAATGGGCTATACTGAGAACATGCGGTTTCGGGAAGAGAGATCATCGACATGAAACGTCGCCTGTTCATCAGGTTGCATGCTGCCCGCAGGATGATGGAGCGAGGCATCGGGATCAACGAGATCGAGCACGTCGTCGAGAGCGGCAAGGTAGTCGAGAGTTACCTGGAAGACGAGCCGTTCCCCAGCCGCCTGCTCCTCGGCTGGTCTAGAAGTCGTCCTTTGCATGTCGTCGCCGCCGACGAGACCGAGACCGACATCACCCACGTCATCACCGCCTACCGGCCCGATCCCGACAAGTGGGAGGACGGCTTCGAACGGAGGAAGCAATGACCTGCATCGCCTGCAAGAAGGGCCTGACGGCGCAAGGCAAGGTTACGGTCAGCATCGACAAGGGCACGACAGTCGTCGTGATTCGCGACGTTCCGGCGCAGATCTGTTCCACCTGTGGCGAGGAGTACATCGATACCGACACCATGCGGGAACTGGAGCGGCTCGTCGCGTCGGCCGAGCGGGCCGGGCTCCACATCGCGGTGCAGCGCTTCAAGGCGGCATGACCTGAACTGCTCGTGCCGGACAATGCCATCACGGTGTACTTCGAATTTCCCCGCGTGGCCGCGGTGCGAATGACGCGGTGGGCGGGTTCTACGAGTCCCAGACCAAGACCGCGATCCGCATCGACACGGTGCAGCACTCGATCAGCGCCATCGTGCGCGGCCTCGACCTGCTGCCGCCGGACCCGCCCGGCCTCGGTCTCGACGACGCCCTGCGGGACTTCGAAGTGCGCTGATCTCCCCTAGAACACGAACCGGTAGCCGGCGCAGATCGTGACGTTGCCGGCGTTGGTATCGCCGGTGAAGCGGTGGTCCAGGTCGGTGAAGGCGAAGCGGACGTCGCCGAAGAGGTAGCCGATGCCGAGCTTCCAGTCGAGGCCGCCGAGCACCTCGAAGCCGAACTCGGCGCTCTTCTCGGTGTTCTCGCCGGCGCCGTCGATGGACGTGGTCTGGGCCGTGCGCAGGTACTGCACCGCCGGCCCGAGTCCGACGAAGGGGGTCAGCGCGTGGGTGTCGTCGAGGAAGCGCCAGATCACGTCGATGGCCCACTTGAACTCGAGCACCTTGGTCTCCCAGTCGTAGGACCCGCCCGGGACGCGGGGATCCTGGCCGCTGCCCTCCTCGCGGGGGTAGGTGAACGAGAAGTCCAGGGCCAGCACCAGCCGGTTGTCGAGCACGGGCAGGAAGACGTCGAACTCCAGCGCGGCCGAGACGAACGGGCCCAGCTTCGACGTGGGGATGTCCAGGCCGACCCGCGGAGCGAGGCCGAACCTCCAGCCGTCGGCTCCGGTGTCGAGGCTCGCCTCGATCGCGGGATCCGGGGCGTCGTCTCCGCCTTCTTCCTGGGCGAAGGCGGCGAGGGGCGCGGTCAGCAGGGCGAGCAGGAGGGAAGCGATGGTCGTCTGTGTCGTTGTTTTCATCTCCGCCTCCTCCTAGTAGGTCCGCTCGGTGGTGGCGAGCGCGTCGGTCCCGTCAGAGGTGCCGCCGTAGAAGTAGATGAAGCCCGCGCCGTACAGGCCGATGCCCAGGGCCCGGGGATCTTGCAGGCTGCTGGCCGTGGAGTTGATCGAGCCGGTGATGTCGCCGTCCTCGTCGAACTCGGTGTCCCGGCCGTTCGGCGTGACGTTGCCGAAGGTCGTGTCGTCCGCGCTGCCGGCACCGCCGATGATGAACAGCTTGTTGTTGGTGATGACCGCCATCGTTCCGGCGGCATCCTGCACGGTGTGGCCGTTGACGGTCCAGGCGCCGTTGCCCCCGTCCGCGGTGATGTCCGATCCCTCGAGGCTGCTCGTGGTATCGCCGCCGGTGGTGACGCCGCCCATGGCCCAGAGCCGGGAACCGTCGGTGGGGAAGGTGCCGATGTTGCCTTGGTCCTCGACGACCGCCGAGAAGAAGGCCCGCGGCTCGGTCATCGCCGTGGCGCCGGTCGCGTCGAACGCGCCCATCAGGCCGGTGTCGTCGACGGGCGCCCACTCGCCCGACGCCAGCATACCGCCGGCGACGGCGTCCTTGCCGCCCAGCACGTGCAACATGCGTTCGCCGTCATCGTCGTGGACCAGCAGGGCCTGGTGGCCCCAGCGCGGCGACCCGAGGGTCTCAGGCAGGACCGTGAAGACGCCCGTGGCGCCGGGGTAGTTGGGCGATTCCGTGCCGGCCGCGTCCCCGGTGTCGGTGTACGAGGTCTCCGTGACCTCGGCGATCAGGTGCTCGGTCCACGACGTGCCGTTCGCCTCGTCCGTTCGGTAGACGCGGTAGGCCGCCGCGGCCTCGCCGTTGACCGTCACCGGATCCCACTCGAGCGCGACGGCACCCTCCGCGGGCAGGGTCACGATGGCCTCGTTCGAGGGGGCGGTCTCGCCGCCCGGGTTGTCGGGATCGTCGGTCCCGAGGACCGCGGAGACCATGTAGTACCAGGTGCCAACGGCCAGGGTGCCCGCGGTCGCGGACGCCTCCGCGGAGGTGACGACCGGGGCGTCCGAGGACGGCAGGACCAGGGCCCGCTCCACCGTGTCCAGGACCTCGCCCGCGTCGGAGAGGCCGCCCACGACATAGATGTAGGTCTTGACCGGGATGAAGGGCGAGCCCTCGGGGTCGAAGACGGGCACCGCCACGGCGGAGGCGCCGACCCGCGGAACGTTCAGCCGGTGCTTCTGCTCGCGCCAGGCACCGAGGGCGCCGAAGTGGGAGAGCTGCGCGAACTCCAGGGTGTCCAGCACCTCGCCGCCGTCTCCCGTGTCGCCGCCGATGGCGAAGACATAGCGGTTGCCCGGCTCGTCGTTCGCGAACAGCCCGGAGAGCATGCGCCGCCCGGTGGTCATGGTCTCGGACTCCTCGAAGGGGTTCAGGTTGCCCGAGGGGTTGGTCACCAGGAACGCGGCCCACGAGCCGTAGGACATCTCGTCCAGGTTGGTGACGCGCACCAGGTACGGCCCCGGGGGCAGGTCGCCGGACTGGCTGTCGGTTGGGAACACGGTCTGGATCTCGGTATCCGTGACCGAGGTGTGGGCATCGATGGTCACGGCCACCTGCAGCGCCTGGTCGATGAGCTCGACCCGCACCGGATCGCGGAAGTTCGCGCCGTAGATCGCAACGTCGGTGTCGGCCTGGCTCGTGCCGCGGCTGGGCACGACCCAGATCACCCGGGGCACCGGGTTGTCCACCACGGTGAAACCGCTCACCAGCACGCCGATGGTGTTCGAGGGCGGCGGATTGACGACGTAGACGTCGTAGACGCCGAGAGCCGCGCCGGCGGGAACCACCGCGGTGATGGTCGACTCGTCGATGAAGGCCACGCGCTCGAAGGGGATCTGCCCGGCCTCGGGGTCGTCGTGCGGCACCATGTAGGCCGAGGGCGTCGAGACGAACCCCGCGTTCGAGAAGATCGTGACCTGCGTGTCCTCCTCGTGCCAGCCGAAGGGCGGCTCGATGCGCAAAAGGTCGAAGTACGATGGCGCCACCACGGTCAGGCCCAGGCCGTCCGCGGCCCGAAGCCACCCCTCGTTGCCGTTGGGGTTCAGGATCCGGATGTCGTAGGTGATCGACGCCGCGCCGCTCTCGGTGGGGGGGACGAAGTCCGCGGGGATGGTCGCCGCGAGCACCTGGCCCCCGGTCTCGCCCGCGGCCAGGGTCACGCCGACCGAGGGGACCTCGCTCTCGGTGCCGTCCGGCGCCACCAGGAAGACCCGGGGCATGAGCAGCTCCTCGCCGCCGCCCAGGGAGCTCCCCGAAGCCGGCGAGAAGCCCGAGCCCGAGATCTGGATCAGGTTCTCGCCGCACGCCGTGCAGATTTCCGACGGGGCGACCCCCGCCGGGTCCGGGGTCGGTCCGTCCCGGGTCGAGTCGCAGGTCGGAAGGGCCAGGGCCAGCACGGCCAGGAACGCTGAAAAGTGTTTTGAAAACGGCATGTTGCGCCTCATGGCAGATCATCCGGCAGGCGAAGTGCCCACGGACACCGGTGATCTCCGAGCACAACAATGTAACACATCGGAGCCCGCGGCGCAGCGGGTGCGGCGCAGCGGGCCGCCTGTCTTCGTGGTGCCTCTCCGGTTCGCCAACCCGTCGGGCCCGCACCGGATTGCTCAGCGATATCGGGTTGATCCGTGTAGTCCGTACCGGGGAACGGGGGAACGGTTTTCTGGTCGGGCGGTGTCGAGCGTACTCAATCCAGGGCCGTGGGCCGCGAGCTTCGTTCACCAATCAGACCTGCCGATTGCCGGGGCCGGATGTGAAAAAGCAGAAGGTTCTGAAACCGTAATATCGGACAACGAACATCGTATACGATGCTATAACATCATGTTTTAAAACAAAAATAAAACCATCGGTCGCTCAAGGAAACATGTTTCCTTGAGACATCGATATAATTCTAGCCAGAGGGGGGAATAGGGGTCGCAACCCGCCACTTGACACTTGGCTGTCCGGCGCAGAGCTAAGTGTCATATGG
>CAYZAI010000162.1:0-10343 GCA_964476305.1 uncultured Myxococcales bacterium
CCGTTCATCCCCACCCCGACTTTCGCGTGTCGCGGTCAACCGGTCAGAGGATAGGATAGGCATAGGATTACCGCCTGAAAACCTTTTTTCCACCTTCCGCCGTACCGGAGGTACAATGTCTAGCATGGTGTCGAGGCGCTATCCCCGGGGGGCCCGGAACGGGGAGGACGGCATGAGACAGAAGACGCTTGAGCTGGCTCTCGGGGTGGTACTGGTCCTGGTCTCCGCCTGCCGCCAGGCCGGTGAGTTGAACCCGGACGGCGGGCCGTCCACCGATCCGGACACCGGGAGCGAGACCGAGGCCGAGACCGACTTCACCTGCACCGGGGACTGCGTGACCTCCATCGCCGCGTGCCTCAATGGCGGCGGCGAGTTCCTCTCGGGGCTGACCTGCCCCGACCAGAGGCTCTGCTGCGATTTCGGCGGGACCGACGCCGACACCGATACCGATTCCGATGCGGACATCGATGCCGATGCTGACACCGACACCGACACCGACACCGACACCGACACCGACGCCGACGCCGACACCGATACCGACGCCGATGGCGATACCGATACCGATATCGACGCGGACAGCGATGCCGATGCTGACGCCGACACCGACACCGACACCGACACCGACACCGACGCCGACGCCGACACCGATACCGACGCCGATGGCGATACCGATACCGATATCGACGCGGACAGCGATGCCGATGCTGACGCCGACACCGACACCGACGCCGACGCCGACACCGACACCGATACCGACACCGACAGCGACACGGACTCGCTGGACTTGGGCCTGGTCGCCTTCTATCCGTTCAACGGGAACGCCAACGACGGGAGCGGCCACGGAAACCACGGTACCGTCCACGGAGCCATATTGACCGAGGACAGGTTCCTGAATCCGCTGAGCGCTTACAGCTTCGACGGCTATGACGACTACATCGACTGCGGCAACGGCGATTCCCTGAAGCTCACCGGGTCCCTGTCGATCTCGGCCTGGATAAACATCGACGGCTATTCGTCCGGCAACCAGGGCATCGTCTCGAAGTACTCCGGCGTGAGTCCCTCGAACGAGCGCGCCTACTCGCTGAACCTGGAGAACCAGGGGACTTGCCTGGATCAGGTCAACATGCATGTGGCAAACACCATCATCTCCGCCGACGGCTCCTGCGTGTTGTACGGCTCGGAAAACTGCTCCCTGGTCTGCGGCGAGACCGAGCTGGCCACCGGCCAGTGGCATCACATGGTGGGCGTGTTCGACCAGGGGCAGTCCGTGACCGTGTACGTGGACGGAATCCTGGACGGCTTGGTGGACGAAGCGGTCGTCGGCTCGATCCATGACAGCCTCGTCGGCATGGTCATTGGATATGTGTACAACGCCGAGTACTCGTCGTATTACTTCGACGGGAAGATCGACGACGTCCGCGTGTACGACCGCGCGCTCGGTCCCGAGGAGGTCGAGGCCCTGTACCAGCTGGACTGGTAGCCGCGGGGTCCCGACCGTCCGGACTTTCGAGACGGCGAACTCCCAGGCGATCCGTCCTATTCCAGGCAGTCGAGGCGGCCGCGGACCTGCTGGAGCGCCTGGGTCTTGTACAGCTCGCAGGACCAGGAGCACAGCTCGATGCGCGTGCACAGGGTCTCGTAGTCGGTGGTCTCGTCGTAGGCCGGGGGCTCGCCCACCCAGCGCCAGCCGTCCGAAAAATTGCAGTTCGGCGAACGCGGCAGCTCCTCCCACACACCGTCGATCTCGGCCTCGACCGTCAGCGCGTGGCAGCCCTTCTCGGGCCCGTCGGGCACGGCGCTCCAGTCCACGCCGAACCAGCAGGGCGTTACCCGGCCGTCGATGTCCAGGACGGCGCCCTGGTCCTGCTGGGGCTCGCCGATGGGGTAGTACGCGCTCGTGCCGCCGGCCGCGGCGATGGCGTCCATCACCTCGCCCCACTCGAACCCCTCGTCACCCACCACCGCGACGAACACCGGTATCTCCGCCGCGGCGAGCTGCGAGGCGGCGTTGCCGGCGCACGCGTCGTCCAGGCACTGCTTGGGGTCCACGCACGGTCCCGATGTGCAGGTGCAGGTCTGGGGATCCAGATCGGGGTTGCAGTTGGGCGCGCCGTCCGTGATCACGAGCACGGTCTTCGGCCGATCCGCGAGCCCGGCCGGGAAGTCCGAGCCGGTCAGGTGGCCCCGGGCCCAGACCAGGGAATGGCACAGGGGCGTGCCGCCGCAGGTGCCGGCGATGTCCAGCGCGAGGTCGAGGTCGTCGAAGTTGTCGGGCGCCACCTCCACCACGGGGTTGGAGTCCGACGACGCGGGCGCGCACTCGTTCGGCGAGCCCACCACGCCGTCCGGGCACGAGGGCGAGGGGAACACGGCCAGGCCGAGGTTCACACGGTCGCCCTCGTCGAACCACTGCGCCGCGAAGCGCACGAAGTTGGCGGCCACCTCGGCGAAGGTCACCGGCCCGATGGAGTTCGAGGTCATCGACACCGAGCGATCGAGGAGCACGAGCGCGCTCGCCGCCGCGTGGGGCAGGTCGATGGTGGCGCTCTCGCAGTCGCCGGTGCCGGTGTCGGTAGCCGTGGCCGAATCGGTGTCGCCGTCCGTACCGGTACCCGAGTCGGTGTCCCCATCCGTGTCGGTGTCCGAGTCTGTCCCGGCGTCGCCCAGGCCCAGCTCCACGGCGCGGTGACAGCCGGCGGCCAGCACCAGGACCGAGCCCAGGAGCAGGAGTCCCCTCGTGGTCGTCTTCATCGGCTTCCTCCCGGCACCATCGTACCAGGATCGGGAATGTCGGTTTGGGTTTTCTGAGGGGCGGGACGTTGAAGGGGGCTACCGCGCCTTGGCGTGGAAATCCGCGGCGACGCGCTCGACGGCCGCCCGGTGGACGCGATCGACCTCGTCGTCGGTGAGGGTGCGATCGGGCGCGCGGTAGGTCACCGAGAAGGCCAGGGACTTCTTGCCCTCGGGCAGCTTGTCCCCGCGGTAGACGTCGAACAGCCGCACGGACTCGGCCAGCTCGCCGCAGGCTTCGCCCAGCGCGGCGCGCAGGGGCTCGGCATCCACGGATTCGTCCACGAGCAGGGCCACGTCCCGGGCCATGGGCGGCAGCTCGGGCAGCACGGGCGCCTTCGGGCGCACGCGCCGGTCCCACAGGGACAGCAGCTCGAGCTCGAAGCCCACCGCGCCCTTCGGGAGCTTCAGCCCGGCGAGCACCGCCGGGTGCAGCTCGCCCGCCATACCAAGGACCGCGCCGTCCAGCCGGACCTCCACCGCGCGGCGCGGGTGCCACGCCGGGCCCGGGTCTGTCGGCGACACCAGCTCCGGCGGCCGCGACGTCAGCTCGAGCACGAAGCGATCGACCAGCCCTCTCACGTCGTAGAAGTCGAGCGGCTCTCCGGGCTCCCCGACCCAGGCGTCCCGGGGGCCGGTCAGCAGCGCGGCGGCGCGCACGACCTCGCGGGGGAGCTCGCCGCCCTCGTCGTGGAAGGTACGCGCCACCTCGAACTGGCGCACCCCGGGCAGGAAGCGCGTGGCCGCCCGCCGGGCGTTCTCGAGCAGACCCGCCAGCAGCGTCGTGCGCATGGCGGCGCGCTCCGCTGACAGGGGATTGGCGATCCGTACGACGCCACGGCCGCTCCCGAGGGCCAGAAGCAGCGCCTCGGGCACGAACGAGTAGCCGATGGCCTCGTCGAGGCCGGCCGCTGCCAGGACATCCTTGGCCCGGCGGATCGCCTCGAACTCCTCCCGCGCCGGGAGCTGGCACTGGATCCGCGGCAGCGTCGACGGCACCGCGTCGAGCCCCCGGATCCGCGCGACCTCCTCGACCAGATCGATCTCGCGCTCGATGTCCGGCCGGGAGGTCGGCACGCGCACCCGCAGCACCTGGCCTTCACCCTCCACCTCGCAGCCGATGGCCTCGAGAGTGCGCCGCGCCTCGCCGGTGTCCACCGCCGTGCCCATCACCCTCGCGTACCGCTCGAGGCGGAAGTCCAGGACCGGGCCGCGGACGGGCGATGGGTAGCAATCGATGATCCCGGGCGCCGGAGCGCCTCCGGCCAGGCGACAGACCAGCTCCGTCACGGCGGCCAGCACCTCGGGCACGCCATTCGGATCGACGCCGCGCTCGAAGCGGTAGGACGACTCGCTGGCAAGCCTCAGGCGCTTCGACGTGCGGCGGATGCCCCGGGGATCGAAGTGCGCGCACTCGATGAGCAGGTTGCGCGTCTCCTGGCCGATGCCGGTGTCGAGCCCGCCCATCACCCCGGCCACGGCCACGGGCTTCTCGGCGTCGCAGATCAGCAGGTCCTCACCGACGAGGTGACGTTCCACTTCGTCGAGCGTCGTCATGCGCTCGCCGTCCCCGGCCTTGCGCACGACGATGGCGCGGCCCTCGAGCCGGTCGAGGTCGAAGGCGTGCAGGGGCTGGCCCCACTCCAGCAGCACGAGGTTGGTCGCGTCCACCAGGTTCGATATTGGCCGTACCCCCAGGTTGTGCAGGCGAGCGCGCAGGGCGAAGGGACTCGGCCTCACCGCCACGCCGGTGATCACCGCCGCGCCGTACCGTGGGCAGCCGACAGGATCGCGCAGCTCCACCCGCGCCAGCTCCGAGGCGGGAGGGCCGGAAGCCGGGATCGCCGCCGGCACGGGCGGCGCGTACGGGCGGCCGTAGAGGGCGCAGACGTCCCGGGCCAGGCCCCGGTGGCTCAGGGCGTCCGGCCGGTTGGGCGTGACGCCGACGTCCAGGATCCAATCGTCGAGATCGAGCGCCGCCGTGATGGGCGTCCCCGCCTTGGCTTCCGTCTCTCCGTCCAGAAGCAGGATCCCGTCCGCGTCCGGGCCGATCCCCAGCTCGATCTCGGAGCAGAGCATCCCGGCCGACATCACTCCTGCCAGCTCCCGCTCGGCGATGACCACGTCGCCGACCCGCGCGCCGACCCGCGCCAGCACGACCCGCGCACCGGGCCCCGGGCAGTTGGGCGCGCCGCACACGACCTGCACGACGCCGGCGCCGCCGTCCACCCGCACCACGGAGAGGTTGTCGCGCCGCGGGTGCCGCTCTCGCGCCTCGATCACGCCGACGACGACGCCGTCCAGGCCCTCGCCCGCGCGTCGCAGGCCGTCGATCTCCAGCCCCCCGAAGGTCAGGCGATCGGCGAGCTCCGCGGGGTCAGGGGAGAACCCTGTCAGGGCGCACAGCCACTTCCAGCTAGCCAGCATCGGATCACCTCCTGAAGCGCTCGAGGAACCGCGGGTCGTTCTCGTACAAGAGCCGGATGCTGCCGATGCCCTCGTAGCGCAGCATCGCGATGCGGTCCACGCCCATGCCGAAGGCGAAGCCCGTGTACCGCTCGGGGTCGATGCCGACGCCGGCGAGCACGCTGGGATCGACCATGCCGCAGCCGAGGATCTCGAGCCAGCCCGTGCGCGAGCAGAGCCGGCAGCCCGCGCCCCGGCACGAGATGCACTGGATGTCCATCTCGGCCGAGGGTTCGGTGAACGGGAAGAAGCTCGGCCGGAACCGCGCGCGCACGTCCTCGCCGAAGATCGAGCGGGTGAAGGTCTCGAGCACGCCCTTCAGGTGGGCGAAGGTCACGCCCTCGTCGACCAGCAGGCCCTCGACCTGGACGAACATCGGGCTGTGGGTCGGGTCGTCGTCGCGGCGGTAGACGGTCCCCGGGGCCACGATCTGGATCGGCAGCGGCCGCTCGAGCATCGTGCGGATCTGCACCGGCGAGGTGTGGGTACGCAGCAGGGTGTGCCCTTCTTTGACGAAGAGCGTATCCTGCATGTCCCGCGCAGGGTGGTCTTCGGGGAAGTTGAGCTTGCCGAAGTTGAAGAGGTCGGTCTCCACCTCCGGGCCGACGGCGACGTCGAAACCCATCGAGACGAAAACGTCGCAGATGTCATAGAGCACGATGGAGAGCGGGTGCAGGTGTCCGCAGCGCGGCACCCGCCCGGGGAGGGTCAGGTCGAGGTGCCGCTCCAGGTAGGCGCGATCCTCCCGCGAGGACAGCTCGGCGATGGCCGCGGTCACGGCCGATGTGATGCGGTTCTTCGTGTCGTTGAAGGCGCGGCCGACCTCCTTGCGGGCCTCGGGCGGAATCCCGCCCAGAAGGCGCTGCAGCTGCGTGACCTCGCCCTTCTTGCCCAGGTAGGCGGCCTGGAGCTCGCGGACGGCCCGCTCGTCGCCGAGTCCGGCGAGGGCCGTCTCACACGCCGCCGCCAGCTCCGCGAGCCGGCCGATCATCTCGGACGGATTCATGGGGCACCTCTCTTGCGTCTCGGTGTCGGGGTCGGACGTGCGGAGCGGAGGGGGATCGATCGGGCCATCCCTACTTGGCGGCGCCGGCGAGCCGGGCCACCGCGGCAAACCCCTCGGGGTCGCTCACGGCGATGTCCGCCAGGATCTTGCGGTCGAGAGCCACGCCCGCCTTGCGAAGACCGCCCATCATCCGCGAGTAGCTGGTCCCGCGCTGCTTCGCCGCCGCACCGATGCGGGTGATCCACAGCCTGCGCATGTCGCGCTTGCGCAGCTTGCGGCCGACCCAGGCGTCCTTCCATGCGTGCATCACGGCGACCTTGGTCACCTTGAACAGGCGGCTGCGCGAGCCGAAGAAGCCCTTGGCCGCCTTGAAGAAGCGGTTGCGCCGCCTCCTCGCCTTGAACCCTCTCTTGACACGCGCCATCGGGGTGCTCCTTTCCGCTAGACCGGCCTTCCCGTGAGGTGCGACCTACAGGTAAGGCAGGAGCCGGTGGACATGACGCTCGAAGCTGGCGTTCATGATGTTGTTCTTGCGCAGCCGGCGCTTCCGCTTCGTGGTCTTCGACGTCAGGATGTGGCTGTGGAACGGGCGGTCGCAGCGGACCTTGCCGCTGGCGGTCCTGCGGAAACGCTTGGCGGCCGCGCGGTTGCTCTTCATCTTGGGCATCGTCCGAAACCTCTCGCCTCTTCGGAATCGCTTCGATTCCACACACGCCCCGGCGCACCGGGGTCGCGAAGGGTCATTTGTCTAACCTCACCGGCCCGAAATTGCAAGGCATTTGATGCGCGCCCGGGCCAGGTCCCGGACTCACCCTCCCCCCATCAGGCGGACGAGCTCGACCCGGTCACCGGGGGAGAGGTGCTCCACGCCCCAGGCATCGCGGGGCACGGCCCGGCCGTTCCGCTCGGCGATGAGCCCGGCGTCGGAGAGTCCCAGCTCCTCCACGAGGGAGGCGAGGTCCGTGGCGGCGACCTGGCGCGTCTTGCCGTTCAACGCGATCTCGAAGCTCATCGGAGGCGCTCCCCTTCCCGCTCGGAGCCCAGGCCCACGTCCCAATCCTTGGCCACGGGTTCGTAGCCCTCGTCCGCCAGGGCCCGGGCGACCTCCGCGGGGTCCCTCGTGTCCGCGATCTCGAACTGCTCCCGGGCGCTCCCCGGCTCGGTGTATCCCCCGGGGCTCGTGCGCGAGCCCGCGGAGCAGTGGGTGATGCCCAGATGCACGAGCCGATCCCGCAGCGTGGCCGGCTCGCGGGTGGACAGGGACATGTGGGCGTCGTTCAGGAAGATCCGCAAGGCGCAGATGATCTGCACGAAAGCCGCGTCGTCCACCGGGTGCTCGATGGTGAATCCGGGGGGCACGTTGCTCAGGCGCGGCAGGCCCAGGCCCACGAGAGAGCGCCAGTGGCGGTGCTGGAGCCAGCGGGTGTGGAGCCCCAGGCGCAGGGCCTCGAGCCGCCACGGGGTAAGGCCCAACAGGGAGCCCGCGGTCAGAGACCGCACTCCGGCGGCGCCGGCCCGGTCGAGGGTGCCGAGGCGCCAGCCATAGTCCGCCTTGGAGCCCACCCGGTGCAGGGCCCGGTAGCACTCCGAGTCGTAGGTCTCCTGGTAAAGGGTGACCCCGTGGAGCCCGGCGTCGGCCAGCGAGCGGTAGTCGTCCTCGGAAAGGGGCTGGACCTCCACCGAGACGCTGGGCACCACGCGCCGGACGGCCCGCACCGCTTCGACCATCAGCGGGACGGGCCAGTGCCGGGGATCCTCGGCGCCCACCAGCAGCAGGTGGCGCATGCCTCCCCGGGCCAGGTGCTCGGCCTCGCGCACGGCCTCGTCGAGGGTGAGCGCCCTGCCCTTCCCCTTCGCGGCGCCGAACCCGCAGTATGGGCACGCGCTGGAGCAGCGGTTCGAGAGGTAGAGCGGCGCGTAGATGGTGATCGCGCGACCGTGGCGCCACAGGGCGATCTCCCGCGCCCGCAACGCCAGGTCCTCGAGCAGCGGTTCGGCGCCAGGCGAGAGCAGCAGCGCCAGATCGCGCGGGCCGATGACATCCGTCCGGCCGAGCACGTCGCGGACGGGCCCCGGTTCGATGTTGTCCAGGGCGGTCCGGACCTCGGCGCGATCCGCCACGGCGATGGCCGCCCATGCCTCCGTGTCCCTCATCTGAGGAAGCCGGTGAGCGGGGACGAGGCGCGCGCCTCGACGCTCGGGGCGCCGGGGCCGGCCAGGCGGGCCTCACGGCCCGCGATCACCGCGAGGCGGAAGGCCGCGGCCATCCGCGCCGGATCGTCGGCGATGGCCAGGGCCGTGTTGACCAGCACCGCGTCCGCGCCGATCTCGAGGGCCTCGGCCGCGTGGCTGGGCAGGCCGAGCCCCGCGTCCACGACCACGGGCACGCCGGCCTGCTCGATGATCAGCTCGACGGAGTCGCGGGTCCGAAGGCCCCGGCCCGTGCCGATGGGGCTGCCGAGCGGCATCACCGCGGCGCAACCGGCCTCCTCGAGGCGGCGGGCCAGCACCGGATCCGCCGGCATGTAGGGCAGCACGGTGAAGCCCTCGGCCACGAGGCGGATCGCGGCGGCCAGGGTCTCCACCGGATCGGGCAGCAGGGAGCGCGGGTCGGGCGTGACCTCGAGCTTGATCCACGACCCCAGGCCCCCGGCCCGGGCCAGCCGCGCCAGGCGCACGGCCTCGTCCGCGTCCCGGGCCCCCGAGGTATTCGGCAACAGCAGGGTGCGCGAGCGGTCGATGGCCTCCAGCGTGGGATCCGCCGGCGCTTCGAGATCGACGCGGCGCAACGCCACGGTGACGATTTCCGCGCCGGAGGCGTCGATGGCCGCGGCCAGAGCCGTGGGGCCGGAGAACTTGCCGGTGCCCACCAGCAGGCGAGAACCGAACTCGCGGCCGGCGATGACCAGGGGATCAGGCATGGTCTCCCTCCCGCGGGGTGATGGGTCCCGCGCCGAGCATCCGCTCCACGGCCAGGCGGGCCCGGACGGCCACGGGCCCAGGCACAGCGACGCGATGCCGCATGTCCTCGAGGGACCGGACCAGCTTCTCGAGAGTCGCGAGCTTCATGTCGGGGCAGATCGTGCCCTCGGCCAGGGGCACGAAGCGCTTGCCCGGGTTCTCCTTCGACAGGCGGTGGAGCAGGCCTTCTTCCGTGCCGACGACGATCACGCCGGCGTCGCTTTTTGCGGCGAAACGAACCATCTGGCCGGTGCTGAGCACGGCGTCCGCCGCCTCGCGCACGTCGGCCCGGCACTCGGGGTGCACGAGAACGGGTGCCCCCGGGTGGATCGCCCGGGCCGCGGTCACGTGCCCGGAGTCGAGCCGGACGTGGGTCGGGCAGTGGCCCGGCCACAGGACCATCTGGCGCCCGGTGAGGCGTCGGACGTGGTCCCCCAGGTGCCGATCGGGCACGAAGACCACTGGGACGCCCGGCGGAATGCGGCCGACGATCTCCGCCGCGTTGGCCGAGGTGCAGCACACGTCGCACTCGGCCTTCACCGCCGCCGTGGAGTTCACGTAGCAGACCACTACCGCCCCGGGGTGGGTGAGGCGCAGGGCCCGGACGTCCTCGGCGCGGATCATGTCCGCCATGGGGCAGCCGGCCTCGGGGTCGGGCAGCAGCACGGTCTTTTCCGGGGCCAGCAGGGCCGCGGTCTCGGCCATGAAGTGCACGCCGCAGAAGAGGATGACGTCGGCCTCGCAGGCCGCCGCGGAGCGGCTGAGATCGAGGGAATCGCCGCTGATGTCCGCCGCGTCCTGGACCTCGGGGAGCTGGTAGTTGTGGGCCAGCACGATCGCGCCCCGCTCGCGCTTCAGCTCCTCCAGCCTGGCCCTGAGGTCCCGCTCGTTCATCGCCTGCGGAGTTACTTCGCGCGGCCGGAACTGTCAACGGGGCGTGTTAGCCGATCTCGCCGAGCAGAGGCCCGAGGTCGAGCCCGAGCCGCGCCTCGATGGCGGTGACGAAGCTCAGCTCCTCGGGATGCTCTCGAAGGTAGCCGACGACACTCCCTCTCCAGCCGGCATCCCGAAACAGGCCATTCAGCCTGTCAACGTGCAGGCGTCGATCCTCGCACACCTC
>CAYZAI010000163.1:0-8358 GCA_964476305.1 uncultured Myxococcales bacterium
CGTGGGGCGACGCCTGCGACAACTGCCCCGGCGTGACCAACGAGGATCAACTGGACGAGGACTGCGACGAAGTAGGTGACGTCTGCGACAACTGCAAGTGGACCGAGAACCCGGGCCAGGCGAACGTCGACGAGGATTCGTGGGGCGACGCCTGCGACAACTGCAAGCACGTGACCAACGAGGATCAGGCCGATCTGGACGAGGACTGCGTGGGCGACGTCTGCGACAACTGCAAGGACATCCCGAACAACGACCAGTGCGACGAGGACGGGGACCTGCTGGGGGACGCCTGCGACAACTGCCGGCTGGTTCCGAATGAGGATCAGTGCGACGGCGACGGGGACGGGGTGGGGGACGTCTGTGACAACTGCCCGGAGCTGGCCAACCCGGACCAGGCGGACGCCGATGGGGACGGATTCGGCGACCTGTGCAGCGCGCCGGACGACATCTTTACCGGTGCCTGGGGCGAGTGCATGTGCGGAACCCCGGGCCAGGCGATCACGCCAGCCGGGTCGGTGCTCCGTGCGGTGCTGATCCTTCTGTAGGGCCCGGGCGCCGCGCCGGGATCACAGCTCGCGGTCCGGGGCCACGCGGCGGATGCCGTGGAGGTGCTCGCGCCCGCGGGGGCCGTCCGCTACGCAGACCGAGAACAGGATGTCGGCCGGGCGGCCACCCAGGCAGCGGGCCACGGCACGCCGTCCGGCGATGGCGACCCCGGCCAGGTCCGGGTTGGAGCCGTCCACGGCGATCGCGACGTTCCCGGCCAACGCGCCACCCGTGATCCGCACCCGGGAATCGACGGCCGTCAGTGCGACCTCGCCGCCGTCGATGACCGAATCCTCGACCTCGATACTGGAGCCCGCGACCAGGAGGGAACGGGCCCGGACTCCGGACGCCAATGCGCCGTGGCAATCCTTCAACTCGACGAGGTCGAAATCGCCGGTCAGCCGCACACCGGTCTCGCCGACGCGGCGTTCGATTCGGCCGGAGGCGAGCGGTACCGACGCCGCGAGAGCTTCCCGCCGCCGTGGTGGAGCCGCCAGCCAGTCTGCGACGAGCGCCTCGAAACGGTCCGGCGCCTCCCGCATCGGCAGGTGGCCGCAGCCGTCGATGACTTCGAGGATCGCTCCCGGGATCCTGGCGGCGAGGAGCTTGGCCGTGCGCTGGGGCGCGATCCGGTCGTCCGCGCCCCAGATCAACAGCGGTGGGATCCCGACGGACGAGAGCGTCGGGCCGAAGTCTGTCGCGATCAGGGACAGGGCCGCGATCCGCGCCGGGTCCCCCCGGAGCAACCGGCGGCGGATCGGGGCGAACCCGAGGAGCAGATCCAGATCGGGTTCCAGGCGGGTCACGGGCCGCACCAGGTCGCCCAGGAGGCTGCCGAGGAAGCCGCCGAGCGCGCCGTCCAGCAGCTGGTCGATCCCCGAAATGGCGTCCAGCCCGAGGAAGGCCAGCTGCTCGGCGTAGGCCTGACGGTGCAGAATGCCCGCCACGTCGGCCAGGACGAGCCGCTCCACTTCCCCAGGGGACGTGCCCGCCACCATCAACGCCACGGCACCGCCCAGCGAGTGACCGAGCAGGTCGTAGCGCCCGCCGAGGCGCTCCCGGGCCACAGTGCGGACGACCCTGGCATAGCCCCCGGGGCTGTAGTGCTCGTTGCCCTTGTCCGAGCGGCCGAAGCCCGGCAGGTCCAGGGTCACCACGTGCCGTTCCCGGGCCAGCCGCGCCACCAGGCTCGCGAAGTCCCGGCTGCCGGCATCGCCCAATCCGTGGACAAGCATCACACCGGGCGCGTCGCGGGGGCCGATCTCGACCACCCAGACGCGGCCGCCGAAAACCGGCTCCGGGACCAGCCCCTCGTTCGACCCGCTGCCATCCGTTCCGGTCGTCACCGCGGCTCAACCGTCGAGGACGAAGCGGTACTTGTAGGGGATGACCGTGTCCACCGCCTTGCCCTTCTTGTCCTTCGCCGGGGTCCAGGTCTCCCGCAGCATGGCCTGGCGCGCGACCTCGCCCAACCCGCCCCCCGGGTCCTTCACGATCCGGACCCGGGTCACCTTCCCGTCCTTGCCGATGAACACCTGGAGCAGCACAACCCCCTCGATCCCCTCGCGCTTGGCCTCGTCCGGGTAAGGGGGGATGCGGATTCCGTCCCTGGGCGGCACCGGGAGCGACGAGAGATCCTTCGCCGGCACGGGGCGGAAGCCGCTGCCGCCGGGCTTGCCCTCTGGCCGGGGAGCGATCTTGGTGCCGCGGACCTTCTGCCCCGGATCGGCGACCTTGCCGAACTTGGTGTTCCCCTCAGAGGGGTTGAGGGCCCAGCCGGCGCCCTCGCCCACGGCGAAGGTGTTGTCCCCCAGGTCGAACACAGGCGGCGCCTCCTCGGCCTCGGGGGGCGGCTCCGGTTCGGCGGGCGGCGGCTCGGGCGGGGGTGGCGGCTCGGGCTCGGCCTCCCGCACCTTGGGCTTCGGCCTCGGCTTGTCGGGCTCCGGTTCGGGCTCGGGCTCCGGCTCGGGCAGGGGCTCGGGCTCCGGCTCGGGCCGACGCCGCTCTACCGTGAGGTCGACGACGTCCCAGGTCTTGCCGACGCGCTCGGGCAACAGGGCCAGGGCCAGGCCCAGCGCCACGTGGACCGCGAGGGAGATCGTCCCGCCGGCGGAGAACGAGACGGCAGACAGGAAGCGCCCACGGCGCTTGTCGCCTCGCGCGTCCATCGCCCGGGCCCTACTCCTCCTCGGCGTCGATGTTGATGGCGAACTTGGCCACGCCTAGCTTGCGCACCAGGTCGATGACGTGCACGACCTTGCCATGCTGGAGCCTCTGGTCGGCGGCGATGATCACCCGCACGTCCGGGTTGTCCTGCCGAGTCCTCGAAATGGTCTGCTTGATCTTCGCCTCGTCGACCCGCTGGCCGTCCAGGTAATAGGTCCCGTCCTCGGTGATGGTGATCGCCAGAGTCGTGACCACGTCCTCGCCGGTGCCCGCCTCCGGCAGATCAACCGGGATCGACTGTGCGACGATGTAGGTCGCGGTCACCATGAAGATCACGAGCAGCACCAGCATCACGTCCACCAGCGGCGTGACGTTGATGTCGGAGATGATGCCTTCTTCGTCGAACTTGCTGGAGCCCGCCATGGTGTCAGCTCTTCTCCGAGCAGGGCTGCTCCCGGTGGAGGCCGGACAGCACGGCGTGGACCAGGGCGTCCGCGTCCCCCAGCAGCGTGGAGATACGGCGCTTGAAGATGTTGAAGGCCACCACCGCCGGGATTGCCACCAGCAGACCCATGGCCGTGGCCACCAGCGCCTCGGAAATGCCCGACATCACCGCCGCGGCCCCGCCCTGCGTGTTGAACGAGAGCTCGTGGAAGGCCTGGATGATGCCGATCACCGTGCCGAAAAGGCCGACGAACGGCGCGTTGTTGCCCACCGTGCCCAGGAATGCCAGGTTGCGCTCCAGGCCGAGGCGCTGGCGGACCATGGCGCTGGCCGCGGCCTCGTCCACTGCCGTGGCGCCGCGTTCGGCCTCGGCCAGGGCGGCCCTGCCCACGGCCGGAGCCACGCCCTTCATGCCTTCGAGGTGCTTGCGGGCGCCTTCGAAGTCGGCCTGCGCCAGCCGGGTGCGCAGCGCCTCGATGAGCGTGCCCACGTCCGGGCGCTGACCGAAGAAGAAGATCGCCCGTTCGACCATCATGGCGATCGACACCACGGAGAGCGCGACCAGGATCCACATCACCCACTCCGCTCCGAGCAGGGCCAAACCCAGGAACCTTTCGACGATGTTCATCCGCCGTCCTTTCGTTCGAGCCGCGAGTGCCAGCGCCCTTTATTAACCCGTCACCCGATTCGCGCAAGACCGGCCCACCCGATGGACCCGCGGGGGCCGGGTTTTCGGCACGGTTTCGTCGGCGGCCCGGGACACTGCCGCGCCGCTGCCCTTGAACGCCGGGACAGTTGCGGCTTCCTCCGGGGGTTGCTAGTCTGAACCCATAATCAGGGGAACAGTCGCGGGGTGGGACGTATTTCCATTTCGAAGAAAATAGGACGATTGCGTTGCCGATGCCATGAAACCGATTTTCCAGCGGCGCTCGGCGCCAGAGGAGATCCGATGATGACGAGAGTATCTTTCACTGCGCTCGCGCTCGCGTCCGCGGCCATCGGCCTCGCCGCTCTCACGACCCCGGGGATCTCGGTGGCGCAGCTGACGCAGATCTTCCAGCAGAGCGTCCGAGGTTCGGTGGTGATGACCGGCAACACCATGGGCAGGTCCGGCGACTCGGAAGGGAGCACTCTCTACGACCGGCCCGGGCCCTTCGGGTCGGCGATGACCTGGATAAGCGACACCCTCCCCGCGACCCAGGACAACGCCGACTGGGGCGACTACACGACCGACGACTGGACATCGAACCACTCGTACGGCGAGCTCGACCTCGCCGCGATCGGGGGGGGCGAGATCCAGGCCGTGTTCCTCATGTGGGCCGGCAGCTGCTACCGCACGAACCAGGGGGGAGGATCCGAGAACATCTCCGGCGACATCGACACGCCGGTCACGTTCGAGTACCCGACCTCCGGCTCGCCGGTGCAGGTCGAGGTGGACCCGGATCTCCTCGGCGGGATCGTGAACCAGTGCGGCACCACGGGCGGCCTCGACGGATACGTCGCGTGGGCCGAAGTGACCGATCTGGTGCCGGACTGGATCGACGGCATGTACGCCGTGGGCGGCGTGCCCGGCACGCAGACCCTCGATCCCAACGGCGGGACCGGGTACGCCGGGTGGGTGATGTCGGTCGTCTTCTCCAACTCGGCGATCTACGCGAGCTCCCACCAGGTGACAATCTGGAGCGGCTGGCGCCGGGAATCGAACTCGTACAACGGCCCGACGACGGTGAGCGGATTCTGCTACCCGGATCTCGGCGGCGATCCGCTCCCCGGCCGGCTGCTCGTCGCGGCGGTGGAGGGTGACGCGGAGATCACGGGCGACTCGTTCGCGTTCGGGAACGGGACGCCGCTCGGCAACGCCGATCGGGTCGAGGGGCCGCGGCACCCGCTGACGAACTTCTTCGCGGCGCAGATCACGGATCGCGGCGGCGAGCACATACCCGGTGGCGTGAACTGGACCCAGATCGACCACGAGCCGGGGGTCGCTGCCGACGGCGGCCGGCAGGGGCTCGACGTCGCAGACGTCCCGCTCAATGACGACACCGGCACGGACTGCGCCGGCGGGCCGTGCAACCCCGGCGTCCTGGTCGAGAACGACACGACGGCCTACCTGCTGCCGTACTCGACGGGGGACGCCTATTCCGTGATCGCGCTCGCCCTCGATCTGCCGACCGAGTCGGCGACGTTCGAGATGCTGGCGACCACCTCGTATGCTCCCGACCTCGTCTACGCGGACGCCGCGATGGGGGAGACGGCCACGGTGACCTTCACCATCGCCATCGAGAACGTCGGCGAGACCACCGCGACGAACGTCCGGCTTCATCACCCGCTCCCGGTGAACGTGACGTCGCTCGACAGCATCACGTACTCCCTCGACGGCGGGCCCGATACCGTGCCGGGCGGCCCGATCACGCTGGCGCAGCTCACGGGCGGCGGCATCGCGATGCCCGACGTCCCGGTGACCTCGACGCTCAGCGCGACGTACGCGGTCGCCGTGGGTGACCACCTCCCGGACAACCCGATCTCGACCACCGCCTACTACGAGTACTCGTGGCTGCTCTGCGGTGTGCCGAACAGCGCGTCGGTCGAGAGCGAGACGATGACCATCGACATCGAGCACTGCGGCGACGACACGCTGAACGGGCTGCCCGGCGTCGAGCTGTGCGACGGCGCCGACGTCGGCGCGCTGACCTGCTCGGACTTCGATCCCGGCTACGGAGGTGGCGTGCCCGGCTGCGACCCGGCGTGCGCCGCGCTGACCGTGGGCACCTGCTGCGAGGACGACGACGGCGACGACGTGTGCAACGACGACGACCTCTGCATCGGCGACGACGCCACCGGCGACGCGGACGGCGACGGCCTGTGCGGCGACACCGAGGACGCGATCGGCACGGACCCCGACGACGCGGACTCGGACAACGACGGCGTGCCGGACGGCGACGAGCCGAACTACGCGGACGACACGGACGGCGACGGCCTGATCAACGCGCTGGATCCGGACAGCGACAACGACGGGCTGTACGACGGAACCGAGATGGGGCTGACCCTGGAGGATATCGGCCCGGACACGGACGTGGGGGCCGGCCACTTCGTCCCTGACGCCGACGGCGGCGCGACGACGACGGATCCCCTCGAAGCGGACACGGACGGCGGCGGCGTGACGGACGGCGCCGAGGATCTCAACCTGAACGGCGCCATCGATGAGGGAGAGACCGATCCGACGGCCGGCCACGGGGCCGACGACGTGATGGTGGACACGGACGGCGACGGGCTCCCCGACGCGCAGGAGGAGCTGTTCGGGACCGATCCCGAGGATGCGGACTCGGACAACGACGGCGTGCCGGACGGCGCCGAGCCGAACTGGGCGGACGACACGGACGGGGACGGGCTGATCAACGCGCTGGATCCGGACTCGGACAACGACGGGCTCCTGGACGGGACCGAGATGGGACTGACCCTGGATGATATCGGCCCGGACACCGATCTCGGTGCCGGGAACTTCGTGCCGGACGCCGACGGCGGCGCCACGACCACGAGCCCGGTCGATCCGGACACGGACGGCGGTGGCGTCCCCGACGGCCAGGAGGACTGGGACCACGACGGCATGATAGACGAGGGCGAAACCGACCCGAACGATCCGGACGACGACGTGCCTTTCGTAGACACCGACGACGACGGCGTCCCGGACGGCGAGGACAACTGCCCAGACATCTACAACCCCGACCAGGCGGACTCCGACTCGGACGGTGTGGGAGACGCCTGCGAGGAGGATCCGGACGGCGGCCCGGACGCCGACACGGACGCCGACACGGACGCCGACTCGGACGCCGACACGGACGGGGATTCCGACGCGGACACCGATTCCGACACCGACGCGGCCGGCGTGGCCGCGTACGGGGCGACCGGCTCCGGCGCGCTGTGGAGTTGTGCGGCGGGAGACCTCGGCGCGGCCGGCGGAAACGGGCTGCTCGGCAAGCTGGCGGCGGTGCTGCGCTGAACGCGGCCAGCCCACGAGATGAGAGAAAGGGAAGGATGAGATGAGACGCATCCTCGGGATCTGCCTGACCGTTCTCGTGCTCTTCTCGGCCGCGTCCGCAGCGGCCCAGAACGACCGCGGCTTCAGCGCGCAGAACTTCCAGATCTCGCCCGGCTACGGCGCGTTCCTCACGGTCGAGGGCGCCCAGGTTCCCCCGGGCCTGGGCGGTGGGGTCGGGGGCCTGCTCGGCTACCAGCACAAGCCGATCGTGGTCCGCGGCTGCCTGGCGGAGCAGGACGGCATCTGCACGGAGTGGGCCGACGACGGGACCGCGCTGGTGAAGCACTACCTGTGGCTGGATCTCTACGGATCGCTGTCCCTGTTCCGCGTGCTCGAGGTGGGCGTCGTGATCCCGGCCGTGCTCTACCAGGTCGGCGACGACGCGCAGGCGGCGAACATCGACGGCCCGGCGGGCAAGGTCGGGCTCGGGGACGTGCGCCTGCACGTGAAGCTCGATCTGCTCCATACGTTCGGCTACGACGGCGACAAGGTGGGGCTCGCCGTGATCCCGGTGATCGGGTTTCCGACCGGCAACCTCATCGACGGCGAGTCGTTCATGGGCGACTCGTTCCTCACCGTGCACCCGAAGCTCGCCTTCGGCGTGAACTTCTCGCAGGCGCGCATCGGGATCAACGCGGGCTACCTGTGGCGCAGGACGAGCGAGTTCAGCGCCGTCACCGAGATCGGCCCGCGGCTGACCTACGGCGCCGGCCTCGAGGTGCTGTTCGGCGAGCGTGTCAGCGGGATCGCCGAGGTATTCGGCCAGAGCGGCATGACCGCCGACGTGACCGAGTCGCCGCTCGAGGGCGAGCTCGCCGCGCGTATCAAGGTCGCGAGCGGGATGGCGGTCACTGTGGGCGGCGGCGCCGGGATCATCGCCGGCGTGGGAACGCCGCTCGTGCGGGCGTTCGTGGGCCTCTCGTGGATGAAGCCGCTGGAGGACGACAGGGACGGCGACGGCATCCCCGACGAGGTCGACGCGTGCCCTGACGATCCCGAGGACAAGGACGATTTCGAGGACGACAACGGGTGCCCGGATCCGGACAACGACGGCGACGGGATCCTGGACGGGGACGACGAGTGCCCGGACGAGGCCGAGGACGAGGACGGCTTCGAGGACGACAACGGGTGCCCGGATCCGGACAACGACGGCGACGGGATCCTGG
>CAYZAI010000163.1:8458-10246 GCA_964476305.1 uncultured Myxococcales bacterium
GGTGCCCGGATCCGGACAACGACGGCGACGGGATCCTGGACGGGGACGACGAGTGTCCGGACGAGGCCGAGGACATGGACGGGTTCGAGGACGGGAACGGGTGCCCGGATCCGGACAACGACGGCGACAAGATCCTCGACGGGGACGACGAGTGCCCGGACGAGGCCGAGGACAAGGATGACTTCGAAGATGAGAACGGGTGCCCGGATCCGGACAACGACGGCGACGGGATCCTCGACGTGAAGGACAACTGCCCCGACGAAAAGGAGAACGTCAACGGCGTCGAGGACGAGGACGGGTGTCCGGACGAGGCGAAGCCGCTGGTGGTCGTGAGGGAGGACCAGATCGTCATCCTGGAACAGATCTTCTTCGAAACCGCGAAAGCGAAGATCAAGAAGGCCTCGTTCCCGATCTGCGATGCGGTCGTCGCCGCGCTCGAGAAGCACCCGGCGATCGAGATCCGCATCGAGGGCCACACCGACTCGCGCGGCAAGCCGGCATACAACCGCAAGCTGTCCGAGAAGCGGGCCAAGGCGGTGCTCAAGTACTTCATCGACAAGGGGATCGACGCCGGCCGCCTGACCGCCCAGGGGTTCGGCCCCGACAAGCCAATAGCCACCAACGAGACGGACGAGGGTCGCGCCAAGAACCGCCGCGTCGAGTTCCACATCACGAAGAGGTAGCAGCCGGGCTTCAAGCGCCGCCCGTTTCGTGCGAGATTCCGGTCCATGGATCGCAGGTTCTCCCAGCGACTCGGCGGGCTGCTCGAATCCGGCGCGGGACGGGGCGTGTTCAGCGGGGCGCAGTGCGCGCTGGCGGACGGGCGCGGCATCCTGGCCCGGGCCCGGGCCGGGCGCACGGCGCCGCGAGGTGGGGCGATCGTGACCCACGCCACGCTGTTCGACATCGCCTCCCTGACCAAGCCGTTCACCGCATCCGCGGTCTTGAGGCTCGCGGCCCGCCGAGGGATCGACCTCGGGGCCCGCCTCGAGACGCTGCTGCCGGAGCTGGCGGGCGCGCCGACCGGTACGGCGACCCTGGAGCAGCTGCTGGCCCACGAGGCGGGGTTCGCGGCCTGGTTGCCGCTCTTCGAGCGGGTCCTCCCAGCCGGGCGGGGAACGCCGGCGGGGCGGCGGCGGGTCGTGGAACTGGCCCTCGAGGCGCCGGCGGCGGAAGAGCCGGGAGCGCGGGCGATCTACTCGGATCTGGGGTTCATCGCTCTTTGCGAGCTGCTCGAACGCGCCACCGGGCGCGGCCTGGCCGAGCTGATCGGGGACGAGGTCGCAACGCCCCTCGGCCTGGGTTCGGTGCGGCCCTCGCCGGTGCTCCCGCGCTCGCGGTGCGCCGCCACCGAGGACTGCCCGTGGCGCGGCCGGGTGCTGCGGGGCGAGGTCCACGACGACAACGCCTGGACCATGGGCGGGCTGGCGGGACACGCCGGACTGTTCGCGACCGCGGTGGACGTGGCGCGCTTCGGAGCGGCCTGGCTGAGGGCTCGCGACAGCGGCGAGTGGCTGCCCGCGGAGCTGGCCCGACGGGTCACCTCGAGGCGCCCCCTGGGCCGGGGTCTGGGCTGGGATCTCAAGAGCCCGGAAGGCTCGTCCGCGGGCTCGCGGTTCTCGGAGGAGAGCTTCGGCCACCTGGGCTTCACCGGGTGCTCGCTGTGGGCGGACCCCGAGGCGGGCGTGGCCGTCGCGCTGCTGACCAACCGCGTCTGCTACGGCCGGGACAACGACGCCATCCGCGAGTTTCGGCCCGCCTTCCACGACGCGGTCATGGACCTGCTGG
>CAYZAI010000164.1:0-10198 GCA_964476305.1 uncultured Myxococcales bacterium
CCTTGCGGATCCGGAGGAACGAAGGCCAGCACGGCCAGGAACACGACGTGGAGCAGCGCCGAGAAGCCCGCGTAGAGTTGCGACCGCCAGTCGACACCGGAGCGCGCGAGCGCCATGCGCGGGACCGGGACCGAGCTCACCAGGAAGGTGAACGGCCCGAGATCGAGCTTGGAGCGCCCGCGCCTCGGCAGGTCGACGGACAGGGCTCCGGGCACCTCGTCGCTGTCCCGGGCCGCGCCGGTGCCGGCCAGATCCTGGAAGGTCGCGCGCCGGCCGTCCTCGAAGGTCACGTCGCCCGTGGCGCCGGGCACCACGGTGATCGCGGTTTCCCCCCGATAGAGCGAGACCAGCGAGACCTTCGTCGCGCCGCCGAGCAGCTCCGCCGGCAGCGGGAAGCGGCAGTCCGGCTCCTCGCCCACGGGGAAGGCCTCCGGGGCGTCGCGCCCCGCGGGCAGGTGGGTGACGCCGAGCACCGTGTCGTTCCAGATGCTCACGACCTCGATGGCCTCGCTCGCGGGACCGACCAATTCCTGTTCCCGTGTCCGTTCCATGGCCGCACCTCTCCTGTGAGGGGCGCTTCGTCGCGCTCCCCGGGCAGTCGCCGGCACCCCGGGCCCCGCGCGGGGCCTCGCTCGTCCGGCGATCGTGTTCCTTTTCTTCTTCCGGCTGGGACTGTCTGCGTCCGCCGCTCTCACCCGGTACTGACACCCGGCGCGGCGCGAGGTTCCCGGAAAAGACGCGTGGCGGAATAGGCGGCCGGTTCGCCGGTTGTCGTTCAGACACGGCACGCGAGAAAGGAAGTGGAGATGAAGAGCGAAGCGGCTTTTGCATTGGTCGTCTCCGTCGCGCTGGCGGCGGGGTGTGGCGGCGTGAGGACGATGGACGTGAGCGACGCGAGGGCCGTGACCCTCGCCGAGCTCCAGGCGGGAGGCGAGAGCATCGCGAAGGATCTCGAGGAAGGGGAGGGCCTGGTCGTGCGGATCGCGAAGGGCGAGGAGGTGCCGCTCGGGCTGGCGGCGCGGCTCCCGTTCCTGGAGATCAACCCGGGCGAGAACAGCGTGGTCTTCACGCAGGAGACCTGGATCCACATCAGCCGCTCCGGCGTGCTCGTCAGCCCGGACGGCGAGCGCTGGGCGGCCGTCCACGATATCGACGCGATCAAGAAGCTCTACGGCGCGAAGCAGGGCCAGCTTCGCATCGGCCTCCAGGCCAGCGAGGAGAGCGGGCCGCGGATCGACGTGGCCGTGACGCTGGAGTAGCCCGCCACCCACGCAACCCGACAGATCCATCCGCCCCGTCGTGCGTCCTTCTCCTCGGCGGCGCAAGGTCGTATACTCGCCGCCACCTGAAACCCCTTGCTGGGAGGTCCGAAGATGGCTTGGCGCACGCTCACCCTCGGGATCGCTTTCGTTTCCTTGCTTTCGGCCTGCGGCGGGACGCCGCCGCCGCCGCCCAAGGTCGTTCCGCCCCTCGGTTCGCGGGTGGACCTCGCCGCGGGCGACGTCTGGCTCGACGGCGCTGAAGGCCGCGTACGGTTGATAACCGGGGCGATGCTGCCCGAGACTGCGCGGCTGGTGCTGGCGCCGGGGGCCCGGGCCCTGGTGCGGCTGGGCAACGGCACGGCCCTGTTCCTGAAGGGCGGGACCGAGATAGGTATCGACAAGGACGCAGTGGCCGTCGAGCGCGGCGAGCTGTGGGTCGACGTGCCGGCCGACGAGAGGGATCTCGGACACTTCGTCGCCGGGGCGGTCACCGTCACCGCCGCCGGGGCCGGCTTCGATCTGGCCGTCGATGGCGACCAGGTTCGCGTCTATGTCGCCCGCGGACTGGTCGTGGTGGCCGCCGCCGGGGGCCGGGCCGAGGTGCCGAGCGGCGAGCGCGCCGTGGTGAAGGGCGGCGCCGCGCCGGTGGTGGAGCCCGTGGGCTACTGGGAGGACTGGACCGGCGGCATGGCCGACCGCGAGACCACGCCCGGCGTGGGCGGCCGGGCGGCCGGGCGGATCTACGGTATCGACTTGGCGAATCCGGGACGCGCGCCCAGCGAGCTGCAGATCGTCTCCCAGGAGGTGCGGGCGATCATCCGCGACGGCATCGCCCACACCACCGTGGACCAGCGGTTCTTCAACCCCACCAACGTCAGCGTCGAGGGCTGGTACTGGTTCACGATCCCCGAGGGCGCCGCGGTGGAGCGCTTCGCCCTCGAGGTGAACGGGGTGCTCGTCGACGGCGAGATGATCGAGCGCGTCCAGGCGCGGGAGGCCTACGAGGAGGCTATTCAGCGCGCCTTCGACCCGGCCCTGCTCGAGTGGGTGGATGGCCGGACCTTTCGCGCCCGGATCTTCCCGATCCCGGCCACCGGCGAGCGCCGGGTCGTGCTGTCGTACCTGCAGTTCCTGCCCCTGGCCGGCGGCGCCTACCGCTACGTCTACCCGATGGGGGGAGAGCAGGAGCAGCGGATCCAGGAGTTCTCGATGTACGTCGATCTCGGAGACCAGGGCAGGGACTTCGAGATCGCGACGCTCCAGGACGCCCGGGTCGAGGAGGACTCGTCCGGCGTGACCATGCGCCGCTCGGGGTTCGTACCGCGCTCGGACTTCCTGCTGGAGCTTCGGCCTGTGGAGAAGGTCGATCCGGTTCGCGCCGTGCGCTTCTCGTCCGGTTACAACGAGGCCGACTACGTCATGCTGCGCTGGGCGCCCACGGTGGATTGGGCCGCCGCGGGGGAGGTCGCCGGCGAAGTCGTGCTTGTGGTCGACACCTCCGCCGGCGGCGGCGAGGCCGAACGCCAGCTTCGCTCGGACGTGGCCGAGGCCGTGCTGCGGGCGCTCTCGGCCGGGGACCGCTTCGCCGTGGTGGCCGCGGACCTGTCCCCGCGGGTCGTCTACCCGGAAAAGGGGCTGGCCCCGGCGGACGACGCCAACGTCTCGGCGGCGATGGAGAAGCTCGCCGCGGTCTCCGCGGCCGGGGCCACGGACCTGGGCGAGATGT
The DNA here is from genome assembly GCA_964476305.1 of uncultured Myxococcales bacterium. GTDB lineage: Bacteria > Myxococcota_A > Polyangia > JAAYKL01 > JAAYKL01 > CAYZAI01. Next base: position 2,989 of record CAYZAI010000164.1, read on the forward strand.
TCAACGTGGCCCTCGAGCTGGTCCACGACTCGGAGCAGCCCGCCCTGGCCTACGTGGGCGACGGCCGGCCCACGGTGGGCGAGATGACCGCGGTCGAGTTGGCCGAGCGCCTGCGCCGCTCCCTGGGCGAGTCCCGGGCGCGCCTGTTCGCCATCGGCGTGGGCGCCGACGCCAACCACGGGCTGCTCGACCGGCTGGCGATGGTGGGCGGCGGCCGCGCGTTCCGCATCGACACGCCGGAGCAGGCGGTCCAGGAGGCGCTGCGCTTTGCCGGCACGGTCAAGACGCCGACCATCACCGATCTGGTGATCGACGCCGGCGCAGGGCTCGACCAGGTCTTCAACTCGGTGGCTGGCAAGGTCTCCGAGGGCCAGGAGGTCGTGATCCTGGCGCGGACCCACCACCAGCTTCCCGACAAGGTCACGGTGCGCGGCCGGATGGGCGGCGCGCCCTTCGAGAAGAGCTACCCGGTGGACGTGGAGCGCGGCGCCGAGCACGGCTACGTCCCGTTCCTCTGGGCGCGGGCCTACCTCGAGCGGCTGATGGGCGAGGGGCTGGAGCCGAACCGCGGATCGATCATCTCGCTGGGCCTGACCTACGCCCTGATGACGCCGCTGACCTCGTTCCTGGTCCTGGAGAGCGACTACGCCTACGCCGAGCAGGGGATCCAGCGGCGCCAGCGCCTGCACCTCTGGGCCGGGTTCGACGGGACCCGGGGCGTGGCCACCTCCGGCCCGGGACCGATCATGGCCGGGGAGGGGGCGGCCGAGACGGTCGCCGACGAGGAGATCGGATACCGCGACGCGGCCGAGTCGATGGCCGCGCCGGTGATGGAGGCGGAGCGGTCGGAGTCGTTCCGCCGTCGGGAGAGCAAGGCCGAGGCGCCCCCGATGGACGACTACGCGCCCCAGCCCGCCGCGCCGCCTCCACCGCGGCCCGCTCCGAGCAGCGGCGGAGGAGGGGGGAAGGCAGCCCCGTCCTCTCGGTCCACGGCCGATCTGTCGAGCGCCGTGGGCCAAGTGCCCAAGGCCAAGAAGTCGGCGAACAAGGACAGGGCCGGCCACTTGGGTGACGCCCTGACCGACCTCGATGCCGGGTACTACGGCCTGGTGGTGGAGCCGGCCGGGACCGCGGCCAAGGGGCCGATGTTCCGGGCCGGGGCCTGTTCCGACGCCTCGCGGCGTCCCCTGTCCCAGCGCAGGGTGCTGTGGCAGCGGCGGCTCGACGAGGCCGGTTCCCCGGCGGGCTGGACCGGGGTCTTCTTCGACGCGGGATCGCGCTGCGAGCTGCCCCAATGGAGGCACCAGCAGGCCCTGCTCGAGATGATCGAGGCCCGGGCGACCTCGGCGGACCAGGTGCGTGCGCTGCTCGCCGGTTTCTCCTCCTACCCCAAGCTTCGTAGGCTCCTGCAGCGCCGCATCGTGCGGCGGACCCTGGACCCCGACCTCCTGTACGGCATCTACTCGTGGAGCGGGCCCGACTGGCACACGGTGCGCCGGGGCCTGGCGGCCATCGAGAAGCCCGAGAAACGCCTCGAGGAGCTGCAGAAGGTGCTGGACCGGTTCCCCGAGGATCCGGTGGGGCAGGGGATCCTGATCGAGGTGCTGCTGGAGATGGGTGACGTGGAGAAGGCCCGCCAGGTGGCCACGCGCCTTCGCCGGGACGAGCTGGCCGGGCCGCTGGTGCTCGGGACGCTGTGCGACCTCCAGGCCGAGGTGGGCCACGAGGCCGACGCCCGGCGGACCTGCTCCGAGCTGGTCGAGTTCAACGCCATGGACCCGGCGGCAAGGCGCCGCCTGGGAGACCTGTTCCTGCGCCACGGCTGGTACGACGCGGCCTACCGCCAGTACCGCACCCTCGCGGAGATGAGCCCCGCCGATCCTTCGGGCCTGCTCCGGCTGGCCGCGGCGGCCGCGGGCATGGGCCGCGTGGACGAGGCCCTGCGGGTCGAGCGCAAGGTCGCGGCCGGGGACGGGGAGCCCGGGCCGATGGATCCGCGGCGATGGGCGCGGCTCCTGTCCAGCGTCCGCCTGGCGCGGATGATCCTGGCCGCGCGGGCCGGCGACGAGAAGGAGCAGATCGAATCCCTGGAGCGGGCCCTCAAGCGCTCGGGCGGCTTCACCGAGCCCGTCAGGTTCGTGCTGCTGGTGTGGGAGGACCTGGAGTCGCCGGTGCGGCTGGTGGTGGAGCAGGGCGGCAAACCCTTCACCGTGGCCGATCGCATCGACGCCCCGGGCATCGGCCTGGTGATGGTGGACCTCGGCCGCGCGACCCTCGCCGACGTCGATCTCTCTCTCGAGCTTGGGGTTCCTCCCATGCGGCGGGCACTGCCCCTGTCGCTGATCACCATCGAGTTCGACGGCCAGACCTTCCAGCTCGCCGAGAAGAAGCTCACCCTCCCCGCCCGGGCCGTGAAAGCCAAGATCGAGCGCTGACAGAACTTTATTCGTTTGACAACCGCCGGGAATTGTCTATCCCCATGCGTGTTCAGGTATAGACCGATCCGGTGAACCCCAACCATCGAGGAGCAAGGGAATGAAGAACTTCAGAATGTCGATTACGGTCCTGGCCATGGCGGCGGCGCTGGTTGCCACGGGCTGCGGCGAGAAGAAGGAAGAGGGCAAGGACGCGGGCGCCGCGAAGCCCGCGGGCGAAAAGCTCGCCACCATGGAGCTCTACGTCATGTCGAAGTGCCCCTTCGGCGTGCAGGCCCTCGACGCGGTCATCCCCGCCATCGAGAAGCTCGAAGGCGCGATCGAACTGAAGATCGAGTACATCGGCACCATCGGCCCCGACGGCAAGCTCGAGAGCATGCACGGGGAGCCGGAGCTCGAGGGCGACATGCTCCAGCTGTGTACGAAGGAGCTCGCCGCGGACAAGCACTTCGCGATGATCAAGTGCATGGACGAGAACTGGCGCGAGATCCCGGGCAACTGGAAGGCCTGCGCCGAGAAGGTCGGCGTCGACGTCAAGGCACTCGAGGAGTGCAAGGGCGGCGACAAGGGCCAGCAGCTGGCCAAGGCGAGCTTCGAGGCCTCGCAGAAGGCCGGTGCCATGGGCAGCCCGACGATCAAGGTGAACGGTGAGGATCACAAGGGCGGACGCAAGACCAACGACTTCCTGCGGGCCCTGTGCGGCAAGATCCCGACCGAGAAGCACCCGGCGGCGTGCAAGGAGATCCCCGAGCCCGCGGTGGTGGAGATCGTCGGCCTGACCGACGCCCGCTGCGGCAAGGACTGCAACCTCGACAACGTGCTGATGAGCCTGAAGGACGTGTTCCCCGGCCTCACGGCGAAGGTGCTGGACTACAACAACGACCCCGAGGCCAAGCAGATCATCGCCGACGCCGGCATCAAGACGCTGCCCGCCATCCTGTTCAACGAGACCATGGACAAGGACCCCGAGGGGGCCCAGCAGATGGCCCGCTGGCTGGTGCCCGCCGGCAAGTACAAGTCCCTGCGGATCAAGGCCGACTTCGATCCCACCGCCGAGATCTGCGACAACCAGCAGGACGACACGGGCAACGGCATGGTGGACTGCGCCGATCCGACCTGCACCGGCTCGCTCGTCTGTCGCGAGGAGAAGAAGGGCTCCCTCGAGGTGTTCGTGATGAGCCAGTGCCCCTACGGCATGATGGCCCTCGACGCCATGAAGGAGCTGTTCGACGCCTTCGGCAAGGACATGACCTTCGATATCCACTATATCGCCAACATGGAGGGCGAGGAAATCCGCTCGCTCCACGGACAGCCCGAGGTCGACGAGAACATCCGCGAGCTCTGCGCGATGAAGTCCTACGCGGCCAAGAACAAGTACATGGACTACATCTGGTGCCGCAACAAGGACATGAAGAACACGGACTGGAAGCCCTGTGCCACGGGCGGTATCGCGGCCGCGACCATCGAGAAGTGCGCGACCGGAGCCGAGGGCAAGGCCCTGCTGGCCGAGGACATCAAGCTCGCCGAGTCGCTGCACATCGGCGCCAGCCCGACGTGGCTCGTGAACAACAAGTACCTCGAGCACGGCGTGGCGCCGGCGGACATCCAGGCCAAGTTCTGCGCCAAGAACCCCGGCCTCGCGGGTTGCTCCAAGGTGCTCTCCGGCCCGCCCGCGCCCCAGGGCGGCGCAGCGCCGGCCGGCGGCGCCTGCCAGTGATCAGGCCCCTGTTCGCCGCTCCCGCCTGTTCTTCAAGTTGATTCCCGCGTAGTAGAGACAGACCCCGGCAAAGGTCGCCAGGGCGAGCCAATTGGCCATGGTGTACCGGGCCCAGTGGCCACCGGGCACGTAGAAGAGCGCCGCCATCAGCAGGAGCCCCGCGCCGGCGATCAGCGCCGGCCAGGGCATGCCCCCGGTCCGCTCACGCGCTCCCAGCAGCAGCAACAGGGCCCAGGCCGTGCCGTAGTAGCGGGTGACGGTCACCACCAGGAAGGCTGCGAAGAGCATCAGGATCATGGCGTCCTCGTCGCGGCGCCGCCAGAGCGCGGCCAGCAGCAGAAGCCCGCAAAGGACCCTGAGCGCGAGCTTCATCCCGCGGCCCGCGGCCAGGCGCTCGGCAGGGGTTCCCCGGTGGTGCCCCGCCAGGACCCCCCCGGCGGAGGGGTCGTGCTGGGCCAGGCGGCCGGCCCCGACCTGCTGGGGGTCCAGTTGCACCGCGTCGGCGTGGCGCAGGATGTTGTCCGCCCACTCGACCCAGATCCGCGGTCCGCGGCCCGTGAAGCAGGCGGCCCCGGCCAGGACCGCGCAGCCGAGCGCCAGCGAGAGGAGGAAGCGCGCCCGACGCCCCTCGACCCGCGATCGCAGTGGCCCCTCGCCCCGGGCGAGGTCGACGGCCGCCAGCGCCGCCACCGGCAGCGCCATCAGCCCGGGGAAGACCCTCGTCATCGCGCCCCAGGAGAGCACGGCCCCAGCGGCGGCTCCGCGCCCGCGGCGGTAGAGGCAAAGGGATATCACCATGCTCGCCAGCCAATCGTACTGCCAGAAGCCCCCGGCGAAGCGGCCGCGGTTGAAGTGGATCACGTTGACCCACAGCGTCACGGCCAGGGCCGAGCGCAGGCCGAAGGCCCACCACAGGAAGCCGAACATCAAAGCGAAGAGGGGCATGTCCGAGTTGGCGATCAGCCACAGGGCGGGGCTGTCCGGCGGGATCAGGCTGGCCAGCGGGCGACCGAAGACGGTCCAGGGGGGGGCCGGGTTGTAGCCCCAGTCCTTGAAGACCTTCTCCCACATCTTCGCGGAGAGCCTGGGCCTGAGGGCGCGGGTGTCGCGACCGAGCTCGGCGAAGCGCTCCTCGGAAAACGCCGATCGGTCGAACCCGGCCACCGCCTGGCGCCGCGTCACGATTTCGTAGGTCGTCATGTCCCGGGTGTGGGTGATGTGCGAGAAGCCCGGCCCGGTGCCGCCGGACGCTCTCCAGTCGTCGTCCGCGGCCAGTGTCGCGGCGTAGAGGTCGCGATAGCCGACCTCGGGGAAGTACTTCGAGCCGATGTGGTAGTGGTAGACGTTCCACGTCCTGAGGTGGGTGCCAGCGAGGGCCCTCCCCATGGGCTGGGTGTTGTGGATCACGACCGCGGCGATGGCCAGCCCGCCGAGGATCGCCGTGCACGCCGGCACCCTGCGCCCGAGGCGGCGCTCGACGACGAAGCAGGCGATCCACAGGACGAGGCCGCCGCTGGCCACGAAGGGCATCCAGGCGCCGAACTCGCCCGGGTCGAACACTCCCGGCCGGACGATGGCCGCCAGCGCGACGAGGGCCGCGGCGATACCGAACGCCAGGGCGGACAGGCGCAGCGTCGCGGCCAGCTCAGGAGTGATCCGGTCCCGCATCAGGCGCCCCCTGCGTGTGGGTGCCCGCGGCGGTCGAAGAGCGCCAGGTAGCGATCCCCGAGTGCAACGGACAGCGGGGCGATCAACCACGCGAGCCCGATGGAGAAGAACGTGTCCGTGGCGAAGTGGGCGCCGTATACGATGCGTCCGGCGGCCACGGTCAGGCCGAAGAGCCCGATCGCCGCGCCAAGGGCCAGGGCGGCCCGCGGACGGCCGGCGCGGGCCAGCAGCAGGACCGCCGGCGCGAGCACGAAGGCCGTGGCGACGTGGCCGGAGGGGAACGAGAGGCCGCCGGCGAGGAGGTCCGGGGACCAGAGCGGTGCGAAGCCCGCTCCGTCAGGTCCGAGATCGGCGAACCTGGGGCGGCCCCAGAGGTGCTTGAGCGCGGTCGTGATGCCCAGGGTGTGGAGCAGGGCCTGGACCAGCACGGCGCTGGCGCAGCGTGAGGCGAGCGGGGAAGCGCGGCGCCAGGTCGGGATCGACAGCCAGAGGATCATCGCCACGTACAGGACCAGTGCCGGATGGGTGCCGTGATCCTGGACGAGGCGGCCGAAACCACAGCTCGGGGACGTCGCGGCCCGGGAAATGGCGAGGTCGAACGGCGCCAGGATGGCGAGGGCGGCGAGCCACGCCGCGAGACCGGCAAGCCAGGGCCATCGGGCGGCGAAGTTCACGGCGGGCGCCATAATTCTCCCGTAGCGTTTTTCGCGCGCCGGATCTAGTCTGGCGCCCGGAAAGACGGTTTAGGATTTTCGACGCGAGGTGAGCCATGGAGCGATTTCGGGAGACGGCGCGACTCTCGGACGGGCGCGAGGTCGTGGTGCGCGATCCCGATCCGGCGGCGGATGTGGACCCGCTGGTGGGGTTCTTTGGTGCGCTGCCGGCGGAGATCCGCCAGTACCTGCGCTATACCGTTACCGAGAAGGAGACCGCCGCGAGACGGCTGGGTCAGGTGGACGGCAAGGATCACTGGCGGCTGCTCGCCGAGGTCGACGGCCGGATCATCGGCGACCTGACCATGGACCGCGAGCCGTTCAACTGGACCAGGCACGTGGCCGAGATGCGCTGTGTGGTGCAGCCCGAATTTCGACACCTGGGCATCGAGCCGATCCTGCTGGATGCGGTGATTCGCCTCGGGCGCCAGGGCGGCGTGGAACGGATCTTCACCGAGATCCTGGCGGTGCAGAAGGACTGGATTGAAATCCTCGAGGGGGAGGGGTTCGTCTACGAGTTCACTCGCAAGAAGTACGCAAAGGATACCCGCGGCAAGCTGCACGACGTCGTCGTCCTCTCCAACGACCTCGAGAGCCTTTGGAAGAACCTCGCCGAACAGTTCGAGGAGATGGACATCAAGCTCTCGCGCTTCTACGAGATCTCCTGACCCGGCTCC
>CAYZAI010000165.1:0-5654 GCA_964476305.1 uncultured Myxococcales bacterium
CTTGCCGTCGATCGCGTCGAAATACTCCGTCGGCGCATCGGAGACGTACACCTCGGCCGGAACGAACAGCCCGACGGTGATCTTCTCACCTCCCGCGGCCTTGATCGGCGGGCCGTCGATCATGAACGGGTAGTGCCGGTTGCCGATGGCCGCGACCCCGGCGGGCTGGAAGATCTGCAGGTTCTCGAACGGGACGGGCTCGACCACCGCCGAGACGTAGCCCGGAAGGCTGGGCGAGCCGCCGTTTCCGCCGATGGGCTCGGCCCAGCCCACGGGTACGGTCTCGATGTCGCCGGGAGCGGCGATGACCCGGAAGATGTAGCTCGCGGAGGTGTCGAGGAGCACTCCATCGTCGCCGGTGCCGTCCCAGCGCAGCCGGACCTGGGACGGGCCGAGGTGGAAGCCCCGGTCGCCGCCGGTCACCCCCTGCCATCCGCGGATCTCGCGCACCTGCTGGCAGGTCCTGGTGTCCATGATCTGCACCGCGTACGAAACCGCCGACTCGATGCCCTCGACGCCGTAGCTCTTCATCGGCAGATCGACATCGAACGCGATGTCATACAGCCGAATGGTGGTCGGGCGCGACGGGTCGTCGCTCGGCCTCTGCTCGTCGTGATAGCCTACCACGAAATTGGAAAGCCCGCTGAAGACGCCCGCGGCGTTGTAAACCGGCACGCGGGCATCTCCCGCCAGGTGATACACTGAAAGCTCGACCGAGGAGCCCGCGCTTCCTTCCAGGCTCACGACGAGGTTCTGCTGCCCGCCGGAGGTCTGCACGACCTTGCGCGCCGAGGCGATCATACGAGCCACCTGTCCCGCCGGGAGCGCGGTCGCGTCGCCGGAAGCGGCCGCATCGCCGAAAGCGATCGCGGCGCCGTCCACGCGCTCCTCGCCGTTGACGAGGGACACGCACAGGGAGCCGGGACCCGGCACGTCGAGAGTGAACCGGTGAGTGGATTGGCCGCCGTCCTCGCCGGGCTCGTGGACGAGGCGCGCCGAGTCGAGCAGCGCCTCGCCGGACAGGCAGGGATCGCGCTCCAGGTCCCGGCGAAGCTCGCGTTCGTCGAGGGACTGCGGGGCCAGCCCGCAGCTCGGCAGCTCCGGGTTGCCCTCCAGCGGCGACATCGCGTCCAGAGCGTCGCGGACGATCTCGATGGTGTCCACGTACCAGCCGGGGCGGGTCTCGCCGTTGTCCGAGCTGACTACGAAGCGCAGGCGAAGATTCGAGACCGCGTGCTCGGAGATGTCGAACACCGCGTACCGCCAGCCCGAGGGAGTGTCCTCGCCGCTGACGAAGGCCTCGTGGCCGTATGCGCTGCGCAAGGGCATGCCGCCTCCGATGCTGCCGGGATAGCCGCCAGCGGGCTCGACATCCACCCAGCGCTCGCCGTCGAAGACCTGGACGAAGCCGCCGGCGCCCGGGCCGAAGTGGTACCAGTGCCAGAAGCCGAGCTTCAGCGTGCCCCCGGCGCAACCGGAGGCGTCGATGGGGGGGGAGACGAGCTCGGACTCGACGCGTGCGGCCAGATCGCCGGAGAGGGCCGTGCCCCACAGCAACCGGGAGCCGTCGCGATCGAAGGCCGGGCCGTCCGAGAGCGGGCCGTCGAGCCTGGCGGGATCGGAGTTGCGCGTGGGCACGCCGCACTGCCAGGCCTCGTCGCCGCCTGCGCCGAAGCCCTCGTCGCAGGCGCCAAGGGCGAAGCGCACGGCTGCACCCGGCTCGCAGGTCCCGAGATCGGTCTCCGGAAGGCGTACGCCGAACGTGCCGCGCCAGAGCTCCACGTCGTCGACGTACCAGCCCTCCCGGGCCTGCGACGGCGTGCTCCTGTTCGCCACGTGAAACCGCACCCGGACCTCGGAACCGGCATGGGCCGAGAGATCGAAGAAGCTGCGCCTCCACATCCGCTCCAGGCCGTCGTCGGTGAAGCCCTGCCGGTTGTGCAGGCTGGTGCCGGGCGCGCGGATCGCGCCGTCATAGCCGCCGGCGGGCTCGAGCGCGATCCACTGCCCGTCGCGGAGGATCTCGACCCGGCCACCGCCCCTGTTGGGGCCGAAGGCGTGCCAGTGCCAGACCGACAGGAAAACCGGCACTCCGGCCTCTGCCGTCAGGTCGATGACCGGCGAGATGATTGACTCGTCAATCTTCGCCGGAAGGTTGCCGTCGAGAACGGTGCCCAGCACCGAACCAGTGCCCTCCACACCGGCTCGTGGCCCGGTGGCGGCCTCGCCGCACTCCCAGGCGACATCGGCGTCGGCGGTCCAGTCGCCGTCGCAGGTGGCGAAGTCCCAGCGGGCGATCTGCTCGGCCCCTTCATCGGGTGCCAGGGACTGCTGGAGGGGAGACGGGAACCCGGGCGGCTCCTCGCAGCAGTCGGTTCCCATGCACACCCAGCACAGCGCCAGAAGCGGGATCGCCCCGATGCCCGTTCTCGCTCGTCTCGATGTCAGTACCCTCGGCTCGTTGGTTCTCATGGTGCTCCTCCCCGTTGTTGGTTGTGGCGCGGCGGAGATGCCGCGACGGATCGCGAGTCGACGTGTGACACCAGAGCCCGCGGCGGGCCCTGGCAGGGAACTGCGAACTTGGTCGGTGAATCCAGAAAAAGCGATAAAAGTCGAGAAGTTAGAAGTGTCGGGGGGGGCTACATCTTCAGCGTGACCGGCAACTGCGTACTCGAAATCCGAAAAGTCGCCCGTTCCACCGATTTTCAATCCTACCGGTAGCCACAATTGAATGCCCCCTTTGCATCGGAATCGTTCAACTCTTCAAGTGAACCAATCTCGATACAATGTCCAAAATACCATTTCCTCGTCTGCGAGAGCAAGGATGAAAAAGGGTGACGCTCCCGGGACTCTCCATCTCGAGGTGGAGAGTACCCGAGCGTGGTATGCTCACCGTTGAACGGGAGGAAAACGGCATGGAAAAGACTGGTAGCTATGTAAAGGCACTGGGGCCGATCCTGCTGATCGCCGGGCTGGCGGTCGGGCTGGGCGCGGGGCTGTGGCTCGGAAGCCGGAGCGGGGCCGGAGACAACGAGCAGGAGCCGGGCACGGACCCACGGGAAGGGATCGCGGCCGCGGTGGCGGCTCCGCCGATCGAAAAGCCGGAGCCGATCCCGCCGGGGGAGGACGGGAAGCCGGAGCCGGTGGCCGAGGTCGCGCCGATCGCGCTGCCGGTGCTCGCGCCGTCCCCGCCGCCGCGCCTCGAGAGCCCCGCCGGGCCGGTGGAGTTGCCGCCGCCTTCGCCCCCGCCGCTGGCCCTGGCCCAGTCGGCTCCCGTGCCGGCCTCGGGCGGCGGTGACGACAAGGCCGAGGAATACTGGCGGGAGCGCACAGCCTCGGCCCGGGATCGGCTGGTCGCGACCTACGAGAGCTGCCTCGCCCAGGCCAGCGCGCCGTACAAGTACGTCATCGGCGAGGGCCGGCAGATCCAGATCATCGACGCCTCGGCCTTTGCCGAAGCCAAGGCCGCGTTCCTCTCGGCCCAGGCGTCCTTCCGCTTCCTGCAGGACGCGGCCAGGCGCGCCGGCGCACCTCCGGGCTGGGTGCGGATCGACTGGAGCAGCTACCCACGGACGCCGAGCCCGGAGGACGGGATCTGCGAGCGCACCCTGCCGGAGGAGGTCGCGCCGCGCTGAGGGCAACGAAATGACATCAGTCAATCAAAGTATCTTGGCGTGGTGCCTGGCCTGTTTCGCCTGGGCATCCGGCTGCGCGGATCGGGCCGGGCCCGGGGCGCCAGTGAAACCGCCTCCCGGAGACAGGAGTCCCCCCATGGAGAACGGCAACCCCCTCGACGATCCCCGCGCGGCCTCGGCCGTGTTCTTCCCCCGGCCGGACCATCCCTGGGGCCCGGCGGCTTCGGCTGCCCGCGACCACCTGTTCGAGGTCGAGCCCGGTGTGCGCCTGCGGCTGCGCCTGTTCCCGGGCCCGGTCGACGCGCCGGCTCTTCTGTTCTTCCACGGCAACGGCGAGACCGCCCGGGACTACGACGGGCTCGCGGACGAATACCGGGCACTGCCCGCCACGTTCGCCGTGGCCGAGTATCGGGGCTACGGACCGAGCACGGGCCGGCCGTCCCTGGGGACGTTCCTCGGCGACGCCCACCACACCCTCGACGAGCTGAAGGCGCTGCTGGCGGCCGAGAAGCGGTCCGAACGGGTAGTGATCATGGGCCGCTCCCTGGGCTCGGCGCCCGCCATCGAGCTGGCCGCGTCCCGCCCCGCGGACATCTCCGCCCTCGTTGTCGAGAGCGGGTTCGCCCGCGTGGTGCCGCTACTGGAGCTGATCGGCGTGCCCGCCGGGCGGCTCGGTATCACCGAGAAGCACGGCCCGCAGAGCGAGGCGAAGATGGCGCGGATCTCGATGCCGACGCTGATCCTCCACGCCGAGGACGACGAGATCATCCCGATCGGCGACGCCGAACTGCTCGCCGCGGCGAGCGCCGACCCGGGCATCGTCTTCTTCCGCGTGCCGCGGGCTGGGCACAACGACATCCAGCACCGCGCGGGCCCGGCCTACTTCGAGCGCATCCGCGAGCTGCTCGCCCGCCTGCCGCGCTAGGCTCGGTTCAGATCCGTCCCAGGGCGGCAGCGAAGGCGTCGAAGGTCTCGTCGCCGAAGAGCACGAAGCGCACCAGGTCGATGCCATCGTGCTCGCGCAGGAAGGCGGCCACCGTGCCGGTGGCGATCCGTGCGGCGTCCGGGATCGGGTAGCCGTAGACGCCGCAGCTGACGGCCGGGAAGGCGACGCTGCGAGCGTTGGCCTCGAGGGTCACCTCGAGGCTGCGCCGGTGGCACGAGGCCAGCAGCGCGGGCTCGCCACGGCCGCCGCCGTGCCAGACCGGACCCACGGTGTGGATCACGAAGCGGGCCGGCAGGTTCCCGGCCGTGGTGAGCTTGGCGTCGCCGGTCTCGCAGCCGTGCAGGAGGCGGCACTCGGCCAGGATCGCGGGCCCCCCGGCGCGGTGGATGGCTCCGTCCACGCCGCCGCCGCCCAGGAGCGTGCGGTTGGCCGCGTTGACGACGGCGTCCACCCGCTCGCGGGTGATGTCGCCCCTCGCCGCCTCGACGACCGCCCCGTTGACGATGATCCGCATGCTCAACCTCGTCAGCCGAAGGTGGCTCGGCGGTTCGACGGCGATTCTTCAGTCCGCGCCCCCCTGGTACGGCGTGCACCGCGCCTGGATGTGGTCGCGAACGCGGCCGTTCACCTTCACGACGACCCGCGTCTCGCCCGGCCAGATGCCCACGAGGGCGAATTCCCGCGGCTGTTGTCCCTGCACCACGGCGAAGACCTCCTCGTCTTCCGAAAGCAGGGTCACCTCGTCCGACTTCTTGTAGTTGGTGTGCGACCTGCTGAGCGGTGACACGCGGACGACCACGGCGATCCCGGAGGTGATCTCGATCCCGTTGTCGTTCACCGTGACCGCGGTCGGAGGTGACGATATCACATCCATCTCGAGCCCTTGGTACTCGGGCTCGCAAGCGATGAAGGTGAACGCCATTCCAATGGCTGCGGCGATGGGGACCCTTCTCATGGAATCACCGTCGGTCCGTTCCATCCCGCCCTGGTGCCGGTGTCCGTGTTCGTGTCCGTGTCCGTGTCCGTGTCGGAATCGGAATCGGAATCGGTATCGGAGTCGGAATCGGAGTCGG
>CAYZAI010000165.1:5754-10169 GCA_964476305.1 uncultured Myxococcales bacterium
ATCGGAGTCGGAATCGGAGTCGGAATCGGAGTCGGAATCGGTATCGGAGTCGGCGTCCCCGTCGCACCCGCCTTCGACGACGATGGTCAATTGCGCTTCCGCACCTCCTGCCGAGGCCGTGAGCAACGTCGTACCCTCGGCCTTCGCCCTGACCCTGACGAATCGCCTCTCGGTGGTCAGGATCAGCGATGCCACGGACGGGTCGTCGACTTGCCAGGCCCAGTCGAGAACCCCGCCGAGGACCGAGCCCCAGGCGTCCAACGGTTTTCCCTCGACCCCCGCGACCTCGTCCGGGCACGCCTGGATCCCGCCGTCGCATCCGGTCTGGCCGTCGCAGTCGAACCCGATGCCCGAGACGGGCTTGGCCAAGATGTGGATGAGATCGTACATGTTACCAGAGGTGTCGAGGGCGAAGAAGGCGGTCGGCCCCTCGAACAGGATGGTATCTCCCGTGACGTCACTGGTTGCGTGACGATGGGAAGCGGGCTCCGTCGAGAAGTGCGTGTCGTTGTCGTTGGAGGTGTACCGAATGGCGAGCTTCCCACCGACCGCGACCGAGTCCGGGAGGTCCTGGGTTTCGCCGGCCGAGTCGCACAGCGCGTCCTCCGTGCCCAGCGCGCAGGCGTAGTGGAAGTGGCCGCGGCCGAGTTCGCCCTCCGTACCGAGAACGAGGTCGCAGCCGATGGCGACGACGACGGCGAGCGCGACAGCGGTTCTCGAGGGCATGATCCCATCCTTGGCGTCGGGTGTTGCCAACTCTACCACGATCGCTCGGCTCGTGTCCTTACACGGTTTGCCGGGCGCAACGCGGCGCGAAGGAGTATCATGGCCTGGTCCGCGACGAGGAGGGCGCATGGGAGAGACGACGACGCGGACACCGACGCGGACACCGACGCGGACACCGACGCGGACACCGACACCGGAACCGGCACCGGCTCCGACTCCGACACGGGCTCCGACACCGAGCCGTGCGACTACGGCATGGCGGTGGTCGCCGACATCGACGAGACCCTCACCACCAGCGACAACGAGTGGCTGACGCAGATCATTCTGCCCTTCTACGATCCCGAGATGCGCCCGGAGGCGGACGTCCTGATGCAGGACTACGCGGCGCTCGGGTACGGGGTGTTCTACATCACGGCCCGGGGCGAGGGGCTGTCGCTCTTGAACGGCGACACGGCCCGCGAGGCGACCGAGGCGTGGCTCGTCGACCACGGGTTCCCTTTCGACGCCGAGCACCTGTTCCTGGCCGAGGGCATCGGCGCCTGGGGCGACTCCGCCGCCGAGTACAAGACCGGGATCCTCGAGGAGCTCATGGACACCGGGTGGCGGTTCGTCTACGCCTATGGCAACGCCGAGACGGACATCGAGGCGTTCCTGAACGTCGGGATCCCGGCCGAGGACGTGTTCCTGGTCGGGGAGCTGGCCGGCGGGCTCGGCGTGTCGCCCGTGACCAACGAGGACGCCTACGCGCAGCACATCGCGGACCACATGCCCACCGTCCCCGAGGCGACCTGCGCCGAGGAGTGAGCGCGGGAAAGCCTTACCCCGCGCTCCCCTCGAGCCGCTCGACCTGGGCGATCAAGGAAATTGATCGCACATGTTCCGATGTCTTCGAGGCATCCCCCGAAGTGCAACGTACCTGATCCGACCGCCTTCGAGACATCCCCCGAAGTGTAACGTACCTGATCCGACCGCCTTCGAGGCATCCCCCGAAGTGTAACGTACCTGATCCGACCGCCTTCGAGACATCCCCCGAAGTGTAACGTACCTGATCCGACCGCCTTCGCGGCATCCCCCGAAGTGTAACGTACCTGGTCCGACTGCCTTCGCGGCATCCCCCGAAGTGTAACGTACCTGATCCGACTGCCTTCGCGGCATCCCCCGAAGTGTAACGTACCTGATCCGACTGCCTGTAAGACCCTCCCCGACTTTGATCGTACCCATTCCGACGGGTGGCGACGGGTGCCGATTTGCCGGTCGACACCCGGTCAAAGAGTGCCACACCCGCTTTCCACGCGCGGGTTTCTCCCAGATGTGATAGCGAGTGGGGTCAGGACCGGTCGCTTCGCTTGTTAGATAGGTCCTCTCGACTCTCGGACCCCACTTGCCCCTGACCCCGCTTGCCCCCTTGACCCCTTGACCGTTGCGGCTTCCTCTCGCGGTTGGTACGCTGGCCGGGTCCGCCTGGTGGAACCATGTCATTCCCTCGCACGACGCGTCTCGTCCTGCTTTTTGCGGCCCTTGGCGGGTGTTGGCGGATGGCGGGGTTTGGCGAGCCTGACGGCGGAGACGACGACGGCTCGGCGGATGGGGACACGGACGCGGACGGCGATTCCGATGCCGATACGGACACGGAGTCGTTTCCCGACGGCTGCGAGGACGGCGCGATCTGGATCTACGCGGTTTCCCACGACGGCCGCCTGTACGGTTTCGACCCCCAGACCACCGAGCTGGAGCTCGTCGGCGACGTCGGTTGCCCCACGGACGCGTCCACGTTCTCGATGGCGGTGACGCGCGACGGGATCGCGTACGTACACACCTACGAGAAGGAACCGCTAGGTTGCGAGGGAATATGGGCGGTGGACATCTACACCGCCGATTGCCTCGGGCTCACCGCGTTCGATTGCGACAACCCGCAAGGATACTCCCTGTTCGGCATGGGCTACGCGACGGACGACGGGGATACCGAAGGAGAGACGCTCTACGTCGTTCCCGGCTGGAGTGGGTCCGGCGCCACCGGGCTGGCAGCGCTCGACGACGAGACCTGGGAGATCACCCCGATCGCGCCCCTCGAAAGCTGGGGCGATCTGGCGGGCAGCGGAGCAGGCGAGCTGTTCGGCTTCCTCATCAACGAGAACGGAAAGTCTCTCGAGCGCATCGACAAGCAGACGGGCGGGACCGAGACCATCGCCCACCTCGACATGCTGTCTGGAAACGGCGCCACGGCACTGGCTTTCTGGGGCGGTGATCTATTCGTCTTCTGGTCCCACACCGACTTCGGCCAGATCTACCGGGTCTCGGGCGGCGAGGTGTCGTTCGTGACCGACATCGGATTCGAGGCCGTGGGCGCGGGCTCCTCGACCTGCGCTCCGCTCGAGACGCCGGACGATTGAGCGCCGTGCGAGCAGGTGGCCAGGCGGGGCGGGCCCGGCGCCACCGAAAACGCTGGTCGCGCCGATCCCCTTTGTGTGAGAATCCCGGGCCGTGAGCGACTCCGAAGAGAAACAAGGCGAAAACGCGCCGCTGGCGCGGAGGCTGGCGGAGCTGGAGGGCGGCGAGCCCACGGCGGAGCGCCTGCTGGACGCGTTCCTCGGATACATCGCCGACCTCGGCCTCGATCTCTACCCGGCCCAGGAGGAGGCGATCCTCGCCCTTCTGGACTGGAAGCACGTGATCCTCGACACGCCCACGGGCTCGGGCAAGTCCCTGGTGGCCCTGGCCCTGCACTTCCAGGCCATGGCCGAGGGCCGCGTCTCGTTCTACACCGCCCCCACCAAGGCCCTGGTGAACGAGAAGTTCTTCGCCCTGTGCGAGGCCTTCGGCGCGGGCAACGTCGGCCTGCTCACCGGCGACGGCGCGGTCAACCGCGATGCCCCCATCATCTGCTGCACCCAGGAGGTGCTGGCCAACATGGCCCTGCGCTCGGACGCGGCGCCGGCGGGCTACGTGGTGATGGACGAGTTCCACTACTACGGCGACCGCGATCGCGGCACGGCCTGGCAGATCCCGCTCATCGCCTTGAAGGGTTCGATGTTCCTGCTGATGTCCGCGACCCTCGGTGACACCGCGGACATCGCCGCCCGCCTGCACCGCTTCACCGGGCGGGAGGTGGCCGTGGTCAAGGGCAGGCAGCGCCCGGTGCCCCTCGACTTCGACTATCGCGAGACGCCGCTCCACGAGACCATCGAGGCCCTGCTGGCATCGGACCAGGCGCCGATCTACCTGGTCAGCTTCACCCAGCGCGAGTGTCCGGAGCAGGCCCAGAACCTGATGAGCGTGAATGTCCTGACGAAGGAGGAAAAGCAGGCCATCGCCGCCGAATTGGAGGGCGAGCGCTTCCCGAGCCCCTACGGCAAGGAGTTCCAGCGTTTCGTGCGCCACGGCATCGGCGTGCACCACGCCGGGCTGCTGCCGCGCTACCGCCGGATTGTCGAGCGCCTGGCGCAGAAGGGGCTGATCAAGGTCATCAGCGGCACGGACACCCTCGGGGTCGGCGTCAACATCCCGATCCGCACCGCGGTCATTCGCCAGCTCTACAAGTACGACGGCGAGAAGATCGCGATCCTGTCGGCCCGGGAGTTTCACCAGATCTCGGGCCGCGCCGGGCGCGCGGGCTTCGACGACCGGGGGAGGGTGGTGGTCCAGGCGCCGGAGTGGGTGATCGAGAACCTGAGGATCGATCGCAAGATCGC
>CAYZAI010000166.1:0-10143 GCA_964476305.1 uncultured Myxococcales bacterium
GCGACAATTACAGCAAGCGACAAGCCAGCGAGGATGGTCTTCATCGTTTCCCCCTTCCGTCGCCCAAGAAAAAGGGCGGCATGAGCGCACCGCAGGCGCAAACTCAGCCGCCCGATCCGTTCAGACGGGAGGGGCCACCCCCCGCTGTGACGGCCACGCGGTGCCTGCGGTGCTTTGTCTTCGAGCCCCTCTATCGACTCTCTCCGTCGCGGGTGGCGAATCCGCCGAGCCCATCTCGGGGCCGGAGTGAGCTTCTGTCCTGGCTCGCCTCGAAGTATCCGCCAGATCGGAAGCCGGGGTCAATCGCGGTGGTTAGCGGGTCTCGGCCCGTAGAAGATAGCCGTTGAATGAAAAGGCACTAGACTGTAGAGAGGGCTGGCGGAAAAGGGCCGGCAGAGGTACAGTCGGGAGAAACAAAGGAAGTGTTGCCGTGAAGCCAGAGCTGAAAAAGTTCCCGCTCTTCTTCTCGTACCGGGATCTGATCGCGGGATCGGGTTTCGTGGCCGGGGTCGCCATGAAGGGCCGTGTCCTGTTGGACACGACGGGGGGGGAGGCGTGGATGTACGGGGTCCAGCCGGGCGGAATCGCCGGCGGTGGTGTCGACCGGGCCGGCGCTTTCAACGAATTCCGGCGGAGCTACCTGTCGGTGCTGTACGATCTCGCGGCGGAAGCGCAGACGTTCAAGGAGTTCAAGGCCGAGGTGACGCGGTTCTTCTCGGAGGTGAACGCGCCCCACGTCGACGAGTGGAAAACGGCTCTCGCCTCCGTTCGCAGGGACGGAACCTCACTGGAAGGGCTCACCAAGGTCGACGCCGACTCGGAAAAATGCAGTTGGGAAGTCGTCTCCCTGACCGGTATCAAGCACGCCAACCCGCAGTTGAACCAGCTCGAAGAAATCAAAGAAGCAGCCTAGCGAGATGACCTCAATCGGCACGGTGTCCTTGACGGCAATCTGGAAGATGCTCGATCAGTGCGCCCGCGGCTGGAAGAAGAAAGAGCGACCTCACAACTGGGCCGTGCTCTTCGATGGTCGGACCTTCCCGAATCTGCCGCGCGGCAGGCACGGAGCCCGCCACAACCCACCAATCCAGATCGGCCACGTGAGACAGATGGTGCGGTTCTTCGGGATCGAGCCCTGCGCACGGGAACAAATACCCGCGTTGAGGTAGTCGGGCGCCGTCCAGGTGTCCAGATTCCCACCCGCTCGGACCTCCCGATCTGGCGGTCTATCGGGCTTCGTGGGTTTCGTTTTGGGTTCCGCCGGGGGCGCCAGTTTCCGAAACCCTTGCGAGAGTAAGGCGAGCGGGCCCAGCGAACCCTATTTGATGTTGATGTTCAGGGTCTGGGGCTTGCCCTGGCGGGTGATGCTGAAGTTCAGCTTCGAATCGCCCCGTAGGTTCTGATAGGCGGCCAGGGCCTGGTCGACGCTCGTCAGGCTCACGCCGTTCACAGCGTGGATGATGTCGCCCTGCTGGGCGCCGAGCATCTCGAGGGGACTGCCCTTTTTGATCCGGCGCAGCCTGAAACCGGTGACCTCGCCGTCCTTCTTGTAGGGCCTGACCCGCACCGAGCGGGCAAACTGGGCCGGGTTGGCCAGGGCCGAGTCCACCAGGGCGCGATCCACGGTGCGCTCGTTGGGCCCATCGACCTGTATGCCTTTGGCGAGGTCGTCGGCGACGGCCATGGACGCTGTCTTGGGCCTCGGTTTTTCGGTCTTGGCATCACCGAACATGTCCACGTAGCACTCGTCGGAAGTGCCGCGCAGGAACAGGTAGCGCCAACTGATGCCCGAGACTTCGCGGTCGCCGATGCGGTCGCCGACGCGATAGAAGTTGGTCTGCTTGTCCACAGAGACCGTGGCGAAGGACCACTCCGGCGCCTGTGACGAGGCCACCGCGGCCAACAGGGCGAAGCGGCCATCCGGGCACGGAACCATGGGCAGGTCCCCCTCGGCCAGGACGAGGGGCTCCCCGTCGTCGGCTTCGTCGCCCAGGCCCCCGGGGCGGATCGGGCCGATGATGGAATCGAAGATGTTCCGGTTCAAGATCGCGCTGCCGTCCCGGGCGCGCAGGTTCGCGGGACTCGCGGACAGGGCCGTGCCGGTCTGGGGAATGCCCGCCCGGGTTTCGGGCAGCAGATCGGAGAGCGATGCGGCGGCGATCTGGCTCGTGCCGCCGGCCAACAGGTAAGCCACCAGCGCCAGCGTCACTAGGTTCAGAACCCAGAAGTACTTGGTGAAGGCCTTTTCCATCATCACGCCACCGACAACGATTCTAGCCCATCGGCCATTCCGGTGCCCAGAAAAATGGCTGTCCCAGATATCAGCATCCGACCGCCACCGTCAACGCGGTCGGCCACGGGGTCGGTCGAGGTCGGCCGGATGGGAACGGCGAGGCCGGGCTTGACGGGGAATCGGCTTTGGTCTAACAACCCGACTTCGCCGGTGCGGAAGGAAACCCGGCGTTACAACATGTGCTCCTTGCTCCGGACCGGTTCCGGGGCTTCCAACCGCGAGGAGACGCCATGGAACGGAAACTGCCCGAACACCGGGCGCGCGAGTACGAAACCATCTTCATCGTCCACCCGGACGCCGGCACCGACGTCATGGACCGCGTGGCCGGGCGCTGCCGCGAGGTGATGGGACGGCTGAGCGGCAAGCTGCTCAAGGCAGAGAACTGGGGACGCCGCCGGCTGGCCTACCCCGTCAGAAAGCAGGACAAGGGGATTTACGTCTACCTGCGCTACCTCGGGTACTCGGACATGGTCCACGAGCTCGAGCGCAACCTCAGGATGCTCGACCCGGTCCTCAAGTACCTGACCGTAAAGATCGACGAGGACGTCGATCCGGCGGCACGACCCGTGAATGAAGAGGACATCTCGTTCCTTCCGCAATTCGAAGAGGACGACCACCCCGGGCCGGCGGAAGCCGCTAGCGTGGCCGAAGAGCAGGCCGCAGGTGAGGACCACGGCGACACGAAGGACGAAGCGGCCGATGACAAGGCCGACGAGGCCGGGGAAGGCGCCCAGGACGGCGCCGAGGCCGAGGAGTAGGAGGCGGTCATGCAGGAGCCCAGAAAGGAACGGGAGAACGACGGACGGCGGCGCGGGGGTGGCGGTGGACGGCGGAGGCGCGTCTGCAAGTTCTGCGCGGACACCACCCAGAAAATCGATTACAAGGACGCCCAGTCGATCCGCTACTTCATCACCGAGCGCGGCAAGATCGTGCCGCGTCGCATCTCCGGAACCTGCGCCAAGCACCAGCGGGCCCTTTGCCTGGCGATCAAGCGCGCGCGCAACATCGCCCTGATGCCGTTCATGGCGCCGAAGTAGGAGGCCGGGATGAAGGTCATACTCCGAGAAGAGGTGGCGCACCTCGGCAAGCCCGGGGCGGTCGTCAACGTCAAGCCCGGTTTCGCCCGCAACTACCTCGTGCCGCAGGGCCTCGCCTCTCCGGCGACCTCGCGCAACATCAGGATGATCGAGCACCAGCTCGGCCAGATCCAGCGCCAGATCGACGCCGCCAAGGCCGAGGCCTCCGAGGTCAAAGAACGCCTCGCGGCGCTCAGCGTCACGCTGGCCAAGCCCGCCGGTGAGAGCGACAAGCTCTACGGCTCGGTCACGGCCAAGGAGATCGCCGAGGCCCTGTCCGCCGAGGGCGTCACCGTGGACCGCCGGAAGGTTACCATCGCCGAGCCGATCAAGGCTCTCGGCGTGTACACGGTGCAGATCCGGCTCTACGGAGGGGAGTCCGCGGAGTTGAAGGTCTGGGTGGTCAAGCAGTGATTCGGCCGCGTTCCCGAGGCGGGCGCGGCGAACGGGGCGGGAACCATGGATAGGCCAGGCAGGAACACGGCGGACCGGAAGGATGGTCCCGCCGAGCGCGTTCCTCCCTACAGCCAGGAGGCCGAGGCCGCGGTGCTCGGCGGCATCCTGCTCAACAACGACGCGCTGTTCGTCGTGCAGGAGGTGCTCCGGCCCGAGGACTTCTACGTCGAGGCCCACCGACGGGTCTACTCGGCCGTCGAGGATCTGTCCAAGCGCGGGTTGCCCGTGGACCACGTCACCCTGGGCAACGAGCTGACCCGCCGCGGCGACCTCGACAAGATCGGCGGGGCCGCGGCCCTGGACGAGCTCACCGACCGCGTCGCCACCGTGGCCAACGTGGAGCACTACGCGCGCATCGTGCGCGAGAAGGCAGCGGTGCGCCGGATGATCTACGCCGCCCAGCAGGTGGTGGCGGACGGCCTGGGCGATTTCGGCGACACCGGGGACTTCCTGGACAGCGCCGAGGCCTCGATTTTCAAGGCCGCCCAGCAGAGGGTCGGCGTCGGCTACACCCACGTGGCGCCGGTGGTCAAGAAGGCCTTCGACGAGCTCGACGCGGCCCGGGGTCACAAGGGGGAGATCACGGGCCTGTCCAGCGGGTTCACTGCCCTCGATCGGCTCACCGCCGGCTTCCAGCGCTCGGACCTGATCATCGTCGCCGGCCGGCCGGCCATGGGCAAGACCTCCCTGGCCCTCAACATGGCGTTCCACGCGGCCTACAAGGTGCACAAGCCGGTTATCGTTTTTTCCCTGGAAATGTCGAAGGACCAGCTCGTCCGGAGGCTGTTCGCGTCCGTCGGCCGGGTGGACGCCACACGGATGCGGTCGAACCGGCTGGAATCCGACGACTGGCCCCGCCTCATCCAGGCCGCGGACATGCTCAACCGCACGGACCTTTACCTCGACGACTCGACGCCCATGACACCCCTCGAGATCCGTGCCAAGTCCCGACGGCTCCAGGCGGAGAAGGGCCTGGGGCTGGTCGTGGTCGACTACCTGCAGCTGATGCGGTCCGGCGCAGGGCGCCGCGGCGACAACCGCGAGCAGGAGATCTCCGAGATCTCGCGCTCGCTCAAGGGGCTGGCCAAGGAGATGGACGTCCCGGTGATCGCCCTCAGCCAGCTGAACCGAGGTGTCGAGAGCCGCCCGGACAAGCGGCCGATGATGTCTGATCTGCGCGAGTCCGGGGCCATCGAGCAGGACGCGGATCTGATCCTTTTCGTCTACCGCGACGAGGTCTACAACAAGGACACCGAGGACAGGGACGTGGCCGAGGTGATCGTCGGCAAGCAGCGCTCCGGCCCCACGGGGCTGGCCAAGCTGCGCTTCGCCAGCCGCTTCACCCGCTTCGACAACCTGTCCCAGGACGAGGGCGGCCAGGCGCAAGGCGGCGACTACTGATCCGGCTGCCCGGTTCCAAACGGCTCGCGGGCCATGATCCGCGCCAGGCGCGCGGGTTCGAGGCGCACGAGGATCGTCTTCTCGCGCAGGAGGCGCACGCTGCCCGGCGGGGCGCCCCGGGGTTTCTGGACGTAACGCCTTCGCGTCCAGGTGACCTCGACGTCCTCGCCTCCGCGAGCCTTCGAGAAGTGCGCCGCCAGGTGCGCCGCGTCCACCAGCAGGTCCGGCCCGGGCTCCTCGCTCCGGCCCATGGGCACCACCACGTGGCTGCCGCCCATGCCGCGGGCGTGGAGCCAGAGATCGTCCGGCCGGGCGTGGTCCAGGGTCAGCCGGTCGTTGTCCGCCGCCGAGCGCCCCACCCGGGCCGGCCGCCCGCCGCTCAAGAGATACTCGCGGTAAGGCAGCCGCTCCCCGCTCCGCTTCCCGCCTCCGGCCTGCGAACTCCCGGCCCGTGGCAGGATCCCGGACAGGGCGCCGGCGATCTCCTCCAGGCCGGCCTCTTCCGCTTCCGGTAGCCGATCCGACAGCTCCGCCACGCGCCCGGCCTTCTCGCGGGCCTCGGCGATCCGCTCCTCGACCCGGGGCGCCGCTCGCCGAAGCCGCCCGGCCCGCTCGAAAAGCCGGTTCAGGTTGGCCGCGGGACCCAGCGACGGATCCAGCGGGATCTCCACGGGCCGGCCCTCGAAGTCCGTGGCGGCAAGGGAGCACATCCCGGAGTGCACCCGCCGCAGATTGGCCTGCAGCACGTGGGCCAGCCCCTGCAACCGCTCGCCCTGCGAGACCCGCAGCCTGTCGCCCTCGAGGTTCGAAAGCAGCCGCTCCAGCCGCGAGGCTGCCGCACGCAGCGAACGGCCGAGCTCCGCGCGACGTCGGGCCAGCTCCCCCGCGGCTTCGACAGCCGCGTAGTGCTCCTCGACAGCGCGCTCGAGGTCGTCGCTGGCGCCGAAGCGATCCGAATCTGCCCTGGCCGGCCTGGGCAACAGCGGCGCATAGGGTTTACCCGGCGCCAGGTCCCGCAGGCGCGAGCGGTTCGGATGGAACGAACCGCGGACCTGGCCGCCCGCGTCGAGCCAGAACAGGTTGGCGTGGCGACCTGTGAGCTCGGCCACCAGGGTTCCCGCGCGCTCGGGGGCGTCGAAGCGGAACACCGCGGCCCGATCCCCGTCCGCCGCCTCCACGGCCGCGACCCGAAGTCCCACCGCCTCTCGACGGAGGAGCATGACGAAAGGATGAGGCGACGCCGCGAGAGCCGGGCAGGCGGGAATGCGGCCGAGGCGGCAGGATGAGGGGGAGAGGACGATCTGAAGAAGCGCGTTTTCGCCGGGGAGCCTGAGATCGAGGACGACACGGTCCGCCGCCGCCGGCGACAGGGCCTTGCGCACGATCGCCCCACGCAGGGCGCGGTCGAGCTCCCCGCAGACGCGTCCAATCTCGACGGGTGACAGGCTCAAGGATCTCCCCTTCTTGCCCGCGGTGGGCGTTTTGGCTAGATTCACCGGATGTCGAGGCCACGGATCCTGGTCGTCCACCGGCGCTCCGCCTACACCGAGCTCCTCGGCGAGGAGTCCCGCGACGCCATCACCGATCTCGTACAGAAGGACCATCCCCTGGTAAAGCCCCTCGTGGAGGCCCATGACGCCCACGCCGTTTCGATGGAGGTCATCCGTCGCGAGCTGACGCGCCTGCCGGTGGACGCCACCTGGGTTCACGAAATGGACGGCATCGCGCCGGACGAGTTCGACCTCGTGGTCACCGTGGGCGGAGACGGCACCGTGCTCCATGCCTCCCACGCCATCGGCCCCACGCCCGTGCTGGGCATCAACTCCGCTCCGGGGACCTCCGTGGGCTACCTCACCGCGGGCGCGGCCGGGCAGGCCGGGGAGCTGTTCGGGCGCGCCGTGGAGGGCAGCCTGCCGATCCAGCGCCTGAACCGGATGGAAGTGCGGGTGGATGGCCGCGTGGTGACAAACCGCGCCCTAAACGACGTGCTGTTCTGTCACGAGTGCCCGGCCACGACCTCCCGCTACGAGATCCGGCTGGACGGGCGGGCCGAGCAGCAGATGTCCTCCGGGATCTGGATCGCCACGGCCGCGGGCTCCACCGCCGCGATCCGGGCTGCCGGCGGGAGGGTGATGCGCGCCGGCTCCCGGCGGCTGCAGTTCGTGGTGCGCGAGCCGTTCCCCTGGGGCGGTGCGGACCAGCCGAGCGCGCCCGAGATCGTGAGCGGCTTCGTGGCGTCCGGGCGGGTCCTCGAGATCCACTCCCGCAGCACGACGGCCCGGCTCTACGTGGATGGCCCTCACGTGGTCTTTCCGGTGGGTTTCGGGGATCTGGTCTCTTTCGGCCGCTCGGCGGAACCCCTCAACCTGCTGGGTTACCGCCACCAAAAAAGTTCTTGATCGCGGCGAGTTCGCGGGTAGAATGTCCGCCCTGTCCGGCCAGGGTACAAGACCGGACAGCGACTCGCGCGTTGAAGCCGCGCGGCCACATTTTCGGAAGGACTCGCACATGTACGCTGTCATCGCCACGGGCGGGAAACAATACCGGATCACCGAGGGCCAGGAGCTGCGGGTCGAGAAGCTCGCCGGCACCACGGGAGACAAGATCGTTTTCGATCGGGTGCTGATGGTCGGCGGCGGAGCCGATTCCAAGGTCGGCACCCCGACGGTGGCCAAGGCCACGGTCGAGGCCGAGATAACGGCCCAGGGCCGCGCTCGCAAGATCGTGGTTTTCAAGTTCAAGCGCCGCAAGAACGAACGCCGCAAGCACGGGCACCGGCAGCCCTTCACCGCGTTGCGCATCACGAAAATCAACGCGTAGGCAGGAGCCATCCATGGCACACAAGAAGGGACAGGGTTCGTCGAGGAACGGCCGCGACACCGACGGCAAGCACCTGGGCGTCAAGAAGTTCGGCGGCGAGCTGGTCGTCCCGGGCAACATCATCGTCCGCCAGCGCGGGACCACCTTTCACGCGGGCCGGGGCGCGGGCTGCGGCCGCGACTACACAATCTTCGCCCTGGTCGAGGGTCACGTGAGCTTCGTCACCCGCCAGGGACGCAAGTACGTCGAGATCGCCCCCCCCCAGACCCACTGACCTTTCGACGGCGTGACTTTCGCGCCGCGCCGTTCTAATCTCGGCGAGCAATGGGCCAGATTCCGCTTCTGTCAGCGATCAAGCTCGCCTGGGGGGCCTTGGCGCTCGCGTCCCTGCTGCTGGGAGGGCTCTCCCACCGTGGCCGTCTGCCCGCTGTCGCGGGAGTGGTGGCAGCGCTGGCCACCCTGGCCGCCACGTTCGGTCTCGTCGGCTGGCTGACCGGCGCTCACCTGTCCGCTGCGATCGCCACCGCGCTCTGTTCCGGCGGTGCCCTGTGGTGGTTTCGGGCCTCCGTGATCGGGGACCGCCGGCGGCGGGCAGGAACGCTCGTCTTCGCCACGATTTTCCTGGGGGGGCTCGCGGCCTGGGCCAACTTCGGCACCTTCAATGGACCGGGCCTGGTCCACCGCTGGGACAGCCTCCACTATCTGCTTGGCGTGCGCTACTTCGACGAGCTCGGCTACGACGGGTTGTACGACTGCCTCGTGGCCGCGGACCGCGCCGACGGGCACCCGGCGGGCTTCGATCCCGGACGGCCCCTTCGTGACCTCTCGAACGACCGGGAGGGGACCGCCGCCGACTTCGGGTCGCGCATCGCGGCGTGCCCTCAGCGCTTCGCGCCGCAGCGGTTCGAGGACTTTCGCAGTGACGTGCGGGCCCTGCGCGGCCATTTCGAGCCCGGCATGTGGCGCATCGTCACCCGCGACCACGGATACAACGGCTCCCCATCCTTCACGCTGATCGGTGGGGGGATGGCCGCCGCGGCACGGGCCACCACCGCGAGCGGCCCCGGTGGGGAGGGCCGGGCCATGGCGCGGCAGGTGATTGTGCTGGTGCTCTTTGACGCGGCCTGCGCCATTGCGGCCGTGGCGCTGCTCTGGTGGGGGTTCGGTCTGGAGGCCGCGGCGCTCGGGGCGCTTGTGCTCGGTGCGGGAGAGGCCTGGGGGTGGCTCTGGATCGGCGGGTGCTTCGGACGGCACCTGTGGCTGCTCTTCGCGGCCGCCGGTCTGGCGCTGCTCGGTCGGGCCAGGCCCGCCGCTGCAGGGGCGGCCGTCGGAGTCGCGGTGTCCCTCAAGCTGTTCCCGGCGCTGCTGCTGGTCGGGCCAGGCCTCGCCTGGCTCCGCCGCCATCGGGACCCGGATGCCCGCCGAGACCTCCTGCGTTTCACCGCCGGTGCGGCCCTGGTGCTTTTGTTCCTTGGCGTGGCGAGCGCGGCGATCCTCGGCCCCGGCGCCTTCACCGACTTCGCGGCCAACATCGCCACGCTGCAGGGCGCACCCAAGGGCAACCACCTGGGATTGCCGGTGCTGGCGGCGGGCCTCCTCCCTATCGCCCCGGCCGGCGCCGCCGAGGTTGCAGTGTCCGCGGTCCTGCTCCTTTTCGCCATCGCAGTTTGGGCCGCCGCGGCCCGCAGGCTCTCCCCCTGGCAGTCCGCCGCCCTGGCGCCCGTGGTGATGTTGCTCTCGACGCGTTTCCTCGGCTACTACGGCGTGTTCCTGGTGCTGCTGGCTCCGGCCTGCCTGGGCAGCGCGGTGCGGACAGGTGCATTCGGGGCCTCGGTCCTCGCCTGCCTGGTGCCGCCCTTGCTGGGCTGGACCGGCCTGGCCGCGGGCCGTTTCCAGGCCGCGATCCTCATCCCCGGCTCGGTCCTGGCGGCGGTCTTCCTCTGGCGGGAGAGGCGCGGACCCCTCGGCGGGCGCTAGCGAGCCGGGCGTCGCCGTTCAATCTCCGGACGAAGTTTCGGTGTTCGTGTCCGTGCCGGTGTCGGTGTCCGAGTCGGTGTCCGTGTCGGTGTCCGAGTCAGTGTCCGAGTCGGTGTCGGC
>CAYZAI010000167.1:0-10134 GCA_964476305.1 uncultured Myxococcales bacterium
AGGCCGAGCGACCCGAGCTCTACCTCGAGCTGGGCTTCGGCTGGCGCGGCGCGGCCCTCGGCACGGACATCAAGTGGAAGTACTCCGGCGCGGAGGACGCCTTCCTGGTGACCGAGGGCGACATCAACGGCGACGGCGATCTCGACGAGGACGACATCGCGGCGGCCGAGTACGACTTCAACAAGCTCTGGAACCGGCGGGCGGCGGACGTCAACGACGACACCGAGGAGATGCTCGACGGGTTGTGGTGGTACCTCGGTCTGGGCGGCGAGTACGTCTTCCGCGGCGGCTTCGGCATCGCCGGCGAGGCTGGCCTGGCCTTCTTCTACAACACCAAGTGGTCCCAGAAGGCGCCGTTCGGCCACGACGACGACGGCAGCCCCGACGAGTTCGACTGGG
This sequence comes from uncultured Myxococcales bacterium, assembly GCA_964476305.1. GTDB lineage: Bacteria > Myxococcota_A > Polyangia > JAAYKL01 > JAAYKL01 > CAYZAI01. Next base: position 400 of record CAYZAI010000167.1, read on the forward strand.
AGTACGACCGCGTGGAATACAACGGCTGGGAGCTTCACCTGGGCTTCTACTACAACGTCGCTCTTCGCTACCATTTCTAGACGGGATCCGGACGACAAACAGGGACAAGATCGTTGACGGCAGGGGCAGTGTCGGATAAAGTGCTTTTTGTAGGAAAGAATCCTACAGAGGAACCGGACCCCGAACACGGGAGACGAGACATGAACAAGAGCGACAAGCGCAAGCAGAGCCTCTACTTCCCCGAGGACATGCTCTCCGAGATAACCGCCGAGGCCAATCGCCAGGACCGTTCGCTCTCGTGGATCGTTCAGAAGGCCTGGAAGATATCGCGCCGCGAGATCATGCAGTACCCCTCGGTCAACGATGAAGACGAGGGCGAGACCGACAAGTAGGCCTCCACGCCGCGACCACGAACCGTGACCTTCCCGCCACCCCCGGAACCGGAGCGCTTCGTCCTGTCCCGAACGGGGTGCAGGCTGTTCCACGAATCGATCGGAACGGGCACCGGCCCGGCGCTGCTCTTCTCGGACGGGCTCCTGTGCGAGGGGCACATCTGGAAGTACCTGATCCCGGCCCTCCGCGAGGATTTCCGCTGCATCCATTGGAACTACCCCGGGCACGGCCGCTCCGGGGAGCCTTCGCCGTTCGACGACCTCTCGCCGGAGCGGCTCGCGGACGACGCGGCCACCGTGCTGGACCACACCGGAGCGCCGGACGTGGTGGCCGTGGGCCACAGCCTCGGCGTCCAGGTCTCCCTCGAGCTCTGGCGGCGCCACCCGGAGCGGGTGCGAGCCCTGGTGCTGGTCTGCGGCTCGCCGGGCCGTTTGATCGAGACCTTCCACCAGAGCTCGATGCTCGGCTACGCGCTGCCCTTGCTCGACGCGGCGACGCGCTTCCTCCCGCGGCAGGTCAACGAAATCTGGCGGCGGCTGCCATTCGGGGCGAGCCTCAGGCTCGCGCTGCTCACACGCGAGGTCAACCCCCGCCTGATCCGCAACGCGGACCTGGCCGATTACCTCGGGCGCCTTTCGCGCGTGGATTTCAGGGTGGCCCTGCGCATGGCGGCCGCCGCCGGGCGCCACGACGCCACGGGATACCTGGGAGAGATCCGCGCGCCGACCCTGGTCGTGGCCGGCGAGGAGGATCGCTTCACTCCCCCCGAGCGCTCGCGCCAGCTGGCCGAGAGCATCCCCGGGGCCGAGCTGCTGCTCGTCCGCGGCGGAACCCACTCACTGCCCATCGAGATGCCCGACCTCTTCAGCTTGGCGGTCCGGCGATTCCTGGAACAGGACCCGGCCGAGTCTCGGACCACCAGCTGACGACCTGCTCGAGCCGGTCGAACACCGGGCATGGGGGCAGCGAGTCGAGGAAGACGCGCCGGTAGGACGCGGCACCGAGGCGGCGGTCGAGGACCGCGACGACGCCCCGGTCTTCGCTCGTGCGGATCAGCCGTCCGAAGCCCTGCTTCAGCGCCAGGGCCGCCTGGGGAAGCTGGTAGCCGCGGAAGGGGTCCGCGCCCCGGGCCCGCAGGTGCTCGATGCGCGCCGCGACTATGGGCTCGGCCGGCGAGGCGAACGGGAGCTTGTCGATGATCACGAGCCGAAGGGCGTCCCCGGGGACGTCGACACCCTGCCAGAAGCTGGCGGTGGCCACCAGCACGGCGGAGCCGCTCCGCCGGAAGCGCTCGAGCAGCAGCGACTTGGGGGCCGAACCCTGGACGAGCAGCGGGGCGTCGATCATTCCCTCCAGCAGCGTGTGGATCGCGGCCATGTTGCGGGTGGACGTGCACAGCACCAGCGCGCCGCCGCCGGTCACCGCGATCAGCCCGGCCGCTTCGCGGGCGGCGAGCCCGGCGAAGGCGTCCTCGCGTGGGTCGCAGAGGTGGGCCGGCAGGTACAGGCAGGCCTGTGCCTGGTAGTCGAAGGGCGCCGGGAGCGACAGCTCGGTCACCTCGAAGTCGATGCCGAGGCGGGCGCGCAGGTACGAGAAGTCGCCGCCGGCGGAGAGCGTGGCGCTGGTGAGGACCACCGACGGCACGGCGAAGAACACCTCGGTGCGGATCGCCTCGGAGACGTCGATGGGAGAGGCTCCGGCGATGACCGAGCGCTTCCCGGTCTCGACCCAGTGGACGTGGCCGGGCGCCGGCCGATCCAGGACCACGGCCAGATCGTCCCGCAGCCCGGCGTAGCGTCCGGCCATGTGGTCGATCTCCGGGCTGCGCCCTTCCAGCACGCGCAAGGACTGCTCCACCGCCTCGAGGGCGGCGTCCAGCCGCAGGCGGGCGGGATCCTCCGCGACGCCGGCCTCCAGGGGATCGAAAGTCCGGCGGCCCACGGGCCCGGCCAGGGAGGCGAACACGGACGAGGACAGGGCACGGGCGGCAGCCAGGTTGCGCTCCCGGGAGGCCGCGGCCGGATCGTCCCCGGGCGGGACACCTCCGAGGAGGCGCGCCGTGTCCTCGAGCAACCGCTCGACGCGGCCGGAGCCGACCCGGACGCTGAAGAACTCGGTGGCCACGTCCTCCACCAGGTGGGCCTCGTCGAGGACGAGCACGTCGTGCAGGGGCAGGATCTCGCCACCGGACCGGCGCACGGCCCGATCGGCGAAGTAGAGGTGGTGGTTGACCACGACCAGGCGGGCCTCGGCCGCTGCCCGGCGGGCGGCAGTGACGTGGCACTCCTCGTGGAACGGGCAGGCCGAGCCGAGGCGCGTATCCCGCGTCGAGCACACCTCGCGCCACAGGGGATCCTCGTCGCCGATGGCGGCGAGCTCCATCCGGTCGCCGGTTGCGGTGTTTTGCGACCATTCGAGAAAGGCGGCCACCTTGTCCGCCGGGTAGGCCAGGCAACGCGGGGACGAGAGGAACGCGTCGGCCTTGCGCCGGCAGAGGTAGTTCTCCTGCCCCTTGAGGCAGACGGCCTCGATCCGCTCGCCCAGAGCCTCCTCGACCAGGGCGATGTCCTTGAAGAAGATCTGTTCCTGCAGGTTGCGGGTGCCCGTGGACACCACGACCTTGAACCCCGAAAGGACAGCCGGTACCAGGTAGGCCAGGGTCTTGCCCGTGCCCGTGCCAGCCTCGGCCAGCAGCACGCCGCCCCCTTCGATCACCGCATCCACCGCGCGGGCCAGGTCCACCTGCGTCCCGCGGCGCCGGTAGCGCTCCAGCCTGGCGGCCAGGGGTCCGCGGACCGAGAAGATCCGCTCGAGGCGGTTCAAATCACGTACCTGACGACCAGATAGGCGATGACCCCGGCCGTGAGCAGGAAGGCGCCGGCCGCCCAGGGATCGATACCCGTGGCGCGCAGGATGCGCCGCGCCCGCTCCCGCTCGGCCTCGGGCAGTGAACCGTCCCGGGCGGCCCGCCTGGACAGGCGTCGAGCCGCGCGGTAGTCACCCGCCCGGTAGGCGATCTCGGCGGGGTCCGCGGCTATTTGCCTCTCGGCCATGGCGCCGGGATTCTAGTCCGAAAGCCCGCGCGGCCGAAAGAAAAATGAGGACGGGGTCCCATCTCCTCGTTTGACTCTCCCGTGCCTCGTCTGTAACATCCTGCAGACTCGCGACCGCAGGTCGCACGTGCCGCGCGGCGAGGGCACCGGTCACGAGGGCGGAACTTGGTCCCGCCGACGCTGGAGCGAGCCATGGGAGTCAACCGTTTGTTCTGGCCTCAGGAGCTGCTCGACGAGTGGGTGCTCGACGAGAAGGCCGTGATCGAGGGCGACATGCTGTCCCTGACGAAAGAGAAGCAGCGCTTCAACCTGCGCCAGGCCGTGTTGTTCCAGACCGACGTGGGCGACGGTGCCGACGCCCACGGCCTCGTCGGGCGGGTCAAGGAGATGGCGATCCTCGAAGAGATGCACGCCGAACACTACATGGACTCGGTGCTGGTCGGCGACTCGGCCTACAAGGTCGTCCCCGGTTATACCGGGGAGCCGCTGGTCGATATCGACGGCGTGAGCAAGGGCGACGACATCACCGGCGCCGTGTCGACCCGGACCGGCGCCGCAGGCGAGGCCGGAGACGATCGCGAGCTGCTGGCCCAGTTCCTCCTGGACAACCTCTGAATGGAGCGACCCCGCGCCTAGGCGGCCGGGATGCAGGCACCGATGAAAGACCGATTGCTTGGCCGCGTCATTGCCGATCGATATCGCCTCGAATCGAGGCTGGGTGTGGGGGGGATGGGTGCGGTCTACCGGGCCCGGCACCTGCTGATCGACCGGGTTGTGGCGATCAAGATCCTCCAGCCCGAGCGTCGGGGCGAGGAGCACTTCCGCGCCTGGTTCCTGCGAGAGGCGCGGGCGGTCAACCGCATCAACCACGCCAACATCGTCGACATCAACGACTTCGGCGAGACCGAGGACGGGCTGGCCTACCTCGTGATGGAGCTGCTGGTGGGCGAGGGTCTTTCCGTGCACATCGCCCGCGGCCGCATGGATCTCTCGGTGGCCCTCGACATTCTCGAGCAGGTCACCGCGGCCCTGGCCCGCGCCCACGATCTCGGAGTGGTCCACCGCGACATCAAGCCCGACAACATCTTCCTTCTCAACCGGAACGGCCGCCGCAACTACGTCAAGCTGCTGGACTTCGGCCTGGCACGGCTGGCCCACGACGGCCGCCTCGCCGCCAAGGGCGCCGTGTTCGGCACTCCCGAGTACATGTCGCCCGAGCAGGCCCGGGGCGAGGACGCCACGCCGGTCTCCGATCTCTATTCCCTGGGCATCATCTTCTTCGAGATGATGACCGGGCGGCTGCCCTTCTCGGCCAATGATCGCGACGGCTTCATCGAGGCCCACAAGCACGTCGAGCCCCCGTCGCCCCTCGAATTCGAACCTGATCTCGACCCGCGGGCCGCACGGATCATCGAGACCCTGATTCACAAGAAGCTGGACGAGCGCTACCGCGACGCCCACCATCTGCTCGAGGATCTGAAGACCCTCCAGCGCCGCGTGCAGCCGGTCTCGAACTGGGAGGTCCGCGAGGGCGATCCGAGGGGGGGATTGCCCATGATGCTCAACGCGGGGCTGAGCGAGGTCGCGACCTGGGCGCTTCGGGCCACCGTCTTCGGCCGGATGGTGGCCACGGCCTACCCCGGGGGGGGCGGCCCGCCGCGGGCGATGAAGTCCATCGAGAGCATCTGGCGGCTGGCCGCGGCGTCCACTCGCATCGACGGAGAGGTCCAGGCCGAGGCCACCCGCACCGACGACCTCAGGCGCCGGGGCAAGGACTTCGCAGCCCAGCTCGGCCGCCGGATCGAGGACCTGTCCCGGGAGGAGTCGCGCCTGAAGCGCGAGATCGCGGCGGCCACGGTCGAGCTGACCCGGCTGCGGGACGACTATGTGAGGGCCAGCGGCGATCTGGCCAAGGCCCGTGCCATCATCAGCAACGTCGACAAGGGCCGCGACGAGATGAACGACGACCTGAGACAGGCCTACGAGGCGGCCGGCTCCGCTGCAGCCAGGCGCCAGGCCCGGGCCGAGGCCGTGACCAAGGTCGAGTCCAAGATCCGCAAGTGGCAGGAGGATTGCGAGCGCATCGATCACCAGCTCATCGAGTACCGCGAGCAGCTCGACAGCCACGCCTCGGTGATCGAGAGCGATCTCGAGTCCGGCCGGCGGCGGCTGATTGCCAAGGCCCAGGAGCGGGACAGCCAACGCGCCGCCCTCGAGGAGGCGGCCGGCTTCCTCATCGACCACTTCCGCGGGCGCCCCGAGTGCGAGGCGCTCTTCGCCGAGCTCGACGATCTCGAGCGCAACAGCATCGTCGCCGAGCCCCCGGCGCGGGGCTAGAACCAATAGCGCGGCCGGCGGCGCTCAGCCCAGCAGGCGGCGGGCGGTGGCGACGACGTTCGCCACGGTGAAGCCCAGGTGCTCGAGGCACTGCCCGCCGGGGGCGGAGAGGCCGAAGCGGTCGATGGAGATCGTCGCGCCTGCGGAGGTCGTCCAGTGCTCCCAGCCCATCGACGAGCCAGCCTCGACGGCCAGCCGGCGCGTGACCTTCGCGGGCAGCACGGACTCGCGATACGCGGCGTCCTGCTCGGCGAACAGCTCCCATGACGGCATCGAGACGACGCGCACGCGGGTTGCGTCCTTTCGCAACTCCTCGGCCGCGGCCACGCACAGTCCCAGTTCGGTGCCGGTGCCGATCAGGATCAGGTCCGGCGTCCCCTCGCCGCCACCGACGACGTACGCGCCCCGGACCACGGCCGCGGCGTCTGTGCCCGGCAGGTTCTGGGCGTTCTGGCGCGAGAGGGCGAGCACGTACGGCCGCTCGCGGTCGGGCACGGCCGCGCGATAGGCGCCCGAGGTCTCGTTGCCGTCCGCCGGGCGGATCACGACGAGGCCGGGGATGGCCCGCAGGCTGGCGAGGTGCTCCACGGGCTGGTGGGTCGGCCCGTCCTCGCCCACGGCCACCGAGTCGTGGCTCATCACGAACAGCACGTCCGCCCCCGAGAGCGCGGCCATGCGGATCGAGGCCCGCATGTAGTCGGCGAAGACCAGGAACGTGGCGCAGTAGGGCTTGAGCCCCGAGCCGTGCAGGGCCAGGCCGTTGCAGACGGCGCCCATGGCGTGCTCGCGCACCCCGAACCTGAGGTTGCGGCCCTCCCGCGTCTCCTTCTGGAAGTCCGGCGAGCCCTTCATCAGTGTCTTGTTGGACGGTGCCAGGTCCGCCGAGCCGCCGATCAGCGGCACCGCGGCGGCCAGGGCGTTCAGGCAGCGGCCCGAGTGGTTGCGGGTCGCGTCGGCCGCATCGCCGGGCGCGAACGACGGCAGGGCCGCGTCCCAGCCAGCGGGCAGCTCCTTCGCCAGCAGCGCCTCGAAGGTGGCGGCCTCCGCTGGGAACGCCGTGCGGTAGCGGGCGAGTCGCCCCTCCCAGTCCGCCCGGGCAGCGGCGCCGCGGGAGCCGATGGCGCGCATCCGGTCGTACACGTCCGCCGGGATCTCGAACGGGGCGTGGGCCCAGCCGAGGGCCTTCCGGGCGCCCGCGATCTCCTCGTCGCCCAGGGGCGAGCCGTGGGTGTCGGCGCTGCCGGCCTTGGTCGGCGCGCCGAAGCCGATGGTGGTGCGCACCACGACCAGCGACGGGCGCGCGGTCTCGGCCCGAGCCGCGGCGATCGCCGCGGCGATGGCGTCCACGTCCCGGTCGCCGCCTTCCACCTTCTGCACGTGCCAGCCGTACGCGGCGAAGCGCGCGGCCACGTCCTCGGTGAAGGCGATGCCGGTCGAGCCGTCGATGGTGATGCCGTTGTCGTCGTACAGGGCGATCAGCTTGCCCAGCCCCAGATGTCCCGCCAGGGACGCCGCCTCGGAAGTGACGCCCTCCATCATGCAGCCGTCGCCCATCAGCACGTAGGTGAAGTGGTCCACGATCCCGTGCCCGGGCCGGTTGAAACGCGCGGCCAGGTGGGCCTCGGCGACGGCCAGGCCCACGGCGTTGGCGAAGCCCTGGCCCAGGGGGCCGGTGGTGACCTCGACGCCGGCGGTGACGTGGTTCTCTGGGTGGCCGGGCGTGCGCGAGCCCAGCTGGCGGAAGGCGCGCAGGTCGTCCACGGTCACGCCCTCGAAGCCCGCGAGGTGCAGAAGCGAGTAGAGCAGCATGCTCCCGTGGCCAGCCGAGAGCACGAAGCGGTCGCGATCGAACCACGACGGCGCGGCCGGGTCGATTTTCAGGAAGCGGTCCCACAGGGCGAAGGCCGAAGGCGCGGCGCCCATGGGCAGCCCGGGGTGGCCGCTCTTCGCCTTCTGGATGGCGTCCACCGACAGGAAGCGGATCGCGCTGACGCAACGGCTCTCGATCTCGGTCATCGGCATGGCGGGGCTCCTCGCGCAGTTGGTCCGCGGGTTTTCTACCACCACTTCCGTGGGTTTCCCATGGGGTTTCGGGGCATGGGGTTTCGGGGGACTGTTCAGACAGGCAGGCAGGCAGAACGAACGACACGGACGACGAACCCGGCCGCCCGCCGGGCCTCGTCGCCGTCCTCGGTGGTGTAGAACCCTGACGGCGTGAGATCCTCGCTGCCGTAGAACGCCAGCTCGCGATCCCGCCGCAGGCTCCTCGAGATGCGCGCCAACTCCGCCACGTGCGGCCGGACCGCCTCTGGCAGACGCTCGGAGTGCTCAACGAGCAACGGGCTGACGTCGTGAATACGCGGCACCTCGATGCCGGCCGCCCGCAGCAGCGCCTTGAGCGCCAGTTCCACGACCTCCTGGGACTCCCGTACGACATCGGCGTGGCTGCCTTCGGCCGCGAGCAGATCGATCGCCTTGAGCCGCGCCGCGGCGCGATCCAGGTAGTCGCGTACGAGTTCGTTGTTCCTCACCCGGCCCTTCCTTCCCGCACCCAGTAGGGATGCCCATGGACCAGCGCCCGGCGGACATCGCCACTGGCCACCGACTCGCCGATGGTGTGCAACAGACGGGAAACGTCCGGTTCCTCTTCGAACAGGACCACGCCGTCGGTCGCTACCTCGAGCCAGAGGCTGCCGCACTCATCCGGCCCCTCGGGCAGCGCGACGAGGTGCAGGCTGATCCGCCGGTCGAACCGGGCCTCGTCCACAATCCCGTCGAAACGGCGGTAGAAGCGTCGCGTGATCGCCGTGCCCGAAGCGAAGACGACGAGCAGGTCGATGTCCGAGCCGTCGGCCTCCTCGCCACGGGCGAAGGATCCGAAGAGCACCAGGGCCAGTGGCGGCGGGTCGCAGGCGCCGCGCAAGGCTGTCCAGAACTCCCGATCCAGTCCCAGCGACCGGAGGCGCGAATCGTCCGAGCTGACACGGGTCGTCATCGGAAACCATGGTAGCATGTCCGCGGCCGGGAACAAGGATGCGAATTGCAGGGGTTTCGCCGCCCTCCGGCCGCCCGTGCTACAATCGGCCCACCGAAGGGGGTGACGAAGATGAAGACAGCACTCTGGATAGTCATGGCGGCCGCGCTCGTCGCGACAGTGTCCTGCGGTGACATCGAGTCCAGCGACGACGACACGGCCTCGGATGCCGACTCCGACTCAGACACGGACACGGATACGGACACGGACACGGACTCGGACACCGACACCGACGCGGACACGGATCCGGGGTGCACGTGGACGTGGTTCCCGCTGTCGCTGGACGGGCCCGAGCCGATGGGCACGGTACACCACGACGCGGTGTGGATGCCGGAGTACGGGAAGATGCTGGTCCAGGGCGGGATACCCGACCACGAGACGTACATGAGCATGTACGATCCCGTTGCGGATACCTGGGAGTCGACGACCGGGTGCAACAACGGGGATCGGCCGGGAATCGTTTGGACGGGGGAATACGAACTGAAATGGGCGAACAACGGATTCTATAATCCCTTTACTGATACCTGTGGAGGTATCCCATCTGGCGGTGCTGCCCCGACGGTGGATCGTTGGTTCACGACCGTGTGGACCGGCACGGAAATGATCGTGTGGGGTGGCGGGGACTCGGGGACGAACACCGGGGCGCGGTACCTGCCGGGGGACCCGGACCCCGGGGCCGGCTCGTGGACGGCGACGTCGACGGGCTCGAATTGCCCGAGCGCGAGGAACGATCATACGGCAGTCTGGGCTGATGGCCAGATGATCGTCTGGGGGGGGGCCTGGGCTAGGTACGAACACCGGCGGGAGATACAATCCGACGACAAATACCTGGCAAACGACCTCCACCGGAACGAACTGCCCGCAAGGGCGAGGTGGGCATACGGCAGTCTGGACCGGAAGCAGAATGATAGTCTGGGG
>CAYZAI010000168.1:0-10131 GCA_964476305.1 uncultured Myxococcales bacterium
CGAGGTCGGTCTCGGCGCCGTCGTCGGTGACGAAGACCTCGCCGTGCTGGAACGGGCTCATGGTGCCGGGATCCACGTTGATGTAGGGGTCGAGCTTCATCAACGTGATCTTCAGGCCCCGGTTCTCGAGCAGGGCGCCCAGCGAGGCCGCGGCCAGGCCCTTGCCGATGGAGGACACCACGCCGCCGGTCACGAAGATCATCTTGGTGGGTTTGTCGCCGATGCCGTTCATCTCGTTGGTGTCCTCTGCGCGGCGCCGGGGTGCCTCGAAAAACGAGCCCCGCGTCGCCTGTGAAAGCTCTTTGGGAAAGCCGGGAAATCGGAAGATTGGCCCGTGAACAACACGGGATTAGAGTCTACTGAACATCTGTTGCGAAAGTCAACCGTGAACAGCCGATGCTTGTGGCTTCTTTGCGAGGGCGGTAGCATGATCCCCTGATCCTCGCAGGACACGGCATTTCCCCCGGCGCGGGGTGGAGGCTTGAAATGGAAACGTTGAAGATGCTGGCGATCGCGGCGGTTCTCGCGACCGGCGTGGTCGGTTGCGGCCACGCGGAGCCACCGAACATGGTCGATGGAGGTTCGGACGGCGACGCCGACGGAGACAGCGACATCGATGGCGATAGCGATATCGACAGCGACGCGGACGGCGATGCGGATGGGGATGCGGACGGCGATGCGGATGGGGATGCGGACGGCGATGCCGATGGCGATGCCGACGGCGATGTGGACGCCGACGCGGACGCGGATGCCGACGCGGACGGCGACGGCGATGCCGACTGCCCCTATGACTGCCTGTGGTACGAGGAGTGCTGGGCTGTCGGCGGCATCGTGCTCGAGGAATACGACTGCGGCGACGGGGAGCTGGCCTGCTGCCTGTTCGGGGAGCCCGAGCCTTGTCCTTACGAGTGCCTGGGCCAGCAGGCCTGCCTGGGCGCGGGAGGCGAGATCGACTGGGAGCACTTCTGCGAGATGGGGGTCTGCTGCGCAATCGAGGATCCGCCCCCGGATTGCCCGGCCCAGTGCCTCGGGCCCCAGCAGTGCACCGCCGGCGGCGGGAGCGTGCTGTCCGGGTACCTCTGCGCGTTCGGCGTGTGCTGCGACCTGCCCGACCCGCTGCCCGAGTGCCCGTTCGACTGCGTGGAGCCCGGCACGTGTACGCAGATGGGAGGTGTCCCTCACGTCGACTACGCCTGCGAGCCCGCCGGGATCTGCTGCGACCTGCCGGACCCGGAGGAGTGCCCCTACGAGTGCTACGACAACGAGGACGAGTGCTTCATGTCCGGGGGCTTCCCCATGCCCGAGTACTCCTGCGACACCGCGGACGGCCAGGGCGTGTGCTGCTTCATCGAGGTCCAGCCCGAGCCTTGTCCTTACGAGTGCCTGGGCCAGCAGGCCTGCCTGGGCGCGGGAGGCGAGATCGACTGGGAGCACTTCTGCGAGATGGGGGTCTGCTGCGCAATCGAGGATCCGCCCCCGGATTGCCCGGCCCAGTGCCTCGGGCCCCAGCAGTGCACCGCCGGCGGCGGGAGCGTGCTGTCCGGGTACCTCTGCGCGTTCGGCGTGTGCTGCGACCTGCCCGACCCGCTGCCCGAATGCCCGTTCGACTGCGTGGAGCCCGGCGCCTGCTCGCAGATCGGCGGGATCCCCCATGGCGACTACGCCTGCGATCCGGCCGGCGTGTGCTGCGAGCTGCCCTGGATCGAGCCGTGCCCGTACGAGTGCTTCGACGACTTCGACGAGTGCATGATGGTCGGCGGCATCCCGATGCCCGAGTTCTCCTGCGACTCGTCCGCGAACGGCGGGATCTGCTGCTTCGTCGAGTGGATGCCCGAGCCCTGCCCGTACAACTGTGTCGTGGACTTCCTCTGCGACTGGTTCGGCACTCCGCACGGGGAGTATTCCTGCGACTTTGGTGTCTGCTGCGAGTGGTGAGCCCGACCGCGGAAGGGGGTGGGCGATGAGAGCGCTTTTCGGAAACGCATGGCTGGCGGCCCTGGCGGTCGTCGTCGCGGCGAGCTGCCATCACATCGGCGACCCGGCAAGCGAGGACGACGACGGGCCGTCCTCGGACGGCGACGTCGATGGGGACGCGGACGGCGATGCCGATGCCGACGCGGACGGCGACTCGGACGCGGACACCGATGCCGATCCCATCGCGGACTGGGTCGGCATGCCCTGCGAGGAGGGCGACCAGGGCGACGCCTACTGCACCCAGATTGCCGCCGACGACGACGCGTTCTGCTACGCCTGGGAGGGCGCGCCGGGCGGGATCTGCACGCGGCGGTGCACCTTCGCGACCTACGATGTGCCCGTGGACGGCTGCAACATGGACGGCGTGGTGTGCATGGACATCTCGCACCTGACCGCGGACACGGCCGACGACGACGAGGGCTTCGGCCTGTGCGTCGAGAAATGCGTGCCCGTGTCCACGGGCACCCCCTGCAAGGCCGACTACATCGCGTGCGACCCGCAGGCCTGGTCCTTCGAGGCCCAGTTCGCCACCTGCCTGCTGCCGAAATGCCAGGACGACGAGGACTGCGTCGTCGACTCGGGTCCCGAGTGCACGGGGGACACCGACTGCCTCACCGGGAACGGCGAGTACTGCTCGACCGACGGCATGTGCGTGTTCGAGGCCACCTGCAACACCGTGAGCGGCCTCTGCTCGTGGATCGGCCTCGCGGGGTCCGAGATCGGCGATCCCTGCACGTCATCGTGGGACTGCCCGGACAACAGCCTGTGCTTCCTGCCCGACACCGACGCCTACGGCAAGACGATCTACGCCAACGGCACCTGCGTGAGGCTGGGCTGCAAGGCGGCCAACACTTCGGCGACCAACGAATCCGGCTCCCCGGACCCGGCGATCAACGCCCACTACGGCTGCGGCATGCTCGGCACCTGCCACGCGGGCTATTCCTTCGGCGGCATGTGCTATCGCCGCTGCGATCCGGCCCACGAGCAGGCGGCTTTCCGCTGCCGGCAGGGCACCTGGGAAGGCGACGTGCTCGACGCGGACGGCGACTACGACTGCTACGACATGCACCAGTTCGCCTACCCGATCTACGCCGAGGGCAACGCGACGATGTACGCCGTGGCGCCCCTGCCCTTCTGCACCGCGGTCAGCGCCGATATCGGGGCCAAGTGCGGCAGCGGCGAGGACCAGATGACCCCGGCGGAGTGCGCGACCTACTACGCCGACAACAGCCTCTTGCAGCTCGGAATGGCCTGCCGCGATCCCCAGACCGGCGAGATCGATCCCGAAGGCTACTGCCTGGACAACACGACCTCCGGCCCCACCGAGACCTGGTGATTGTCGTGGTCGGAAGAAAGGCTCTCCTGCATCGCGAGTGGGTAGCCGACCCCGGCTCGCGGCCGCCTGACCCGCTCCACGCCTGAGTTCCTGGCATTCAGCCCTCCGCATATTGAAAAGCGCACGGTTTTCCTGGCGTTCTGGTGTTCGCCAAAACCCACAGACGCCGAGGAGAAACCGTGCACGATACCAAGCTTGCCAGAGCATTGATCGGGATCGCCAGTCTTTTCGTCATCGACGTCCGCCTCGAGGGGGCGCTGGCCGTCTTCGAGGTCACGCCGACGTGGCGAAGGCCACGCTGCTCGAAGTGCGGAAGAACCTGCCCGGGCTACGACCACCGCGAACGACCCGTTCGCTGGGTCCACTACGCCGTCGGCGCGAAGCGGATGATCCTCGAGTACGCCCCCCGCAGGGTGGACTGCGCGCGCTGCGGGGTCCGCGTCGAGCTGGTGCCCTGGGCGCGGCCGGGCAGCCGCTTCACCAGGCCGTTCGAGGAGCTGACCGCCTACCTCGCGCAGATCACCAACAAGACCGAGGCCGCGCGGATCATGGGCATCGCGTGGCGCACCGTCGGCAGCATCGTCGCCCGCGTCGTCGCCGAGCGCCTCGACCCGAACCGGCTCGACGGCCTCGTGCGCATCGGCGCCGACGAATTCAGCTACCGCAAGCGGCACCACTACATCACCACGGTCGTCGATCACGACCGTCGGCGCATCGTCTGGGCTGCGGAGGGAAAGGGCTCCGACACCCTCGGTTCCTTCTTCGACGAACTCGGGGAGGAGCGGACGGAAAGCATCGAGACCGTCACCATCGACATGTCCGCGGCTTTCATCAAGGCCATCGAGGCCAAGGCGCCCCGCGCGCAGACCGTCTTCGACTTCTTTCACGTGCTCAAGCTCGCCTCCGACGCCCTCGAGGAGGTGCGCCGCGACCTCTCCTGGCGCCTCCGCAGCCTCGACGACCCGGACGCTGCCGATGCGATCAAACGGTCGCGCTTCGCGCTGCTCAAGAAACAGTGGGACCTCACGCCCAGGGACTGGGACAAGCTCAGCGCGATCCAGAAGCACAACGCGCCGCTCTACCGCGCCTACCTGCTCAAGGAGGCCCTCGCCGGCGTCTTCGAAGAGAGCGAGGTCGATCAAGCCCGCGTCGAACTCGACCGCTGGCTCGGCTGGGCTTCGCGCTCCCAGCTCGCGCCCTTCGTCCGGGCCGCCCGAACCGTGCGCAGATACAAGGACCGCATCCTCGCCTACGTCAGGACCAGGCTCACCAACGGACTCACCGAGGGCTTCAACAACAAGCTGCGGATGATCGCTCGCCGGGCCTTCGGCTTCCACAGCGCCGCCGCTCTGATCGGCATGCTCTTCCTCTGCTGCGGCGGCGTGGTCCTCGACCCGCCGCTGCCAGGACCCTGGTGCACCTGGTAGACAACGCCCGACTCGCACGAGCAACCGCGCAGACGACGGCCCCTCGGCCGGTCGACGACCGCCCGTGCCCCGGCTGTGGGACCTCCGGCGAAAGCGAGCCCCATCGAAAGGCTCGCCGATCCTCGCCTCCGGTCCTCGCGACCGGCCTACGCCCTCGTTGCGCTCATCCAATCCCATTCAACCCACTCGGAATGCAGGAGACTCGGAAGAAATGCGGTAGAAAAGAAACTTGGCGACCAATGATGGAGAGCCCGTGATTCCGGCCGGTCACCGGCAGCCGGGGGGCAGAGAAAGGAGCGGACGATGCGAATCGAGAAATCGAGACTCTTTCTTGGGGGGGTGCCGGCAGTGCTGGCGGCGATGCTCTTCGCGTGGGGCTGCGGCAGCGGGAGCTCGGACGATCCCGACGGGGGTTCGGACGGCGACGTGGACGGCGACAGCGACACGGACGGGGACGGAGACGGGGACGGCGACACGGATTCCGACACCTTCGACGAGTGCGCCTCCGTGGCCGAGGAAGCCCACCCCGGCATGGGCCCGGTGGACATCATCTTCGCCATCGACAACTCCCCGAGCCTCGAGGACGAGATCGAGGAGGTGCGGGTCAACATGAACGCCTTCTCCCAGCAGATCGTGGACGCCGGCATCGACGCCCACATCGTTGTGATCTCGTGCCTGCCCGGGGACTGCGGCAATTCCGGAGGCGGTGACAACACCTTCTACGGCATCTGCATCGACCCGCCCCTGGGCGCGGCCGACGGGTGCCAGGAGGAGACCGACGGCGGCGTGACGGACGACGACAACCCGCCGCTCTACACCCACGTCAGCATCCGCGTGCCGAGCGTCAAGGCGCTGGAATGGATCGTCGAGCAGTACCCCGAGTACCAGCAGGTCCTGCGCCCGGGGACCACGAAGCACATCGTCGTTGTTTCGGACGACACCGACGAATGGACCGCGGAGCAGTTCACCACCGAACTGCTCGCCGTCGACGCGGGGTTCGCCGGGTTCTTCTTCCACGGCGTCTTCTCGTACTACAGCAAGGAGGCCGCCTGCCTCATGGATCCGCCCCACGCCTGCTGCGAGTATGCCGCGCCGAACGGCGAAGGCGTGCCCTACAAGCAGCTCGTGGAGCAGACCGGCGGGGAGTCCGGGGATCTGTGCCTCCAGGATTTCGATCCGGTCTTCGCCGCGGTGGCCACGTCGGTCATCGAGAACGCGCAGCTGAGCTGCGAGTACGAGATCCCGCCGCCTCCCGAGGAGCAGACCTTCGACAAGGAAAAGGTCAACGTCGAGTACATCGACGGTCAGGACAACAGCACGATCGTCGGCCATGTGGACGGGCCCGAGGAGTGCGCCGAGGTGTCCCACGGCTGGTACTACGACGATCCGGAAAACCCGGAGTGGATCATCCTCTGCCCACAGACCTGCGAATGGATCCAGGGCAATGTCGGCTCCAAGGTCTACATCCAGTTCGGCTGCGAGACCGAGGACGCCGTTCCCGAGTGATTCCCGAGTATTCGCGACAACCCGTCATGGATCCTTGCCCGGGCGGGGCACACCGGCGTATGCTGAATTCCAGCGGCGTTCTCGACGTCCATCGTTCATGGAGCCGTCACCCAGGAGTGCCGGCCGTTGAAAAGGAAAGAAACCATGAAGAAGATGATGTTGCTGCTCGCGGTCGCGCTTCCCGTGCTGGCGCTTTCGGGCTGCGTGGTCGAGAACGAGGACGGCGAGAACGAGGTCTCGCTCTCGGCCGAGTGCACCTGGTACGCCGGCGTGGAGTGCGAGGCCGCCTGCGAGGACTTCGAGTACCACCTGGCCTGCGAGGGCGAGATGGATGTCGAGTGCGCGCCCCAGTGCGACGAGTTCGAGATCGACGTGGACTGCTCGCTGGATTGCCAGGCGAGTTGCGAGGCCGAGTGCGAGATCGATCCCGGCTCGTTCTCGTGCGAGGGCTACTGCCAGGGCGAGTGCGGGGCCAACTGCGAGGCCGAGTGCGAGGCCCACGACGACGTGGCCGCCTGCCAGGGCGAGTGCTCGGCCTTCTGCGAGGGAGAGTGCGAGTTCGGCTGCGAGGGCGAGCCCGCCGAGATCGAATGCTCGGGGTCCTGCGAGGCCTCGTGCGAGGGCGAGTGCACGGCCGAGGCCAACATCGACTGTCATTTCTGCGATGTCGATGTCTACGTCGAGTGCAGCCAGGACATGTCCATCGACTGCCAGGGCGGCTGTGATGCGGACGGCGTGTTCGAGTGCAACGGCGAGTTCATCGACAAGGGTGACGTCGAGGACGCCATCGCCTACATCGAGTCCCACATGCCCGATATCGAGATAACGGCCGAGGGGGACGCCAGCTGCGAAGGCAACTCCTGCGAGGCCCACGGATCCTGCGAGATGCAGTGCGTCGCCGCCGGCGGCGACAGCGGTCACGCTCCGGCCGGGCTCGCCCTGCTGCTCGCCGGCCTCGCCGCCCTCTTCGTCGTCCGCCGCCGCCGCTAGCCGGCCCCCGCGGTTTGACACCCCTTCCGTAGTGCATCTCCGACGCTGACCACTGCTCCCGACCAGTCCCGGTGTTCTTGTGGTACCATCCATTTGCCTGCGACGTGTTTCGGGCCAGAGATCGGGAGGGCTCCATGACGAGGCAAACGCTGCTGTCGATCTGCTTTTTGCTGAAGGCAGCTGGATGTGACGGTGACGGCACCGTGGACGCCGGCGCCGATGCCGGCACGGATGTCGATACCGATTCCGATACCGATGCGGATACGGACTCGGATGGCGACACCGATTCCGATACCGACACGGACACGGATGGCGACACCGATGCGGACTCGGACGGTGACTCCGATTCCGATACGGACGGCGACAGCGACGCCGATTCCGACGCGGACGCGGACACGGACACGGACACGGGTTCGGACACTGGCACGGGCATCGAGGAGTCCTGCGACGGACCGCTGACAGGCGTGGTTCGGCTCTCCGTGGGCCATTCCCACTCGTGCGCCGTGCTCGAATCCGGAGAGGTCAGGTGCTGGGGATTCAACTGGTACGGCCAGCTCGGGAACGGGACGACCAAGGACAGGATCACTCCTTCGCCGGTCACCGGCTTGTCCCAGGGCGTGGTCGAGGTCATCGCCGGGTTCTCCCACACCTGCGCCGTTGTCGAGTCCGGGGAGGTCGTGTGCTGGGGTGGCAACGAGGATGGGCAACTCGGCGATGGGACCGAAGAAGACTCGACGACGCCGGTGGAGGTCGTGGGGCTCTCGTCGGATGCCCGGGCGATCGCGGTTGGTATGAATCATAGCTGCGCCCTGCTGGATACCGGCGGGGTCCAGTGCTGGGGGAGCAACACCGTGGGGCAGCTCGGCAGCGGGAGCACTGGCGGTACTTCGGCGCCGGTGGCGGTGGTCGGCCTCTCCTCGGGCGTACAGGCAATCGCTGCGGGCGGGCTCCATACCTGCGCCCTGCTCGATTCCGGCGCCGTGAGATGCTGGGGCGTCAACTTGAATGGCCAGCTCGGCAACGGGACCACGAACAGCGCGAACGCGCCAGTCGAGGTGACGGGTCTCTCATCAGGGGCGACGGCCATCGCGAACGGGTTCATGCACACCTGTGCCCTGCTGGATTCGGGTGGGGTCAGGTGCTGGGGGATGAACGACCGGGGACAGCTCGGGGATGGGACCACGAGCGACGCGCTCGCGCCGGTGGACGTCTCGGGATTGCCGTCGGGTGCGCAGGGCATCTCGGCCGGCGCCTACGCCACCTGCGCGGTGCTGGAATCAGGCGCGGCGTCGTGCTGGGGAGACAACCAGTTCGGTCAGCTCGGGGACGGGACTGCCACCGATGCCAGCACGCCGGTGGACGTCGAGGGACTGTCGTCCCAGGCGACGGCCGTCGCCACCGGGAAGACCCACACCTGCGCTCTGTTGGACACCGGCGGTGTGGAATGTTGGGGAGCCAATGGAATCGGCCAACTGGGCAATGGAACCATGGCCATCGAAACCCAGCCGATGGGGGTCGTCGACATGGACTCCGGTGCGCAGGGCATTTCCTCCAACTCGACCCATACCTGCGCGCTGATGGACAGCGGAGGGATCGAATGCTGGGGGTACAACCCCTACGGCCAGCTCGGCGACGGGTCGCTGTCCTCCAGGGACATCCCCGTCGGTGTCAGCGATCTCTCCTCGGGCGCGGGGTTGGTCGCGGCCGGCTACTGGCACACCTGCGCAGTGCTGGAAGACGGCGGGGCCATGTGCTGGGGATACAACGGGTCCGCACAACTCGGGGATGGGACATCCGACAACTCCGCTACGCCGGTGGATGTGGTCGGTCTCTCCTCGGGCGTGGAGTCCCTCGCTCTCGGTTTGTCGCGCACCTGCGCGCTGCTGGATACCGGCGGGGTCGAGTGCTGGGGAGGGGGAAACGCCGTACCGACTGGGGTCACGGGCCTCTCCTCGGGAGTACAAGCCGTTGCCGCGGGTTACCTGCACACCTGTGCGCTCATGGATTCCGGCGGGGTGAGGTGCTGGGGCGAGAACGAATACGGCCAGCTCGGGAACGGGACTCTGATCGACTCGAGCACACCGGTGGAGGTCGCCGGCTTGAGCGGAAGCGCGCAGGCCCTCTCGGCCGGCGGCTATCATACGTGCGCCCTCATGGCATCAGGGGGGATCGAGTGCTGGGGATACAACGAAGCCGGACAGCTCGGAGACGGAACCGCGAACGACTCGAGCACACCGGTGGAAGTCGCCGGCCTGGACGGGAGCGCGCAGGTCGTCTCGGCCGGCAGCTATCATACCTGCGCCCTCGTGGAATCAGGCGGGGCCGAATGCTGGGGGAACAACGGAGGGGGCCAACTCGGGGATGGCACGACGAGCGGCTCGACCGCGCCCGTGGCCGTGACCGGACTCTCGTCCGCGGTCCAGGCGCTTGCCGCCGGTGGCGCGCACACCTGCGCGTTGCTGGATACCGGCGGGATCGAGTGCTGGGGCTCCAACGGAGCCGGGCAGCTCGGCAATGGCACGGCCTTCCAGAAATCGCCCGTCGAGGTCTGCTCCGGGCCATGAGCTTCCTGGCAGGGGTGGATCGGGTGTGCTAGAGTGCCCGGAGGAGAAAGCGAGCGAGGTGCGTTCATGGAAACAATCCGCTTGACGGCCGAGCTGATACCGGAAGAGGCGGGTGGGTTCTCGGTCTACTGCCCCGAACTGGACATCTACACCCAGGGGGAGACCGAGCAGGAGTGCCTCGACAACCTGCGGGAGGCGGCGGAGCTGCACATCGAGGAGATCGGCGCGTCCCGCGCCGTCCGCACGGTCATTCGCAGGGAGATCGAGGTCCGAGCGAGTGCCTAGAGCACCGACCGGTTTGAAGAGCCAGCCAAGTCGCTGAGTTGTGGCGGCG
>CAYZAI010000169.1:0-10122 GCA_964476305.1 uncultured Myxococcales bacterium
CTAACCCAATGGACGGGGTGAGGGCCCCGACAGGAGTTGTCATGATTCAAGCGAGAATCGAGGCGGCAATCAAGAGGAGAAGTCGCAAGCCCGGTTTCGACTTCTCCGACGCGCCGGACGGCCGGCAGGAAGGAAAGGTGGAGCATGAGCGGAAGCACATCCTGAACGGTTTGCTGCTCGGGCTCGTGGCCAACAAGCGGACGCTGCGGGACGTGGAGGAGATGACGCGGGACCTGCGGCTCTCGTTCCGGTCCCTGGTGCCGGCGCCGATCTCGGACACGACGCTGGACACGGAGTCTCGGCGGCTGGACCCCGAGTACCTGACCGGCAAGCTCGTGCGGCAGGTGCGCGAGGATTTCCGGGCCAAGATGCTCGGGCCGGCGGGCCTGCCGTGCGGCGTGGCGACCGTGGACGGCAAGAACCTGGCGACGCTCGGTCACGACGCCGATGGTGCGGGGCACGCGCGGTCGCGGGACAACGAGAAGTGGCATCGGCCCGGGAGCGCGAAGGGCGAGGGGTACTTCCTCGTGCCCGTGCTGCGGGCGGTGCTGACGTCGGCGGAGGCGCGGCCGATCATCGGCCAGCAGGCGCTGCCCCCGGGCACAGGGGAGGCGACTGCCTTCTGCGAGATGGTCGATGGCCTGCACCGGGCCTACGGCCGCAGCGGGATGTTCGAGGTGATCGACAGCGACGCCGGGCTCACCTCACTGGCGAACGCGGACCACGTGAACCGCCTGGGCTACACGTACCTCTTCGGGCTGAAGGGCAACCAGCCGGAGCTGCACGAAGAGGCGCAGCGGCTGCTGGAACCGCTGGCCGACAACGAGGCTCCAGAGGTCGAGTCGCCGTGGGAGCGGCGCGAGGGGAATCTCATCCGGCGGCGGCTGTGGCGGACGGTAGAAATGGCGGGCATCGAGAACAGCGTGGGGAAGTGGACGCACCTGCGCCAGACCTGGCTCGTCCGCCAGGAGACCAAGCGCCCCGGCGGAGAGGTCGCGCGGGAGGACCGGTACTTCATCACTTCGGCGCTGTGGAACTACTTCAAACCGGCGCAGATCCTCGCTCTTGTGCGCGGCCACTGGGGAATCGAGAACGACTGCTTCAACTCGCTGGACGTGCAGTGGCGCGAGGATTCGGGAATCTGGTGCACGAAGGGCGACGCCGTGCTCGGCCTGAGCCTGCTGCGGGCGATGGCGTACAACCTCGTGCAGATGCTTCGGCGGCGCCGCCTGCGGCGCAAGGCCGAGGACGGGACGGACATGGAACCGCCGAGCTGGCGCTCGCTCTTCAGGGCGATCATGCTGACTCTGGAGACGGCGCTCGCAGGCGACGAGGCGACACTGGCGGTCGGCTGAACCGGGGCCCTCACCCCCGGCCGCCAGCATAGCCCGGGAACCGAACCGCGCGCGGCGGAAAGGCCGTGGCCTCGCCGCTCCTCGGCCGGACCCCGGGAAGATCGCTCGTCGAACGGATCGCCGAGCCGGAACAGCCTCGCATCATCGGATCGCGGATCAACCCTGCCGGCACGGCCTGCCCCTTTACCGGAGACCGGGGCGATGGTAGATTGACGCCTCTCTTTACACTCAAGGAGCAACGAGATGTCGATCCTTCGCAGCGCTTCTATCCTGGCCGTCGCGGTCGCCCTTTGCGCCTTCGGCTGCAAGTCCGAGCCGCAGAATCCGTACCTCCAGGGCTACCCCCAGGGCTACCCCCAGGCCATGCCCCAGGGCTACCCGCAGCAGCAGGTGCCGGTGCCGAACCAGGCGATGCCGGGGGTCCCGCAACCCATGCCGCAGCAGCCGGTGCCGCCGGGGCAGCCCGTCCAGCCGCAGAACCCGATGGCCGGGCTCGCGGCCCTGGGCCAGGCCATGGGCCAGATGGGCGGCCAGCCGCCCGCGGGCGGACAGGTCGCCACGCCGGGCGCCCCGGCCGCGGCCCTCGTGCCCTGGGCCGAGCTGGCCAAGGCCCTGCCACTGGCCGCCCCCGGGTGGGTGCTCCAGGGCCAGGCCGAGGGCGAGACCGCGTCAATGATGGGCATCGGCGCCTCCACGGCTCGCTGCAAGCTCGCCCAGGGCGCGATGCAGGCGGAAGTCGAGATCCTGGACAACGCCATGGCCGCGGGCATGGCCGGGATGGGCTTCGCGATGATGCCGACCGTCGATTCCAACGAGCAGCGGGCCTCGCGCCTCAACTTCGGCGCCTACCCCGGGCTGCAGACCTTTCACAAGACGAACAACAAGGCCGATGTCGTGGTGATCGTGGGCAACCGGCTGATGGTCACCGTCAAGGTCGAGAACACAGGCAGCGAACAGCCGGCGACCCAGCTGGCGCAGATGGTCAACTTCCAGTACCTGGCGTCGCTGATCGGCAGCTAGGACAGCGGACCGAGATGGACCTCAAGCAGTTCAAGAAGCGCCTCGGCGAGATCGAGCGGGAGTTCGCCGCCGAGGCGGCCAACACGGCGAGCCACCACGCCGTCGACTGCGAGCGCTGCGCTTCATGCGTATTCTGCGAGCGGTGCGAGCGCTGCTATCGCTGCGGGTACTGCAAGGACTGCAAGAGCTCGACCAACCTGACCCACTGCTCCTCGTGCGTGTCCTGCCACCACCTGGCCAACAGCGTGGAGTGCCAGTCGTGCACGAGCTCGGCGTTCCTCGTCCTGTGCCGCGACCTGTCCGAGTGCAACTACTGCTTCGGCTGCGTGGGCCTGAGCCGCCGGGACTTCCACATCCTGAACGAGCCCTACGACCGGTCCAACTACTTCGCCATCATCAAGGACCTGGGCGCGGCCCTGCGCCTGCCCCGGACCTGAAGCCGCCGATGCGCGCGGTGGTGCAGCGGGTCGATCGGGCCAGCGTCTCCGTGGCCGGCGCGGAGGTCGGGCGCATCGGCCGCGGCCTGCTGGTCTACCTGGGCGTGGGCAAGGGCGACGGCGAGGCCGACGTCGAGTACCTGGCGGCCAAGGTCGCGGGCCTGCGCATCTTCCCGGACGAGGCGCACTCGATGAACCGCTCGGTGCTCGAGGCCGGGGGCGAGGCCCTGGTGATCAGCCAGTTCACCCTGCACGGGGACGTGCGCCGGGGCAAGCGGCCGTCCTTCGATGGCGCGATGGAGCCGGCGGTGGCCGAGGCCCTGTACGAGGCGTTCGCCGCGCGGCTCGCGGCCCTGGGCGTGCCCGTGGCCCGCGGCGTGTTCGGCGCGATGATGCAGGTCGAGTCCGTGAACGACGGCCCGGTGACGATCCTGCTCGACTCGACCCGGTTGTTCTGACGAGCGCGTGACAGGCGGGCCGGCGGGGGCTATACCCGCCTCGATGCGCATCGTGCTCGTCCACCCCGCGGGGTCGAACTGGATCCCGGGCCGGCCCGACGTGACCACCGCGGCCAACCGCATGGCCCCCGTCGGCATCCTGTCCATGGCGGCCTTCCTCGATGGGATGTCCCACGAGGTCCACGTCCACGATTGCCTCGGCCCGTTCGCGCCCACCGGCCCCGTGGCCAACGCCAGGGCGATCCTCGCCCTCGAGCCCGACCTCGTTGGCTTCTCGACGACGACCTCGGCGTTCCTGGACGCCTGCGACATGGCCGCGCTGATCAAGGAGGAGCGGCCCGCGGTCGGCACGGTCTTCGGCGGCGTGCACGTCTCGGCGATGAGGGCGGAGCTGCTCCACCGCTTCCCGGCTATCGACTTCCTGACCGTCGGCGAGGGCGAGCGGACCCTGGCCGAGCTGGCGGAAGGCCGGGATCTCGCCACCATCGCCGGCCTGGTCTGGCGCGACGGGGAGTCGGTGGTGGCGAACCCCCCGCGGGAGCACCTGCCGGATCTGGACGAGCTCCCGTTCCCGGCCTATGGAAAGCTCGTCGGGTTCCCGAAGCGCTACCACCTGCCGCCGTTCAGCTACATCGGCGTTCCCGGCGCCACGATGATCACAAGCCGCGGCTGCGTCTACCAGTGTTCGTACTGCGACCGCTCGGTGTTCAAGCGGGGCTTCCGTTACAATTCGCCGGACTACATCTACGATCACCTGCGCTTCCTTCGCGCCCGCTTCGGCGTGCGGCACGTCAACGTCTACGACGACCTGTTCACCACCAACCGCGCCCGGATCGAGGCCCTGTGCACGCGGCTCGCCCGCGAGCCCCTGGGCCTTCGGTTCAACTGCGCCGTGCACGCGGGCCACGCGGACGACGACCTGCTGGCGCTGCTTCGGGACGCGGGTTGCCTGATGATCAGCATCGGCATCGAGTCCGGCGATCCCGGGCTGCTCGAACGGCACAAGGCCAGTGTGACCCTGGACCAGGTGCGGGATACGGTGCGGCGGATCCAGGCCGCCGGTATGCGCGCCAAGGGGCTGTTCATGATGGGCCTGCCGGGCGAGACCCCGACCACGGTCGAGCGCACCGCGGCCTTCGTGCTGTCGCTGGGCCTCGACGACATGAACATGTCCAAGTTCACGCCCTTCCCCGGCGCCCCCTGCTGGGACGACATCCGCGACCACGGCTCTTTCGACGAGGACTGGCGGCGGATGAACTGCCTCAATTTCGTCTTCGTTCCCAGGGATTTCGAGTCCCGCGACCAGCTGGACCAGGCCTACAACCGCTTCGTCAAGTCGTTCTACACGGACCGCGATTGGCGGGGGAAGGCCATGCGCCGGACCTGGCAGCATCGGCACACCCTGTGGCACATGCTCGTCAACTTCCGCTCGTTCGCCGCGGCACGGCGGCAGTTCGACTCGAAAAGATAGCACCCCATCCCGGCCTTCCCCCGTCTCCTCGTCACCACGGCGGGGCGAAGCCGTAGCCAACGGAGCCGTCGGCGCGGATCCAGACCCGCTGGTCCGCGGCCACGGGCCCGTCGACGGTGACGACGGTGCCGCCGGGGTAGAGCACCTCGATCGAATCGACCGAGGTCGCGCCGGCGAGGCCGAAGTGGAGCACGAGGCTGTCCTGGCAGCCCGTGCCCGAGCCGCCGGGCGCGTGGCCGAGCAGCTGCCTCGATCCGACCGGAACCCGCACCACCGCGCCGATGCCCGCGGCGTTGACCGTCCCCGCGTCGCTGGCGCCGCCCAGCGCGCGCACCTGGAGCCAGTGGTTGCCCTCGGCCGCGGTGTCGTTGCGGAAGAGGTCGTAGGCCACCAGATCCACGTCGCCGTCGTTGTCGTAGTCGCCGGCCGCGGAGCCCCAGCCGTTGTGCACGACCGCGCCGGACTCGTAGTTGACCTGCTCGAAGCTTCCGGCGCCGTTGTTCAGGTACAGCTCGGAGAACCGCCCGTCATAGACGCAGGTGATGAACAGGTCGACGTCGCCGTCGTTGTCGATGTCGGCCACCGTGGGGTTCGAATGGGTCTCGCGGTACCAGATCCCCGCGGCCGCGGCGGTGTCGGTGAAGTTTCCCGAGCCGTCGTTCACCAGCACCATGGTCTTGTCGCTGAAGGCGTAGAACCGCGGATGGGCCAGGTTGGCCTGCACGATGTCGAAGTCGCCGTCCCCGTCGAAGTCGGCCCAGGCCGAGCCGATGGTGTGCCCGAAGGAGCCGTTCACGTTCTCGCCGGCGAGCCCGGCGAACTCGCCCCACTCGGTGACCATGCCGTCGCCATCGTTGATGAAGAGGAAGTTGGCGTCGAGCCGGTAGTTGCTGACGAAGACGTCCACGTCGCCGTCGCGGTCGTAGTCGGCCGGGCTCACCCCGCGGCCGGCCCGAGCCGTGCCGAAGAGGAACCCGTGGCCCACGGTCCAGTCGCTGAAGGTGCCGTCGCCCTCGTTGTGCCAGAACCGATCGATGTAGTCGATGTACAGGCCGCCGCATTCGTACTCGGCCATGTAGAGGTCGAGGAACCCGTCGCTGTCGATGTCGACCCAGGCCGCGCCCTCGGTGGGGGCGTGCTCCTCCTCCAGCTCGGCCACGCAGTCAACGTCCGTCGGGGCGTCCCAGATGCCCGAGGCCAGCGTGACGTCCGCGAACGTGCCGTCGCAGAGGTTCCGAAGCAGCACGTCCGGAGCGGTCTGCCCTGTCCCCTGGCCGAAGTAGTCGAGGCAGCCGTCGTTGTCGAAGTCGCCCCAGACCCCGCCGCCCGCCGAGCCGACGAGGCCCGTCAGGCCGGCCGCCGCGGTGATGTCGGTGAACGTGCCGTCGCCGTCGTTTCTGTACAGCGTCGGGCCGTTGGTCATGAGATCGTCGTCGCCGTCGGCGTCGAAGTCGCCCCAGGCCACGCGGCCCGAGGCCGTGAGGGCCTCGTCCACGTGGAACCACTTGTCCTCGGGCGGGATCGTGTCGTGAAGCTCGACGACCAGCCGCACCGCGTAGTCATAAGGAAAGAGCAGGGTCAGTCCGTTGTACTGGGAGGGCTCGGCCTCGGGCCAGTTGAAGGCCGAGTGGCAGCCGTCGTAGGGGGTGCAGTCGTTGTCGCTCTGCGAGTCGAACACGAGCAGCGGGTCGTCGGGGCCGGTCCAGAGGTGGGCCACGTGGATCAGCCCGGGCAGCGGGACCTCGACGGGCTCATCGAACACGTAGTCCACCCACTGCCCCGCGTCCCCGGGGGTCAGGCAGCGGTCGCCCTGCCGCGTGGCCTCCCACTGCCAGAAGTCGAAGCCGTTGGAGCCGAAGTCGTCGTACAGGCCCAGGGACACGGGCCGCACGCCCTCGCCTGCAAGACTGCCCCACTGGACCCGGGCGCCGTACACCGTTGCCGGGGCCGGCAGGTCGAAGCGGACATTCTCCCACATCGGCGCGGTCTCGCCGAGGGTGTAGGTGCCCTGGGAACCCTCGATCGGGTTCCAGTCGAAGTCGGCGATGCACGCGTCGCCACCCGACTCCTCCCAGGCGATCTCCACGGCGCCGTCCGGGAACTCGCCGGCTGCGGTCTCGGTGCACTCCTGGCCCGTGTCGGTGCCGGTGCCCGTGTCCGTTCCCGTGCCTGTGTCCGTGTCGCCGGCGTCGGGATTGCCGCCGCCATCGTCACAAGACGCAAGCGGCAGCACCGCCAGGGCCAGGGCCGGGATTGCGATGTTCGCGCGATTGATCGGCATGTTCCGTCCTTTCGTCCGTCATCGCCTGCTCCCGCTCACAGGTGCACGACCAGGCCGCCGTCGATGCCGCCGAGGCTGCCGAAGGCACCGTCGTACTTCCCGCTGAAGGAGACGAAGCCGTAGAACCCGTGCACCGCGATCCCGAGCCAGCTGAGGATCGCCAGCTCGCAGCCGAGGCCCAGGTCGCCGGCGAAGCCCGCGCCCCGGCCCACGCTGTTGCCCATGATCAGCGGTCCCTCATCGAGAAACACGCCGCCTACGCGGGTGCGGGCCATGATCTCGACCGGGCCGAAGGGCAGCCCGTACTCCAGCACGCACAGGACCCGCTGGACAGTGATCGTCCCTTCGTCGAGGAAGCGCCGACCCCGGGCCCGCAGCTTCTCGGGATCGTAGCGGTAGCGCTTGGAGTAGCCGTCCATCTGGACGGGCGACCAGGCGTACTCGGCGCCGAGCCTCAGGGACGAGAACCTGAACCCGGCGGCGACCCCGGTGGAGACGCCGCCGCCCTCGTAGAAGGACTTGCGTCCCACCGGGCGCCGGGCGCTGCTCAGGGCCAGCTCCTCGGCGGCCTCCTCGTCGATATCGCCGGTCTCGGGATCCAGGGGCGGAGAGAGGAAGCCCTGCTCGACCTCCAGGGACTTGAGGGTCATCCAGTCATAGCCGAAGGTTGGCTTCAGATAGGCGCCGAAGCCGCCTGCGTCCACCCGACCCGCGGCCAGCAGCGACAGGATCGCGAGTGCGACAGCCGACAGTGGCCCGCCGAAGGGCGCCCGTGTGCGGCGGCGGTTCATCTAGGTCCCGTCGCCGGAACGGGCCTGGACCGCAATGGCGAGCCGCGCGTAACCGACCCGCTTGGCGAGGTCCATCACCTCGACCACCCGGCCGTGGCGGGTCCCCTCGTCGGCACGAATCACGACCACCGCGTCCTGGTTCTCGGCGAACTGGGCGCGCAGGATGCCCTCGAGGTTCTCGATGGATATCTCGGCGTTGTCGTAGCGAAGCTCGCCGTCGGACTTGATGGCCACGGTGACGTCGCGCTTGTCGTTCACGGTCTGGCTGAGCGAGGCCTTGGGCAGGTTGATGTCGAGGTTGGGGTTCTTCACGTAGGTCGCCGTCAGCAGAAAGAAGATCAGCAGCAGGAAGACGACGTCCACCAGCGGTGTGACCTCGAGGGCGCCGATGTTGCGCCGGCTGCGGTCCTTGCGGAAGTTCATGCGCCGGCCCCGTCGCCGGTCCCTGTCGGCGGTGCCAGGATGTCGACGAGCCGTGTCGCCGCCTCCTCCATGACCAGGGTGTGGCGCGCGCTGCGGGAGAGCAGGTAGCGGTAGCCGACGAAGGCGATGATCGCCACGGACAGTCCCGCGGCAGTGGTGATCAGCGCCTGCCAGATGCCGTTGGCCAGCTGCCCCGGATCCACGGCGCCCTGCCGCGCGGTCAACACGACCTGTTGGAACACCTGGATCATGCCGATCACCGTGCCCAGAAGCCCCAGCAACGGCTCGACGCTGGCGATGGTGCCCATGGCCTCGATGTAGCGCTCCATCCGCGCCACCTCGCGCTTGCCCAGCTCCTCGAGGTGGCTGCGCACGTCTTCGCGGCCGGCGCCATGCCGATCGAGGACCCCGAGCAGCAGGCGGCCGACGGGCGTATTGCTGCGCAGGCACTCGTCGCGGGCGGTCTTCAGCTCCCCGGTCTCGGCGAGCCGGGCCACGGAGTCGACCAGGCCGCCCGGGGCTATCCGGCCCAGCTGCAGGCTCCAGATGCGCTCCAGGAAGATCGCCAGGGCGATCACCGATCCGAGGGCGATGGGCACCATCACCACGCCGCCCTTCTGCAGGAACTCGAAGACCTCGCCCATCTCGCAGATCGCCTCGCTTCCGCTCCGCCCGCGGCCACCGCGACCGCGCCACCGAGCGCGACGATCGTTGCCAAAGGCGCGGCTCTTGTCAAACGTGATATGATGCTCGCCTCATGGGACGGCGCATCAGGCACGCTTTCGTCTACTTCCTGGCCCGCGTCGCGATGGCCGCCGTGGCGCTGCTTCCCGAGCGTGCCGGGCGCGGATCCGGCCGGGCGCTGGGGGCGCTGGCCCACGGGCTCGCGCGGCGCGAGCGGACACTGGCGCGGGGGCACCTGGCCCTGGCCTTCGGCCTCGATCCGGCCGGGCCCCGGGCGGGGTTGCTCGCCCGCGGCGTGTTCGCCCACCTCGGCGAGAGCCTGGTGGAGCTCAGCCGCCTGATCGCCCGTCCCGGCTGGTTACCCGACATCGGGATGTCCGCCGTGTCCGGGCGCGCCCTCGATGAGGCTCTGGCCGCCGGTCGGGGAGCGGTCTTCGTCACCGGCCACCTGGGCAACTGGGAGCTGATGGCCGTGGCCCTGGCCCGGGCGGGTTACCCGATCTCGACGGTGGCCCGGGAGAGCCGCAACCCGAGGTTCGCGCGCCTGGTGGCTTCCGGGCGGGCCCGTTTCGGCGTGGAGTGCATCCACCGCGGGCGCCCCGGTGCCGTGGCCGGCATCCTGCGAGCGCTCAAGAGGGGGCGGGTCCTCGGGTTGCTGATAGACCAGGACACCCGGGTCCCGGGCGTGTTCGTGCCGTTCTTCGGCCGCGCCGCGTTCACCCCGGTGGCCGCTGCGGCCATCGCGCTGCGCACGGGTGCCCCGGTGATCGTCGGTTCGATCCGGAGGCGGCGGGACGGCAGCCACGAGGTGACCATCGAGCCCTGCGCCCTTCCCGCCGACGAGGGGGCGGCCACGGCGCTGCTCACGGCGCGCCTCGAGGAGCGGGTCCGGCGGCGCCCCAGCCAGTGGGTCTGGTTCCACGAGCGCTGGCGGACGCAGCCCGGCTGAGCGGTCGGCGACCCCGGGCGGCGGCGGGCGGGATCACTCGGTGTACTCGATGAGCTCGATTTCGTCGTCCACGGCCATGCCGATGCCCGAGACGTAGATCTTGAGCGAGGTTCCGCTCTCGAGGGCGCTGGTTTCAGTGGAGCGGAGCGTGTCGTCGAACTCGCCGGCCGGCACGCTCAGGTGCTCGCCCATGGCCGCGATCTCGGCGTGGTCCTCGGCGATCCCGGGCGCGACCTCCTGGTCGTACGACATG
>CAYZAI010000170.1:0-10039 GCA_964476305.1 uncultured Myxococcales bacterium
CCGGGGAGGACCGCGGGAACGGCCAGCCCGTCGAGGGTCGCGAGGTACGACATCCGCGTGATCCCGATGCCGCCGCCGAACCCGACGAGCGCCTCCAGCCCCGAGAGATCCGTGATCGCGAGGTAGTCCAGCACGAGGTCGCCGCCGATGGCCGTCAGGGCGGGGATCCCGTCCAGGGAGACGAGGGAGGTGTCGGCGCTGATGACGAGATCGCCTCCGACCCACTCCAGGGAATCCAGACCCGCGAGATCGAGCAGCCCGGTGTTCTGCTCCACGCGCAACCGGCCGCCGACCTCGACGACGTTCTCGAGCCCGGACAGGTCCGCCAGCAGGTCGTTCCAGCGGATATCGAGGTCCTTGCCCACGCGCTCCAGGCCGGACAAGCCCTCGAGGTCGGCCAGCAACGGGTTCCATTCGACGACCAGGTCGTTGGTCACCTCGGCCAGACCTTCGAGCCCCGAGAGGTCGGTGCACGTGTGGCAGGTGATCTTCAGCCGACCCGTGATCTTCGTGCACCCGGAGAGGGGCGGGATATCCGAGGGCAGGCCGACGAACTTGTCGCCGATGCACGGGGCGGTCGAGGTGTCGGTGTCGGTGTCGGTGTCGCCGTCCGTGTCGGCGTCGGTGTCGCCATCCCCGTCGCCGTCCGTGTCCGCGTCGGAATCGGCGTCGCCGTCCGCGTCGGCGTCCGTGCCCCCGTCCGGCGCGTCGTGCGACCCTCCGCTGCCGTAGCAGCCGAAGGCGAGGAGGACGACGACGGTCAGCCGAGCGATGTCTCCCGTGCTCTGGCGGCCCTCGGACATGTCTTCGAACCCGTCCTTCCGCTGCCGCCCCCTACCACTTGGCCTGGGCCAACAGCGCGAACCCGAGCTGGTTGACGACGCGGTCGTCCTCGTAGACGCGGACGTAGCCCTCGTTCTCGAACTCGCCGCTCGACTCGAGGCGCGTGCGGTTCTTGTCGTGGGTGTACCGAAGCTCCGCGGCCATCACGAAGAACTCGGCCACGTCCCACTTCAAGGTCAGCTTGGCCGAGATGATGTCGAAGGCCGAGTCGCCGGCGGGCAGCTTCTCCCAGTCGTCCTCCTGGCGGAAGACCACGGTCTCGTCCCCGATGCTGAGGCTCGCCGGGCGCTTGAAGCCGACGATAATGCCCGGGGTGAGGTGCGGCGTTTCGAAGAAGTAGTCCACACCGCCGGCGAGGAACCACTCCGGGGTCTGCTCCGACTCCTCGGGGAAGGTCATGTAGGGGAACACGCCCGGGATGTCGAAGACCACGTACGAGAGGTTGCGGAAGACGAAGTCGGCGTGAATCCGGGCCCGGCCCAGGCGCAGCTTTCCGTTTCCGGCGCCGGCCATGGCCGGCTGGAGCACGATCTCGAGGTTGTTGTCCTGGGCGCTGCCGAAGTCGAGCAACGTTTGAGCCACGAGCGTGAACTCGCCGGCCAGGGACCAGGCCACCGAGCCGTCGTAGGCCTGCTTCGTGGTGAGAAGCGTGGCGCCGTCCGGGCTTGCCTTGTACAGCCGGAAGTCCACCGAGTTCGCGATGGGCATGCCCTGGTGGGCGATCAGCCGCGTCGAGCCGCCGAAGGCCTCCATCGTCTCGCCGCCGAGCTCGGTCCCGTCAGCGGGCTGGAACGGGCCGCGCTGGAAGTAGCCGCCGTTCAGGTCCCAGCGCAGGAAGCTCGCCAGGTCGAGGCCGCCGCCGCCGAGCACGCCGAAGTAGGTCTGCTGCTCGTTGAGGTCGGTGTTGAGCAGCCGCGCGGTCTTGGCGCCGACGAAGAGGTAGCCCTGGTGCTCCTCGCCGACGTTGAAGTCCCACATCAGCCGCGCGCCGGGGACCTGACCCTTCTTGTTGGGGAAGATATCCTCGCCGCCCCAGGTGATGTCGTAGGTGTAGCCCAGCAGGAAGCGCTGGGAGTCCATGGGGAAAAGCGTCAGCGAGACGTTGTCCCCGTCGAAGTCGTCGGCCTTCGTGTAGAGGTTGAGCTTGAGGTAGCTGCCGTCGTCGCCGATGCGCGTCTCGTTTTCCCACGTGTCCTTGTCGACCCAGTTCTCGAGCTCGAGCACCAGCGCGGCCTCGGCGTCCAGCCGGCGGAAGTACGAGGGCATCCGCTTGTACAGCACGAGTTGGGTCTCGGTCTCCCAGCCGCGCTTCTCGGACTGCAGGCCCTCGAAGAACAGCTCGTCGTTGGAGCGGCCGAAACCGACCTCCGGCGAGCGCTCGGGGGTGCCGGCCAGCAGGTTGTCGTCGGACATCACGAAGGTGATCCGCGTGTCCATGAAGCGGCCGCCCTCGTTCCATCGCTCCCACTCGGAGGGCTGCTCCTCGGGCTCGGCCGGCTCCGAGGCTGGCGGCGATACGCAGCGCCCGTCCTCGCAGATCCGCTCACCCTTGCAGTCGTCGTCGGTGCCGCAGCCCACTGGCCCGGTCGGCGCCGGAGGCGCGCCGGGTGCCTCGGTCTCGGCCGGTGCCACCTCGGGTGCCTCGGGGTCGCCGTCCGTTCCCGCGTCGGGTTCGGGCGCCACGGCCTCCTGGGCGAGGGTGGTTCCGGCCAGGCACAGCAGCGCCATCGCCGCAGCAACACATGGGGTTCGTTTCATCGGCAGACCGCTCCTTCCCGACCGATCATTCCACGTAGTCCGCCGTCGTCCGCGGCAGCAGATTGAACTCCTCGAAGCCGAAGAACATCACCCCGCGCAGGGTCGTGAAAGTGTCGTTGACGGCCACCTGGGGCTTGGGGCCGGACGGGCCGTTGCCCTCGGTGAAGAAGAAGTCATCCACCACCAGGCCATCCGTCACCAGGAACTCGCCGTAGCCCAGCGACGTGTCGGTCACGGTGACGTTCTGTACCTCGACCAGCACGCTCTCGTAGCTCTCGGCCAGCGAGCCGCCGGTGGCGACGTCCGCCGGGGCAACCACTGCCGCCGCGGGCACCGCGGCCGTTCCCGTGATCTGGATGTTCGCCGCCGAGGTCACCCGGATCTGCGACTGGTCGTAGAACTCCTCGTAGATGCCCGTGACCGTGACCACGTCGCCCGGCGCCAGCTCGACTGCCTCGATCACCTGCGAGTAGAGATAGAGCACGATGCCCGACCACGGCCCGCCGTCCGCGTCCTCGATGAAGACGTAGCCGTTGGCCTCGTGGATTGGGGTCGTGACGATTGCTTCGACGGTCACGGTTTCGCCCGTGTCGATCTCGCCCTGCTGCAAGTCGGAAATCGTCGTCGAGGTCGTGTTCTGCACGTGGCCCACGAAGTCGTCCATGTCCCGGGGCGCGAGCTTGGACTCGTCATAGGAATATGTCAGCGGCCCGATCACCGAGGTGAAAGTGTCGCCGAGGAACGTCACCATGTGCGGACCGGACGGCCCGCCGCCCTCGGTGAAGAACCAGTCATCGACGATCAGCGAAGAGTCCAGCTCGAACTCGCCATAGCCCAGGGAGGGATCGGTCACCTCCGCGTCGTCGATCTGCACCAGCACGCTCTCGTACTGCTCGGCCAGGTCGCCACCGGTGGTCACGTCCGCGGCCGCCACGACAACGGGATCCGGGACGTCGCCGGTGCCGGTGACCGACAGGTCGCCGGGGTTCTTCACCACCAGTTCGGACAGGCCGTAGAACTCCACGTACTCCGCCGTGAGATCCACGAGGTCGCCGGGCTCCAGGTCGGCCGCGGCGAAGACCTCGTCCCAGAGGTAGACGTAGATCCCCGACCAGGCACCGCCGTCCGGATCCTGGATCAGCACCGCCTGGTCCTCTGTGTGGATCGGCGTGGTCACCACCGCGCCGGAGATGAAGACCGTGGAGTTCTCGTCCACCAGTCCTTGGCGGATATCGTAGATCGAGGTCCCCTCGCCCTGCGAGTAGCCGACGTAGTCCTCTTCGAAGCGGGGCAGCAGCTT
Organism: uncultured Myxococcales bacterium; assembly: GCA_964476305.1. GTDB lineage: Bacteria > Myxococcota_A > Polyangia > JAAYKL01 > JAAYKL01 > CAYZAI01. Next base: position 3,902 of record CAYZAI010000170.1, read on the forward strand.
GAACTCGTCGTAGGTGAAGTACATCACGCCCTGCACCGCGTCGAAGGTCGCGCCCTCGGCAGGGAAGATCGGGTTCGATGAAGGCCCGCCGGAGGAGTCGAAGAACCAGTCGTCGACGGCGAGCGCGCCGTCCAGCTCGAACTCACCGTAGCCCAGATCGGGATCCGTGACCGTCACGTCCTCCACGGCCACCAGCACGCTCTCGTACTGATCGGCGAGGTCGCCGCCGGTGGTGACGTCCGCCGGGAGGACCACCTCCGGCGCGGGGGGATCGATGGCGTCCACCACCTCCATGTCCAGCGGGGATTTCACGGTCAGCTCCGACATTCCGTAGAACTCTGTGTACTCGCCGGTGACGTCGAGCACCGTGCCGGGCTGCAGGTACGGTCCGTGGGTCGCCAGCACTTCGGAATACATGTAGACGAACATGCCCGAATACGGTCCGCCATCCTGCTCCTGGACGAAGATCGCTGAGTTCTCGAGGTGCAGCGGGGTCGTCACGACGACGCCGGTCAGTTTCACCGTTGTGTCCTCGGGGACGTTTCCCTGCTGGATGTCGTAGATCGTGGTTTCGTCCACGTCGGTGTCGCCATCGGTGTCCGCGTCGGTGTCGCCGTCCGAGTCGCTGTCCCCGCCGCCTCCGACGTTGCAACTTCCGAGGCCGGTCGCACCGGCGATCACGAGTGAAAGCAGGCCGGCGAGCCAGAATGTCCTGAACGAGTTCTTCATCTTTTTTACCTCTTTGTTCTCACCTTTCCGCGACAAGGGAGATGTCCTCCGGGCCGCGGACGTAGATCATCCAGCCCGGGTTGGCGGCCATGTGGTAGCGCAGGTTGCCGGTGATTCGCCCGACGGTCTTGCCCACCAGGGTCTGGGGGTCCACGTCGGGCACGGTGTAGGCGCTGACGACGTTGATCGCCCCGACGCCCGTCTCGCAGTTTCCAGCCGGGTCGACGAGAACGGCCCACTGTCCGTAGGTGAAGAAGCTCTCCCCCGCCGGACAGACCGTGACGTCCCGGACCTCGACCAGCGCACTCTCGAAAGGCTCGAGAGCGCTGTCGATCCCGACGTTCGCCTGGTCGACAGGCACCGCGTCCGGGACCGCGGCGGTGCCTTCGACCTTCCAGGAGGGGAAGGAGAGCTCCGTGAAGCCATAGAACTCGTCCACCGTGCCCCGCAGCATGGTCACCCGGGTGCCGATCTCCACGTCCGGCCGGGAGAACGTGTAGACGTAGATCGAGCTGTACCAGAAATCGGGTTCGCTGATGTCCGTCAGGTAGTAGCCGTCCCGCGCCGTTCCCGTGACGACCGCCGTCCGGCCCTCGAGATCGACGTCGACGAAACCGCCCCGCAGGGCCGAGGTCAAGTGGATGTCCGTCTCCTGGCAGTTGCGGATGGTGGGGTTGCGAAAGACCAACTCCTGGGAGAGTCCCGTGGCGTACGAGCCGAGGCCGTCCTCGCCCGTGTCCTCGACCCAGATGCTGGCCGTCGAGTAGACGCGCTCGACCTGCACTGGCACGCCGGTCGCCACGCCGCCTTCGACGTCGAACCACGGGCTGAACCCGATCGAAATCGATCCGCGGGGCCGGATGTCGAGGTGCACGCGCCCGTCGAACCACTCGGCCGTGGCGCCGCCGTCATCGACGGCGCGGACGTCGATCACCATCGTCCATGGATCCTTCGAGAACGGGATCGGTTCCTCGGGGGTGCCCGCGTCGCCCTCCACCAGCGTGACCTCGAAGGAGAGCGGACCCGGCAGGTCACAGTCCACCTCCCGCACGCAGCCGGCCAGGGCGATCGCGACCACGGCGGCCGCGATCGCCGCCGCCGGCGTCCGTCCCTCGAACCGTTGCCGTGCTGTCATACCGTCACCATCGACGCCTCAATAGGCCGGTGCGATCCGGCCGTCCGCGTAGCCGATGCCGCGCAGGCACTCGCCGCCGTCATCCTCGAGCAGGCACGCGGGGATCGCCTCAAGCGGCTCGAGGTAGTCGGTCACCGCTGCGCGGATGGCGATTCCCGTGTCCTTCTTGGTCGTGTTGCGCTTGAGCATCTCGAAACCGCTGCCGCCCCAGGCCATGTAGTTGTTGGTCGCCATCTCGTAGACCGAGTCCGGCTCGAGGGGCCGGCCGAGGATCCGGATGTCCTCGGCCACGCCCGTGCGGCAGTTCATCGTGAAGGTGATCCCCGAAACCTGGATCTGGGACGAGCAGCCGCGCCCGGCCGAGCGCCGCGTGGCGTAGTCCAGCAGTTCCTGCACCTCGGAGCCGGAGAGGAACATCGTGGCGATGGTGTTCTCGAAGGGCAGGACGTTGAACATCGTCTCGACAGTGATGTCACCGGCGAGGAAGTTGGTGCGGATGCCCAGGGAGTTGGTCACGGCGAAATCGGTCTCCACGTACTTGCGGGTCTGCATCGCCTCGGCCACCAGGTTGCCCAGGGGGCTGTCGCCGCCGGTGGTGCCGAAGCGCCGGATATCCTCGGTCGCGGTGGTGATCACGCGGTCCAGGTCGTAGGCCAGCGCCAACTCGCGTTCGTAGTCCTCGAGGATGTACGCGACTTCCGGATCCTCGGGAACGGTGTTGTCGACGGGGAACAGGCGGTAGCTGTGTGAGCGCACCCGGCCGTCGCGGACCACCAGGTCGAGGCGGCCGACGAACTTGGCGAAGGCGTTGGGGTGGGACATGATCACGGCGCGCTTGTGTTCCTCGGAGCAGTTGGCGATGGCCGGCACGCCGGTCTTCGAGCCGTCCTCGTCCACGTCGTAGTAGCCGTCCTCGTGGGTGCCGGAGAGGAACTCGGGGTCCGGGTCGAAGGGGATGATCTTGGGCGGGACCAGCGCCACGTGGTGGTGCCCGCCGAGGATCACGTCGAGGCCGCAGACGTTGCGCGCCACCTTCTCGTCCTCGCCCAGGCCCAGGTGGCTGAGCAGGATCACAACGTCCACCTGGTCGCGCAGCATGCTGACGTGGTGCTGGACCGTCTCGATCACCTCGTGGGGGACGATGCCCAGGGAGTTGCCGCCCTCCTCGAGGCTGCTCATCGAGCTCAAGTTGCCCATGCCGATCACGCCCACCCTGAGGCCTTTGACATTGAAGACAATCCAGGGCTCCACCAGATCGTCGAACTGATCGACGAAGGGCTTGCCGTTCTTCTCCCACTCGTAGTTGGCCGCCAGCACCGGGAACGACGCGAAGTCGAGGAACTTGTCCGCGACGTTGGCCGCGCCCACGTCGAACTCGTGGTTGCCGAGCGCGAAGGCGTCGACCCCGGCGGCGCTCAGCGTGCGGATCTCTGGCTCGCCGTGGAACAGGTTGAAGATCGGCGCGCCCTGGAACACGTCGCCCGAGTCGAGGTAGAGGGAGCGTCCGGCCCGCTCCCGTTCGCGTTTGACGATGTAGGCCACACGGGCGATGCCGCCGTAGGGTCCGCGGTCGGGGACGAGGCCGAGCTTCTGCTCGGTGTACATCGGCGCGTGGTCGAAGGGCAGGATCCGCGAGTGGATGTCCGAGGTGTGCAGCAGGGTCAGGCGCACGTCCACGCCGCGCAGGTCGGGATAGTCGACCTCGGTGAGGCAGCCGTGAGTCGCGAGCCCGACCGCCGCCGCCAGCAGCAGCGCCGCGCCGGCCAGGGCCGCCGCCCGTCGCGTGTCGATGGTCCGCTTGTTGGGCTGCCTCAAGACCCTGCTCCGGTTTCGCCCCGCCAGCCCGCAGGCTATCAGAAACCGGCCCGAGCGCAATCGGCGCGGAGGCGGTTCATCCTGGCTGGAAGTGACGGACGGGGCGGGTGGATCGCCGCCCTTTCAGTCCAAGGGCCCGGGATCTACAGCCCGCTCTCCCACCAGCCGAAGCTCTGGTCGACGAAGCGGGTCGCGTTGGACCCCGAGTGCACCTCGCCCTCGAGCGCGTGGTACAGGTCCCAGTCCTCCACGAAATGGACGGTGATCCCCAGGTCCGCCATCTGCGTCTCGAACGCCTCGGCGAAGATGTCGTGCCCTCCGATCATCGGGCCGTGCGGATCCGGGGCAGCGAAGTCCGTGTCCGTGAGGTAGATGCCGTTCACCATGCCCGGGACGTAGGCCACGAGATAGCTGTACTGTTCCCAGAACAGCGCCGGGACGGGCACGAAGTCGGCATCGACGATCCCGGTCGCCGCCTTGAGCTGGGTTCTCTGGTAGCCGATCTCGGCAACGGCCGACTCGTTCGCGGCGATGATGTCCGCGTCGGTGAGAATGGCGGCGACTGTGGTCTGCCAGGACGTGCCCGCGAAGACCAGGGTCGAGCCGTAGCCTCCGTTATTGGCGTCGGCGAGCAGGTTCCAGCCCGACATGGGATCGGCCACCAGCACGAGCCAGCCGTGGGTGCCGGAAGGATGCTTGACAAACGACATGGTCTCGCTGATGTGACCGACCAGCAGCCACCAAGTGTCGATCTCCACTATGTCCTGTATCCCCTGGGCGTTCGCGCTGTCCGTTCCCTGGGCCGCGATCATCAGGTCGAACGCCTGATCCGGGATGAAGGAACCGCCGTTGGAGCCGCGCACCACGCGACCCATGGGCCAGTCGCCGTAGGGCGGGATGACCTCGAGGTTGCCGAAAGAGTTGAGCGAGTCCGCGCCGTTGGCGTGGTAGGGATCGTACTCGACCGCGCCGGCCACGTCCGGCCCGCGCAGCACGGTGAACACGACCCGTCCGGCGGTCCGCAGGTTCAAGGAGCTGCAGGGCGTGCCGCTGCTGCAGTTCGCCGAGCGGAAGTTCACGCGGATCACGTGCTGGCCCGTCGGTGAGGGCATCGACATATAGGCCGATTCGAAGAAGTCCTGGGTCCACTGGTCGCTGATGCCGGTGAACGTGAAGAGAGGGCTCGGCACGCCGGCCGCAGCGATCGCCATGCTCAGGTCGTTCCGGAAAGTGAGCGAAGCCGAAGTGTTCATGTAGGTCGCGAAGGCCGTCTCGACCTCGTTCATGTGGTGCTGGAACAGGACCGGCGCCACGCGCATCCGGACCGTGTCGGTTCCGTCGGGCAGTGGGCCCCAGTCGCCAGTGCCCGCGTCCACGGCATAGGTCAGGTCCACATAGCCGTCCCAGACGGTGTCGTCGCGAACGAAGTCCTTGGCCTCGATGGCCAACTCCACCCCCGCCTGCATCTCGGCAGCCGTGATGGTGCTTCCTGGCGTGTACAGCTGGAAGTCCGCCCCGCTTCTCTTGAACAGCCGGATGTAGGGCGCCGCCGCGCCGTCGACGGTGACCGTCGCGCTCGCGTCCGCCGGGGCGCCGGGCCAGGGCTGGGTCATCAGCCTCGCCATGTCGAGCAAATCGTCGGCGCCGTTGACGATGGTGTCGGCCGCGTCGTTGCAGGCGGCGAGGGCGTCGTTGGTTCCGGTGACGGGGCACGCGCTCTGGTCGTCGTCGATGTTGGCCAGGAAGATCGAGCCGTGGGCCGCGTTCCAGGTGTCCTCGCCCTCGTCGTCCTCCGGATCGCCGAAATCGACCGTGCCATTGCGGTTCTCATCAGCGCGAAGGTCTATGCAGAGTGTCGCGACGACGTGGCAGGCGGCCTCCGAGCAGCTCTCGGTGGTGCAGTCGTCGCCGTCGTCGCACTCGGCGGCGATCCCCTCGTCGTTGTCGCAGGAGTCGAACCAGTGCACGTCGCCGCCGGAGCAGTCCTGGTAGGAGTGGGACGAACAGGTTGAGGAGTCCGTGCCGGTGTCGGTGTCCGCGTCCGTGTCAGTGTCCATGTCCGTGTCAGTGTCGGTATCGGTATCGGTGTCGGTGTCCGTGTCTGTGTCGGTGTCGGTATCGGTATCGGTGTCGGTGTCGGCATCGGTGTCGGTGTCGGTGTCAGTGTCCGCGTCGGTATCGGTGTCCGCGTCGGTATCGGTATCCGCGTCGGTGTCCGCGTCCGTGGAGCCGCAGTCGCACTCGCCCCAGCCGCTGCCGTCGTCCAGGCACGCCTGCACGCCATCGGCGCCGCCGACGCAGTCGCAGACCTGCGTCTCGCCGGGCTCGCAGACCGAGCCGGATTCCCCGCCCCCGTCCCCGCAGGCCAGGGCCGCGAGTCCCGCGCCTGTAGTGATCAGAATCGCCAACGTCGTGTGGTTGTGCATCTTTCCCCTCCTAAGGTGTTTCTACTCCACCAC
>CAYZAI010000171.1:0-10014 GCA_964476305.1 uncultured Myxococcales bacterium
CTCGCAGGGATCGCCGGCGCAGACGTCGGGACCGGTCTGGATCGTGCAGCCGAAGATGCAGGCCTCGAGCGCCGTGGGGTACTCGCAGTCGCCGAGCACGCAGACGCCGTCGGGCTCCCACGTCATCAGCGCGTACGAGCCGACGCAGGCCGCCTCCGGAGGCGTGTCGCAGACCACGCCCAGGCACGGGTCCTCGCCACACAGGTCGGGGCCGATTAGCGCGACGCAGCCCTCGAGGCAGAACTCGTCCTGGAACGGATAGTGGCACTCACCGCCGACACAGATGCCCTCGACCTCGTACAGCCTCAGCACGTCGCCGTTCTGGCAGGCGCTCTCGGGCGGGGTTTCACAGACGATGCCGTCACAGGGATCGCCGAGACAGAAAGCGCCCTGGAAATACTGGGTGCAGCCGAACTCGCACCACGTTTCCTGCACCGGGTAGTAGCACTCGCCGTCCACGCACGTCCCCTCGCTGGCGAAGGTCAACAGCACCCAGTCGCCGTCGCAGCCCGGCATCGGCGTCTCGTTGCACTCCACGCCCTCACACGGATCGGCGTCGGTATCGGTATCCGCGTCGGTATCCGCGTCGGTATCCGCGTCGGTATCCGCGTCGGTATCCGCGTCGGCGTCCGCGTCGGTATCCGCGTCGGCGTCCGCGTCGGTGTCGGCGTCTGTGTCCGTGTCGGTGTCGGCGTCCGCATCGGCGTCCGCATCGGCGTCCGCGTCGGCGTCCGTCGTCCCGGGCACGCACTCGCCGTCCAGGCAGATCTCTCCCGGCTCGCAGTCGTCGTTGAAGACGCAGACATCGAACGGGCTGGTCCTGTTGCCGCAGGCCGCGAGCAACAGCCCGAGGAGGAGCATCCCGCCCGGGATCCAGTGTCTATGGTTCTCGATGGACATGATCACCTCCCGTCTCGAGAACCCCGCAGTACCTTGGATCGCGCAGCCCTCGAAAACGGTCGAATGATTCCATTCTACCCGCCCGGGGCGTCCTTGGGAAACAATCGTTCCCGGGCGATGGCGACGAGCCTCTCGGTCCGGTTGTCTTCGGGGTGGTCGAGAACGTGCCCGAGCAGCGCATCGAACAGCCGACCCACCGCCGGGCCCGGGCCGATGCCGGTGGCCGCCATCAGCTCTTCGCCCCGGATCGCGAGCTCGGAGACGGCGAGGGGATCGCCGGCCTCGAGGACCCTCCCCGCCACCCGGGCGAAGGCGGGGTCACCGCCTGGGCCCGTCTCGGCCGTCACCAGCTCCAGCAGATCGGCGATGGCCTCGCGTCCGATGTGCGCCAGCTGGCGGCGGACATCCGCGATTTCCGGTTCCCCCGAAGCCAAGACGTCCGGCGCCGCTTCCAACAGTTGCACGATGCGGCGCCTCGTGGCGCGGTCGAAGCGCATCGAGTCCAGCCACCCGACCGCCGCCGCCCCGGGCGCCTCGAGGAGCAGCGCCGCGAGCCTCACCCGCAGGCTCGACGCGGTCGCCACCCGGCGCACGGCGCGTTCGACCACGGCATCCCCGGCGACAGCGAAGACCCCGCACAGGGCGGGGACGACGTGTGGCAGCATGCCCGCGGCGACCAGCACCTCCAGCCCGGGCGTCGGGTCCCGCGCCTGCAGCATGCGGACCAGCTCCTCGCGCTTTCGCTCGGCCGAGACCCGATCGAGCATCGGCGCCAGCGCCCTGGCGGCCTCGAGCGTGGCGGGCTCGACTTCGAACCCGAGGGTGGCGGCGAAGCGCGCCGCGCGCAGGACCCGCAGGCCGTCCTCGGCGAACCGCGAGCGGGGATCGCCTACGGCGCGGATCACACCCGCCGCCAGATCGGCCCGGCCGCCGAAAGGATCCTCGAGCGCGCCGCGGGACGGGTCCCATGCCATCGCGTTGACCGTGAAGTCCCGTCGCGCCAGGTCCTGCTCGATGTCGTCGAGATATTCCACCGAGTCGGGGCGCCGGCCGTCGGAGTAGGCCCCCTCCCCGCGGAGGGTCGTGACCTCGATGCTCTCGTCGCCGACGAGCACGGTGATCGTGCCGTGGGCGATGCCGGTGGGGATCACCCGCCGGAACAGCGCGAGCATCCGCTCGGGCTTCGCCGTGGTCGCCACGTCCCAGTCCACGGGATCCCTGCCGAGCAGGATGTCCCGCAGGGACCCTCCCACGATCCAGGCCGACTCCCCGGCCCCGGCCAGTATCCGGCAGACGGTCCGGACCCCGTCCGGCAGGGAGCGGCGCACACTGTCCGAGTCGAATTGCACGGTCTCCCGTCCTTCCAGGTATCGCCGGATCGGCGGTTCACTCGTCGCTCGCCCGGCGCCGACATGCTAGACTAGCCGACCATGGCGGTGGAAGTCGAGCACGTCGAATTCGGCAAGTACGCCCTGACGCGCAAGCTGGCACAGGGCGGGATGGCCGAGGTCTTTCTCGCCCGCCGCCGCGGTGATCTCCCTGACGCGCCGCCCGTGGTCGTCAAGTGCATCCTGCCCGAGCTGATGCGCGACCACCGCTTCCTGGCGATGTTCGTCAACGAGGCCCAGCTCGCGGCCCAGATGGACCACCCGAACCTCGTCAAGGTGAACGATTTCGGCGAGGTGGACGGGCGGCTGTACATGGCGATGGAGTACGTCGACGGGCTGGACTGCTGGCGCCTGTCGAGGCGCATGCACCCCTGGGGCGAGCACCACTCGGACCTCGCCGTCTTCATCATCCGCGAGATGCTGGCCGGGCTCCACTACGCCCACCGGCTCACCGACGTCAACGGATACCCGATGAGTGTCGTTCACCGAGATCTCTCACCTTCCAATATCTACCTCTCGCTGGCGGGCGAGGTGAAACTCGGCGACTTCGGCATCGCCCGCATCCTCTCGAACCGCTACCGCCCGATCGAGGTCATCCCGCGCGGCAAGTTCGGCTACATGGCCCCCGAGCAGGTCGAGGGCAGAGGAGTGGACGCCCGGGCCGATGTCTTCTCCGCCGCCGTCGTGCTGTCCGAGATCCTGATCGGGCAACGGCTCTACAGCGGCAACAGCCAGCTCAGCGTGATGCTCGACATCCGCGACGGCCGGCTCGACATCCTGGAGCAGAACGCCGGGCGGGTCCCACCCCCGCTGCTCGCGGTGCTGCGCCGCGCCCTTGCCTTGAACCCCGACGATCGCTGGAGCTCCGCGGCGGAGTTTTCGGCCGCCCTGGGCGACTTCCTCGAGGGAACCCGCGCCGCGCCGAATGCCGACGCTCTCGGCGAGCAGGTTGCCAGGGCCACGCGGCTCAACGATCCGCGCAGCAGCGTCAGAGGTCTGCGCCGACCGTCCAAGACGCCCGTGACGGCCGACGCCGAGCCCTCGTTCCGGCTATCCGAGTTGAGCCCGTTGTCGGCCGGTGGCGGGGACGGGACACCCGCGCAACTCAGCGGAATCGGCACCCCGATCACCACCAATGCCCGGACCTTCTCCGGGGACGGGGGCTACCTCGCGGTCATCGACGACGGGACGGTAGTAGGTCCCACCTCCTACGCGCACATCGTCGAATTGATCTATTCGGACCGCCTCGGCCCCGAGACGATGGTCTCGGTCGGGGGGCACGACTTCGTGCCGGCCCAGGAGCTTCCCGACCTGGCCAGGCACCTCCCGGCCTACACGCCGACCGAGGACGTGGCGGACGTGGAGACCCCCGAGCGACGTGGCTTCCTCGAGTCGGAGCCACCTGCCGAAGTCCTGCTGTCGCTGGCCCTCAAGGAGGAGTCCGGGTTGCTGGTGGCCCAGAGCGGCAGGAACCGGAGGGAGATCTTCTGCCGCGAGGGGACCCTGATCTACGTTGGGTCCAACGACGCTGCGGAGCTCCTCGGGGAATTCATGGTGCGAAGCGGCCGTCTCGAGCGGATGGAACTGGAGATGGCCCTGGCGCTGCTGCCGAAATTCAACGGGCATTTCGGCGACACACTGGTGGCCCTGGGAATGGTCACGGCCATCGACCTGTTCGCGGCCATCGGCGATCAGATCCGGACGAGGCTTTCGACTTTCCTCACTTGGACGGCGGGAAGCTACGAGTTCTTTCGCGGGGTAGCGGTACGGCCCGGGGTCCTCGAGGTGCCCGTCGATCCGTTCCTTTTCGTTCGCGACTTTCTTTTCGAAGCATCCCGGGGCCTCGACACGAACGCCGTGGCCCGAAAGATGTCCGGCGACCTGGTCGGTCCCCGGCCCGCGACCTCGACTCTGGCCGCGAAGATGCGATTGCCTGACGACATGGGTTTCATCATCGGCTCCGTCGACGGCTGGCGGACCATCGGCGACCTGTTCTCTTCGGCGGCCCACGATCCGGAGACCGTCGCCCGCACGCTTTTCCTCGCAGTCGAAGGCGGGCTGTGGGCGTTCGACGGTGCCAACCCGGTCTGGCGCCCGGACCCGGCCTAGAGGAATATTTCGCGCCCCGCTCCTGTTCTTGACACATCGACGCTCAGCGCATAAACACAGCGGATACAAAACGGGTGGGACAGCTGAGGAATACGGACGAACAGCGGTGACCGACACCGCAGGAACACAGGAGTCTGCCATGAAACACATCACCAGACTGCTCGGAATCGCATGTACCTTGGTCCTTTTCGCGGCCTGTGACGGGAAGAAACCCGAAGGCGATGCCAAGGACAAGGCCGCGACCACGGGAGAGAAGGTCTCTCTTGACTTCCACATCATGTCGAAGTGTCCCTTCGGCGTGAAGGTGATGCAGGCCATCACCCCGGTCCTCGAAAAGATGGGGGATTCCATAGATTTCGAGGTCTATTACATCGGCAACGAAAAGGACGGAGAGCTGACTTCGATGCACGGCGAGCAGGAGATCAAGGGCGACACCCTGCAGCTCTGCGCCAACGAGCTCGGTGACCGGCAACAGTGGCTGTCGTTCCTCAAGTGCCAGAACGAGGACTGGCGCAAGACTCCCGAGGGTTGGGAGAAGTGCGTGGAATCCGCCGGCCTCGACATGGCCAAGATGAAGGCTTGCTTCGAGGGCGACCAGGGCAAGTCATTGCTTCGAACATCGATGAACGTTTCCAAAGAAAAGAAGGCTACCGGCAGCCCCACGATCTTCCTGAACGGCGAGCCCTACCGCGGCGGGCGGTCCGAGTCGTCCTTCGGCCGGGCCCTCTGCGCGGCCTTCAAGGACGCGAAGCCCAAGTACTGCGACGAGATCCCGGCACCGGTGAAGGTCCCGATCACGATCGTCAGCGACAAGCGCTGCACGGGGCGCAGCTGCGACGCCAAGCGGTTCCTGTCCTTCATCACGACGACGTTCGAGGGCGCCGAGGTCCGCGAGCTCGACTACGCCGACACCGAGGGCAAGGCGCTCTTCGACAAGAGCGGCGAGAAGTTCCTGCCTATCGCGGTCTTCGGGCCCGAGGTCGAGAAGGAGGAAGCCGGTTTCAACAGGCTCAAGCGGCGTTTGAAGAAGATCGAAGGCAGCGAAGAGCTGGTCTACCCGCTGGGACGCGACTGGGATCCCAAGGCCGAGGTCTGCGACGACGGCGTCGACAACACCGGCAACGGCAAGGTCGACTGCGCCGACGAATCCTGCCAGGGCAAGAAGGTCTGCCGCGAGGAGATTCCCCGCAAGCTCGATCTGTTCGTGATGAGCCATTGCCCCTACGGCGTGCGCGCCGTCGATGCGACGAAGGACGTGCTCGAGGCCTTCGGCAGGGATCGCAAGCGGCTCGACCTGACCATCGAGTTCATCGGCCGCGAGACGGACGGCAACCTGACCTCGATGCACGGCCAGGGCGAGGTCGACGAGGACATCCGCCAGCTCTGCGCCCAGAAACATTACGCCAAGGACTACAAGTTCATGGATTACCTCTACTGTCGCAGCGAGGCGTTCCAGAAGTCGCGGGGAAAGGAGCCGCTGGGCAACGAGTGGGAGTCCTGCGCCACCGGCGGCATCAGGGCCGACGTGATCCGCAAGTGCTTCGAGGGTGACGATGGGAAGGAGTTGCTGCGGGCTTCCTTCAAGAAAGCCACCGACCTCGGCATCACCGGCTCGCCCAACTGGCTGCTCAACAACAAGTTCGACATGAACGCGCGCGACCCCGAGGCGATCAAGAACGCCTTCTGCGCCACCGAGAAGAACAAGGAGACCCCGGGCTGCGAGGCCAAGCTCTCCGGCCAGGCCCCGGGGAAAGCCCCGGCCGCCGGTTCCTGCGGCGGCTGATCTTTCGATCCTCCTCCCTCACCTCGGTCCTACTTCGCCCCCTCCTTCTTCTTCCTGTCGGCGATCTTCACGCGGACGCTCTCGAGCACCTGCGGTGAGGCCGGCGAGAGGTGGAAGTGCTTGGCCAGGGCGCCGCCCTCGCCCTCGAACAAGCGGACGAAGGCGACGAACTTGCCGGATATCTCCGCCTCGTGGCGCTGGATCAGCGGGTAACCCAGGGTGTCGGGCAGGCTCTCCAACAGGAGGTTCTTGGCCGGCGACAATCCGTAGATCTGCTCCACCACCGCGACGGTGATCCGCTTGGCCTCCACCCCGTCGATATCCCGGTTCGTGTGCACGGAAACAACCTCCACCCTGGCCACCAGATCGGCCAGGCTCACCCTGGCGTCGAACCTGTCCCCGTAGCTCACGGCCCACTGGCCAGCGAGTTTCCCGGGATCGTCCATCAGATCCACGCCGTCGTCGAAGAACTCCGCTTCGTCCGGCTGGAACGCCGCTCCGAAGAGGAACCCCCCTCCGCAGGCGGTGGACCAGACGGCGAGGGAAGCGGCGAGCGTGCATTGCAGCGTGATTCGCGACATGGACTCCTCCATCCGGGTTCCCCCGAGGCTGCTCCCAGACTACCCCGAGCCCAAAGGCCGGTCAAAGACAGAGGCGATGTGTCCCGGCATCCTCTGGTCGCCGGATTGTCGCGGCGGCCGCGACCGAAACGTGCTATGGCTTTCCTTCCAACGGGAAGGAGTCCGCCATGAAGCCCAGCCATCGACGAATCGCGCTCGCGCTCTCAACAATACTGGTCGCAGCGGCCTGCGGGGGAGAGGGGAGCGGGGACGACGACACCGGCACCGACGCCGACTCCGACTCAGATACCGACACGGACTCCGATACCGACACGGACTCCGATACCGATACGGACGCCGACACCGACGCAGACACCGATGCCGACACCGATGCCGATACGGATGCCGACACCGACGCCGACACGGATACCGACACCGACGCAGACACCGACCTGTCCTGTCTGATCTTCTCGGAGTACGCCGAGGGGTCGTCCAACAACAAGGCCTTCGAGATCCTGAACTGCGGCGGCACGAATCTGGACCTGACCGGCTGGAGCGTGTGCCTGATCGCCAACGCCAACACGTCCTGCGGCAACACCCTGGATCTCGCGGGAACGCTGGCGCCGGGGCAGGTGCAGATCGCCTGCAACGACCAGCTGGATTCGTCGCTGCTCGACCCCGATCTCTGCGACTACGTCTCCAACGTCACCTGGTACAACGGCAACGACCGGCTCGTGCTGTACGATCCGGACGACCAGATCGCGGACGCCTTCGGCCAGCCCGCGGTGGAGCCCGCGGGCACCCCCTGGGCCGAGATGACGCTGCGCCGTTGCAATCCCGAGCCCTTCACCGGCGACACCGCGTTCGTCGCCTCGGAGTACTACACGCAGCACGCGCAGGACGACTTCTCGAACCTCGGGACCGCACCCGGGCTGTGGAGCTGCGAAGGCGACGACACCGACTCCGACACGGGCTCGGACACGGACATCGGCGACGGGGATCGCGTGATACTGGCGCATATCGTGACTCCCGACATGGTCTACGACGACGGCGCGATGGTCTTCGATTCCGGGAGCCACAAGATCGTCTGCGTCGGCCACGCCGCCGACTGCACCGTGCCGGACGGTGCCCTGACCCTCGACTACTCGGACGACCTGGTGTTCCCGGGGCTGATCGACACCCACAACCACGCGTCCTGGGCCGCCCTGCCCAAGATGCACTCGCCGGGCATGGTCTTCTCGCGGCGCTACGACTGGCGCGGCTCGGACTGGTACGCCGATTTCAAGGCCCCGCGGCCGACCAGCACCTGCCTCAACGTGGGCATGTCCGAGATCATGGCGGCCCTGGCAGGCACCACGGCCCTGCAGAGCCCGACCTCGACCACGGCATGCTACCAGGGGATGGTGCGCAACCTGTTCAACTCGGCCCACGGCTTCAATGCCGGGGACTCACCGCCATTCGTCTGCTACCAGCTCGACATCGCCGGCTCGAACGGAGCGCCGGACACCTCCTGCGCCAGCGCCGGACGGGTGCACGCGCACATTTCCGAGGGCGTGGACCGCTTCTCGAACCTCGAGTTCGCCCAGGCGGAATGGCTCGGCCTGCTCCACGAGGGCCTGATCGCCGTCCACGCCGTGGGCTTCACCGCCTTCGACCTGGGCAAGCTCACCGCCGCCGGCGCGGGGATGGTCTGGTCGCCGCGCAACAGCATCCACCTCTACAACGCAGGGCCGGACATCGCCACGGCGGTCAATCTGGGCGTGCCCATCGCCGTGGCCCCGGACTGGCCGATCACCGGCGGGGTGAACATGCTCAGCGAGCTCCAATGCGCCGACGAGCTGAACCAGGGGGCCTACGGCGGCGCGCTGTCGGATCAGGACCTGGTGCGGGCCGTCACGACCGTCCCGGCGTGGCTGGTGGGCCTCGAGGACCGCATCGGCCGGCTCCAGGCCGGCCACTATGCGGACTTCGTCGTCCTCTCCGGCGACACGGGACAGCCCTACCGCGCCCTTATCGAGGCAACGCCCATCGGGGTGCTCGGCACCTTCGTCGGGGGCGAGGTCATCGCCGGCGAGGAGTCGCTGATCGTCGCGCTCAAGGGCGCGGGCCACACCTGCGATCCCGTGCCCATGGACGACGGCGTCGATCAGGCCACGCGCTACGTCTGCCTGCTGGAGAGTGGCTACGACCGCACAGTGGACGATCTCGCGGCCACGGTGTTCGCGGCCTTCGACGGCGACACCTACGGCGACGGCTACACCTACTACGACTCGGTGGACGACGTTTACCTCGCCTTCTGGTCCGACTTCCCGGCGTCGGCCACGCCGGCACACTGCGTCCTGCCCGTGCTCGGCTCCGACGGGGACGGCGACGGTGTCGCCGACGGGGTCGATATCTGCGCCGCGATCTACAACCCCGAGCAGCGGGACTTCGACGGCGACGGCGCCGGCGACGCCTGCGACGAGTGCCCCCTCGATCCCAACGACGTCTGCTCGGCCGACGACCTGGACGGCGACGGCACTCCCAACACCGACGAGCTGGTGACGGTGAACGGCCGGCCGAACTACTCGTGCGCCATGACCTACCTCGCCGACGCGACCTGCGCCGAGTGCCTGACCGGCGATCCGTGCACGAAGTCGGTGATCGACGTGGCCGGGATGGGCTACCCCTCCGCCTTCCCGGACAACGTGCCCGCCGAGATCCCGGTCGTCGTCGCGGACGCCGTGGTCATCGGCCTCAAGGACACGACCGGCGTGTGGATCGCGGACCCGGCCGGAGGCGAGACTCACGGGCTCTACGTCTACGGCTCGGGCCACCCGGCCCTGGCGCTGTACCAGACCGTGACCGTGCAGGGCGTGATCCGACCCTACCGCACCGGAGACACCCTCGAGCTGGTTGCCGCGTCCACGGCCTGGACCCTCGGCTCCACGTCCGCGACCAACCCCGTGCCCTACGAGGCCGTGGACTGGCGGGTCGCGGCCACGGGCGGCCACGATCCCCTGGAGCTGCCGGCCCACCACCGTTACGCGAACGGCCAGATCGACATCGGCGAGGTCTGCATCGACGCCGTCGTGGCGAGCGCCGGCCTCGTCGATGAGCTGACCGTGAGCGCCTGCGAGACCGCGGACGACCCGGAGACCGTCACGGTCTCGTTCTTCCTGCTGGCCGACGGGGACAAGCCCCTCGAGGCCGACCTGGCCGTCGACGACCGCGTCCACGTCCGGGGCATCCTCGGCTACTTCTACGGCGCCGAGCTCTACCCCGTCACCACCGA
>CAYZAI010000172.1:0-9997 GCA_964476305.1 uncultured Myxococcales bacterium
GCCGGGATCCGCGGTCCTTCCTCGAGGAGCACCGGGACGGCGCGATCATCGACGAGGTGCAGCACGCGCCGGATCTGCCGGGGTACCTCCAGGTCGAGGTGGACCGCGACCCGGCCCACGGCCGGTTCGTCCTGACCGGGTCCCAGCACTTCGGCCTGACCGCGGCCGTCTCGCAGTCACTGGCGGGCCGCACTGCGGTGCTGGAGCTGCTGCCGCTTTCGTACGACGAGCTCGAGCGTTTCGCGAACCACCCGGGCGAGCTGTTCGACGTCCTCTGGCAGGGAGCCTACCCGCGGATCCACGACCGCGGCGTCCCGGCGGATCGCTGGCTGGCCGACTACATCACTACTTACGTGCAGCGGGACGTCCGGCAGGTGCTGGCAGTGGCCGATCTCCAGGCGTTCACGCTGTTCCTCCGCCTGGCCGCCGGGCGCACCGGACAGGTGCTGAACACCAGCGCGCTGGCCGCGGACTGCGGGGTGAGCCACAACACCGCGCGGTCCTGGCTGTCGGTGCTGGAGGCGAGCTACCTCGTGCGGCGCGTGCCCGCCTGGCACCGCAACCTCCGCAAGCGCCTGACGCGGTCACCCAAGCTGCACTTCCTCGACAGCGGGCTGGTCTGCCGCCTGCTCGGCATCGCCGATCCGGAGCAGCTGCGACACCACCCCCTGCGCGGCCCGATCTTCGAGAGCTGGGTCGTCGCGGAGATCCTCAAGCACCGGGTGCACCGCGGGCAGGACCCGAGCCTGTCGTTCTACCGCGACAGCCGGCAGCTCGAGGTCGATCTCGTGCTCGAGCGTGCCGACGGGATCGTGCTGGCGGAGGCGAAGTCCGGCAGGACAGTGGCCGCCGATGCGCTCGTCCCGCTCGCCGGGCTGGCCCGTCTCGTCGAGCGCACGTCCGGGCAGCCCGTCCTGCGGCGGCTGGTCCACGGGGGAGACGAGAACCGCGCGTTCGAGGGAGCCGCGCTCGTCTCCTGGCGCGAATTGCAGCGGACGGACTGGTAGCTCAGCCGAGCAGGCCGGAGAGGACGGCTCGGAGGAAGCCGTGCGCCGGGCCGCCCGCGGCGCGGCAGCCGCAGCCGGAGTTGCCGGGGCTGAAGGGCACCTCGTCCTCGGCTCCGGGCTGGGTGCAGAGCGTGTCGTCGTCGTCGGTGAGGCCGTCGCAGTCGTTGTCGATGCCGTCGTCGCATAGCTCGTCGGCGTCCGGGTTGACGTCCGGGTCGGAATCGTCGCAGTCGTCGCCGTCGCAGTACAGCGGCAGGTGGTCGTCGCCGTCGCCGTCGATGCACTCGGGCTCGGTCACGCCCCAGATCGCGATGTCGTCGATGTTCCAACCGCAGTAGTTCCAGCCCTGGTCCGTGGTGCCCATGGTCCAGCGCAGGTACAGCGCGGGCTGCCCGTCGGCGATGGCCGAGAGGTCGTACTCGACCTGGGTCCACTCGGCGTCGGCCACCTCGCCCGGATTCTCCCACACGGTCTGCCACGTCGTGCCGTCTGTGCTGGCCCGCAGGTACGCGTGGTCGTACTGGGCCTGTTCCACGCCGAGCCAGCGCCAGAACCTGAGAGTGACCTCGGTCAGCTCGGAGCAGTCGATGGGGCCCGTGGTCAGGTGCCGCTCCGGCGTGCTGACCGCGTAGTCCCCGGCCAGGTTGTAGCCGTAGACGTTCTGCCCGGTGTGGCCGCTCGCGGGATCGGGCGGGCCGTGCTCGCCGCCCAGGCCCTGGGGCACGCCGAACGCCCAGCCCTCGTCCGCCTGCCAGCCCGGATCCTCGTCGAGGGGCCACTCGTACTGGGCCTCGGGCACGCCCACGTCCAGGGTGACCGTGCGCTCGGTGTCGCCCTCGCCGTCGGTGGTGTTGGCGAACCCCACCACGGCCTCGTAGTGACCGTTGCCGACGCCCGCGGCGTCCCCGGTCAATGTCAGGGTCACCTCGGTGCTGCCGTCGCCGGCCAGGGTGCCCGAGGACGGGTCGGCCGCGAGCCAGCTCTGTCCCGGGGTGACCTGGAACCCGATGGCCGCGTCGCCCTTGTTGGTCAGGGTGTAGGTCACGGAAGCGGGCGAGAAGGGACCGCCGGCGTTGCCTGTGAAGCCCTGGCCGCCGGCCGGATCGACGACCAGGCCGCTGGGCGGCTCGGCCACGCCCACCACCCTCACGGACGGGTCGCCGAACACGTGCCAGGTGTCGAACATCTCGACGCCGTCGCCGCCGTACTCGTCGATCATCAGCGCGGATCCGGCGTAGCACAGCGCGCCGAAAGCGAAGTGCGCCTCAGAGAGCAGCAGCTCGTTGGACTCGTCCTGGGCCGCCATCGGCGGGTTCCAGGACTGGTTGATGCTCGAGGCGTACATGCCGACGGCGCCGGTGGGCTGGCCGCTGCTCGTCGCCCGCAGCCACACCTCGGCGAAGCACGTGGAGCTGGCGAAGTTGCCGTTGACGCAGGCCACCGAGAAGATGAACGGAAGCCGCCCCGTGTTGACCAGCGCGTTGACGTTGGTGTTGGAGAACCCGGTTGTGACCCAGCTCTGGTCCGAGCCGTGGCCGCAGTAGTTGATGATGCCGCGGCCCTGGTTGACGGCGGTCGAGACCGAGGAGGCGCTGGCGCCGGGATCGTAGATCTGATCGACCACGGTGTAGCCCGCGGCCAGGAGCTTGTCGCGGATCACGTCGATGTGCTCGTCATCGTTCTCGTTGTCGTCCCCCGGGCCCTCGTCCGAGCCGATGCCCGTGCCCTTCTTGAACCAGTCCTGGGTCGTGGCGGGCATGGTCTCGTAGTCGATGGTGCGCTGGACCTGGGTGTCCACGTCCGCCGCGGTCTGGGCCGAGAAGCGCCCCACGATGATGTCGGGGTAGTCGTCGTTGCCCGCGAGCTTGGAGTAGGTGGGATCCGAGCTGCCACCGGACGCGGAGGGCGTCGCCACCTGGGAGGCGTCGCCCACGAGCAGCACGAAGGCGAGGTCCATCGTGTTGTAGGCGGACTGGATGTAGCTCTGGATCGTCGTCGGGGAGTTGCCGATGGTCGACACGCCAACGATCGTGGTCGGGATGCCGATGGAGTTCTTGTGGGCCGCGAGGGTCTGCATGTTCGTCATCCAGGCGTCGTTGCAGATCACGAGCATCGAGCCCTCGTCCGTCACCGGCGGGTAGGGCTGGGGCAGGTCCGGCGCGCGGTTGACGAAGTGCGCGCGGTAGATGGACTCGAACGTCGCGCTGGGGTGGGTCCTCGCCTGGTCGAGCACGTTCACGTGGTCCGGGCCGTCCGGCGCGAGCTCGACGATCACGCGGCGGTAGACCCGCAGGCAGCGGGACACCGGGTTGTAGCGCGCCGGGTTGAGGGTCACGACCACGCCGCGCACGTCCCGCAAGAGGTAGGGCTCGCCCGTCTCGACGAGGGCCTCGGGGAGGAACGCGTCCCGGTCGTAGGCCGGGCCCCACTCGAAGGGCACGGCCGCCGGGTCCACTGTGCGCATGAGGTTGCCCTTGGACGGCGCGATATCCACGTCGCAGATATCCTCGTGCTCGGCGTGCAGCACCGTGATCGCCATGCGCCGGTCTGCGGGGATCGCCACGGAGCGGGCGATGCGCGGCAGATCGGGCTCGCCCGCGGCCAGGGTCTGGGGCTCGTCGCCGACGACCACGAGGCTCGCCGTGGCGTCGCCCACGTCCACCGGCTCGAGGAAGAAGTCGTTCACGCGGTATTCGAGCAGGATGCCGTCCGCATCCGATCGCAGGACCTCGACCTCCACCGGATCGGCTGCGGCCGCCCACGAGGCGACGAGCGCGCCCAGCAAGGTTGTCACCGCGACCATCCGGCCGATGGCCGTCCTCCCGTCCCCGCTGCGTCCGTTCCCGTGCGTGGCATGCTTCGTCATGGCGGCTCTCCTGTGGGCTGGCCCGATTTTGGCCCGTTACCCCCATATAGTGATCGATCTTCGGGTTTCGTTCAACGAAAGCGTTGGAAGGCCTCTCCGGCGGCGGGCGTCTGACCGCTGGCGAAGACCCCGGGGGGCGGAGTATAGTGCGCACCGGGAGGTGGACGATGGCCGACATCGCGACCGTGATTCTGGCGGCGGGCCAGGGAAAGCGCATGAAATCCGCGCTGCCCAAGGTCCTGCACCGTGCCCTGGGGCTGCCCCTGGTGGCGTTCCCGCTGGCCCTGGCGCGAGTCGCGAAGAGCGCCCGCACCGTGGTGGTGGTGGGCCACGGCCGCGAGCGGGTCGAGGCCGCGGTGCGCTCCCTGCCCGGCGGCGGGGACGCTCGCCTCGTCGTGCAGGCCGAGCAGCGGGGCACCGGGCACGCGGTGCTCTTGGCCCTGCCCGCCCTGGCCGGCCACAAAGGCGCGGTGCTGATCCTCTCCGGGGACGTGCCCTTGCTGGAGCGCGGCACGGTCGAGCGCCTGGCCCGGGCGAGGGACAAGGCCGACGCGCCCCTGGCCTTCGTCACCTTCCGCCCCGCGGATCCTGCGGGCTATGGACGGGTGCTGCGGCGGGACGGTCGAGCCGTGGCGATTCGCGAGCACCGGGACTGCTCCCGGGCCGAGCGCGCCGTGGCCGAGGTCAACGCCGGCATCTACCTGGCGGACGCCGGCTTCCTGCGCCGGTGCCTCAAGCGTCTTTCCGACGACAACGATCAGGGCGAGCTGTACCTGACGGATCTGGTGGCGATGGCCGCGGCGGGCAGGCGCCCGGCCGTCACGGTCGAGGCGTCCGAGGACGAGGTCGGCGGCGTCAACGATCGGGCCGAGCTCGCGCGGGTCGAGGAGCTGCTGCGGGAGCGCCGCAACCTGGAGCTGATGCGCTCCGGCGTGACCATCCACCAGCCCGGGACCGTGCGCGTCGAGCTGGAGGCGGAGATCGGCGCCGATACCGAGCTGAGCCCGTCCGTCCAGATCCTCGGCGGCACCCGCATCGGCCGCGGCTGCGTCGTCGAGTCTGGCGCCGTGATCGCGGACAGCATTCTCGAGAACGGCGCCCGGGTGCTGGCCCACTCCGTGCTCGAGGGCGCGGTCGTGGGTGCCGGCGCCCAGGTGGGGCCCATGGCACGCCTGCGGCCGGGCACGGTGCTCGGCCCGGCGGTTCGGATCGGCAACTTCGTCGAGGTCAAGAACACGGTGATGGGCGAGGGCTCCAAGGCAGGCCACCTGGCCTACCTCGGGGACGGCGATATCGGCCGGCACGTCAACGTCGGCGCGGGGACGATCTTCTGCAACTACGACGGCTACGCCAAGCACCGCACCGTGCTCGGGGACGAGGTCTTCATCGGCTCGGACAGCCAGCTCGTGGCCCCGGTGACTGTGGGTGCCGGCGCCTACGTGGCCTCGGGCTCCACCGTGACCCGCGACGTGCCGGCGGATGCCCTGGCCATCTCCCGCACTCCCCAGCAGAACCGGCTGAAGGTGGCCGCGGTGCTGCGCCGGACCCTCGCGGCGAAGAAGAAGCGCGCCGACGCGAAGAGGACCGCGGGGGAGACACCATGAGCGCCCGGAAGCTCCTCTTCCTGGTGCTGCTCGCCGCGGCGTGCTCGCCGGTGACGGTCTCGCGCATCGGCCCGGACGTGCCGCCCCGTCCCGCGGGCTGCTTCGTGGAGGTTCTCGATCCCGGCCGCGTGCCGGACAGGCCCCACCGGGCCGTGGGTGTCGTCGCCCTCGAGAACTGCCAGGACTACCGGACCGAGCCCTGCCGAGGCTGGCTCGTGGACGCCACCTGCGGACTCGGGGGCCACGTGGCCTGGATTGACGAGGGCGGCCGGCCCGACAGCGGCCTCGGGCCGATGATCTTCCGGGTGACCGTGGCCGCCTACGTGTCCGACCTGCCCACGGCCCGCGGCGACGACCCCTTCGCCGAGGAGATGCGGCGGCGCCGGCAGGCGGCGGATTGCGACGGTGACCACGGTGCCGACCCCGACGCGGGCGCGGTGGATCGCTGCGTGGAGTGAACCATGGGCGGTTTCCTAGGACAGCTCTTCAACGTGCCCAACGCCCTGTCGATGTTCCGGCTGGTCGCGGCGCCCCTGTTGGCGGTGTTCTGGTTCGGGCTGGACATGAAGGTCACCGCCCTGGTCGTCGGCGCCCTGGCGGGGATCACCGACCTGTTCGACGGGATCGTCGCCCGCCGGCTGAACCAGGTGACCGAGATCGGCGCGCTCATCGACCAGGTGGGTGATCTGATCTTCGAGTCCCTCTGCCTGATCCTCGCAGTGATGACCGGCGAGTTGTGGATGGGCTGGCTGTCTATCTACCTCTTCCGTGAGTTCATGGTTTCGACCATGCGCGCCTGGGTCACGGGTCACGGCGGCGCCCTGCCGACCTCCAACATCGGAAAGACCAAGTCCAGCCTGCTGCAGTACGCGTTCTTCTCGTTCTTCCTGGGAGTCATCCTGATCCAGCCCGGCACCCTGCCCGACTCGTGGATCCTGGCCGGGATCCATCCCGGACGGCTGCTGATCTGGATCGCCACCCTCGCCATCACGGTGGGCATCTGCGTCAGCCTCCTCTCGGGCTGGAAGTATGCCCGCGCCTTCGCCGCCTTCTACATCTCCCGGACCTCCGGGCCCGGCGCCGCGGGCTGAGCACCGTGAAGCCCCGGGGCAGGCTCGTACTGGCCGGCCGCTGCGTTCACGAGCGCGAGATCAAGCGCAGCCGCTTCGTGGCCGTGGCCTTCCCAGCGGACTCCCCCGAGGTGGCCATGGAAGGCTTCGAGCGAGAGCGCGATCCGGACGCCACCCACAACTGCTGGGCCTATCGAGTGGGGGAACAGTACCGCTTCTCGGACGACGGCGAGCCCGCGAGCACGGCGGGGAGGCCGATCCTCGCGGCCATCGACGGCCGGGCGCTCGATCGGACCGCGGTGCTGGTCGCCCGACGCTTCGGCGGGATCAAGCTCGGTGCCGGCGGGCTGGCGCGGGCCTACGGCGGCACGGCCGCGGCCTGCCTGCGGGAAGCCGAGACCGTCGAGGTGCACCCCCGCTCGCGGCTGCTCATCGATGTGCCCTTCGACGCCGCGGGCGCGATCTACCCGCTGATCGACCGCCACGGCGCGACCCGCCTGTCCGAGGAGTTCCGCGCCGAGGGCGTGATCGTCGAGGTCGAGATCGACGACCGCGACGCGGCCACATTCCGCTCCGCCGTTCTGGACGCCACCCGCGGCCGGGGCGTCGTCCGCGGCATCGACAATCACCAGCTGCCTTGACGCCCTGTTCGCCGCGACAGAGACGGCTATTGCAGGTTCTCGACGAGGCGGACGTGTTCGCCGGCGCGGATGCTGACGGTCTTCTTGCGGCGCACGCCCAGGTCCCGGTTCTCGAGCAGCACCTGGTGGCTGCCCGTGGCGAGCTCGACGCGCACCAGGGGCGTGTTGCCCATGGGCTTGCCGTCGATGTGCACCGCGCACCAGGGGGTGGTGGCAACCGAGAGGTAGCCCTTGGCCCAGGGGTCCTTCACGATCGGCGGCGGGTCGTTGACGATCGGCCCGATGTAGGGATCCGGCGTCCCTCCGCCCTTGTGCGAGAGGGCCACTTCCAGGTGCACCTCGCCGCCATCCGCCGGCGCTACGACGAGCCGGCGGTGGGTCTGGTATCCGGGGCGGCTGACGAACACCTCGGAGGCACCTGTTGCCGGCAGGAACGCGGAGACCGGCACCACGCCCAGCGTCCGGGCCCGGGTCGCGCCCGGCTCGCGCACCGTGACCTCGGCTCCCGCGGGAGTGGCGCTCACCCGAAGCGTGTAGCCGTCCAACGGCGGGTCCGTGGGGATGTCCAGGGGATTTGGTATCAGAGGCGGATCCGAGAACGGCGGCGGGTCCAGCGGGAGCGGCGGCATGTCCGCCACCAGCTCCACGGTCTGCTCGCGGTGTTCCCCCGGGCCCATGGTCACCTGCATCTCCACCGGTCGGTAGCCGTCGCGGGAGATGGCGAGCCGGTACTGGCCCGGTGCCTTGAACACGATCTTGTGGGGCGAGCCGCCGGGGTGGGCGAACCCATCCACAGCCACCTCCGCATCCGCGGGGGACGCGGCAACCACCAGCACGGGCTCCTGCCTGCCACATCCGGCAGCGGCCAGGAGGCCGGAAAGCGACCCCGCGAGCACCAAGGCGACGACTCTCGATGACATGACTCCTCCCGGTTCCTCGGGCCGGTCCATTGCCAGTGGCCCGTGACTGTCGTTCCAGGTTTCAGACGCACGAGCCGCGAAGAAGAGCTACGCCATTCTACCCGGTCGGCGCGGGAAAGGCGACAGGCAACCAAGACCATTTCGAGATCACCATCTCCCTAAATTTTCGGCATAAAAAATAGGATTATCTGATTCCTTCAATTTTTTTTCACTGATTATTGCGATACTCCTCTTTTTTTTGTTGATTTTTGAGCCAGTCCGCAATACTGAACATCAACTCAGGGGAGGGACCATGACACAGGGCATCTCGCGCTTGGCGGCCGAGTTCGGCACGAACACCTTCGGTTTTCACGTGATGCAGGACCTTCTGCCCCGGGAGTTCTTCGACCGCCTGCAATTCGCCATCCGCAACCACCGGCCGATCTCACCGGAGACCGCCGATGTGCTGGCCAAGTCCATGCGGGACTGGGCCGTGGCCCGCGGTGCGACCCATTTCACCCACTGGTTCCAGCCCCTCACGGGCCTGACCGCCGAGAAGCACGACGCCTTTCTGACCCTGGACGATGGCGGCCGACCCCTGGACCAGTTCTCGGGCCGCCAGCTGATCATGGGCGAGCCAGACGCCTCGAGCTTCCCCCACGGCGGGCTGCGCTCGACCTTCGAGGCCCGGGGCTACACGTCGTGGGATCCCTCGTCGCCGGCGTTCCTGATGCGGCGCCAGACCGCGGTCACCCTGTGCCTGCCCTCGGTGTTCGTTTCGTACAAGGGCGAGGTCCTCGACAAGAAGACGCCGCTCCTGCGCTCGGTGTCCGCGGTCAGCCGCAGCGCTGTGCGGATGCTCCGGCTGCTCGGCAACAAGCGCGTCACTCATGTCATGCCGTTCCTCGGCGCGGAGCAGGAGTACTTCCTGGTGGACCGGCAGCTGTTCGAGCGGCGCCAGGATCTGCGCGAGGTGGGGGTCACGCTGATGGGGAGCGTCCCGGCCCGGGGCCAGCAGCTCGACGACCACTATTTCCGGGCGATCCCCGAACGGGTCCTGGTGTTCATGGAGGAGGCCGAGGCCGAGCTGGTCCGCCTCGGGGTTCCGGTCAGGACGCGTCACAACGAGGTCGCGCCGGGCCAGTTCGAGCTGGCGGTCCTGCACCGGCCGGTGAACATCGCCGCCGACCAGAACCAGCTGGTGATGGAGGTGCTGCGGCGGGTGGCCCGGCACCATGACCTGGAGGCGCTGCTGCACGAGAAGCCCTTCGCCCGGGTCAACGGCTCGGGCAAGCACAACAACTGGTCGCTTTTCGACTCCGAGGGCACGAACCTCCTCGACCCCGGGACCAGCCGCTCCTCGCGGGTCCGCTTCCTGGTGTTCCTGATGGCCGCCGTGCTCGGCGTGCAGCGGCACGGTGCGCTGCTTCGGGCCATCGTGGCAGGCCCGGGCAACGATCTTCGCCTCGGCGGCAACGAGGCCCCGCCCGCGATCATGTCCGTTCACCTCGGCGCGCACCTGACCGCGCTGCTCTCTGACCTGGCCGCGGCCGCGGCGGGCCGAGAGGTCCGCGCCGAGGAGATCGACCTCGGCCTCGGCGGCGTGGCGCGCATCCCGCGGGACACCACCGACCGCAACCGCACCTCCCCCATCGCCTTCACCGGCAACAAGTTCGAGTTCCGCGCCGTGGGCGCCTCCCAGGCCGTGTCCCTGCCCAACGTCGTGATCAACGGGATGGTGGCGGAGAGCCTCGACGAGATGGCCGGGGCCATCGCCACCCGCATCGAGAAGGGCGCGAACCGCGACACCGCGGTCATCGAGACCCTCGGCGAGGCGATCCGCCGCACCGCGCCGGCCCGCTTCGACGGCGACAACTACTCGGACGGCTGGGCCGTCGAGGCCCTGCGCG
>CAYZAI010000173.1:0-9969 GCA_964476305.1 uncultured Myxococcales bacterium
TGGGACTCGAGGGGTGAGAGCGGGTGGCCGCCCTCGAGCATCTTGATCGCCGTCTGGAGCTTCTTCTTCAGTCCCGGCTCGTCTTCGAAGGTCACGGCCAGGCTCACCGCGGGCTCTCCCCCCTCGGAAAGGAACGCCGGCACCGGGGACTGGCCCAGCGCACGACCCAGGGCGGTTCCCAGATCCGCCTCGCGCTCCACCAGGCAGACGAACACGCCGTCGGCGTCCGCGTCGCTCGAGCGCACCACGGGCTGCGGGGAGCGCCCCGTCCCGGCAGCGCCCGCGGTCTTCCCGTCGGTCGTCCCCTGCGTATCGGGGCAGCTGACGATCGCGAAGTAGTTCGCGCCGCCGAGGCCCAGGGAGTTGGCCGCCCCGAGGTCGAACGAGTCGTGGAGCGGTTCGGTGCCGTGCCGGGGCTCGGCCTTGCCGGCGAGGGCCATGATCTCGGGCCGCGGAGTCTCGAGGTTGCGGATGCCCGGCACCCGGCGCGTGCGCAGGGTCTGGACCGCGCTCAGCAGCGAGGCGGCGCCGGAACCTCCGTAGAGGTGGCCGATGTGCGACTTGATCGCAGTGATCTGCACCGGCGGCGCGGCAACGCCGTCCGGCCGCAGCTCCGCCGCGAGGGACGTCGCCTCCACGAGATCCGAGACGAGGTTGCCCGAGCCGTGGGTGTCGACCACGCCGATGCGCTCCGGCGTCAGGCTCGTCCGAGACAGGGCGTTGCGGATCGATCGCCGCATCGCCGTCTCGGTGGGTGCGACCATCGACTTGGTGTCCGACTCCGACGATCCGCTCACCGAGTGGATCACGGCCAGGACGTCGTCGCCGTCGCGTCTGGCGTCCGCGAGCCGCTTGAGCAGGAACAGGATCCCTCCCTCGCCGATGAGGAAGCCCTTGCCGTCGGCGTCGAAGGGCCTCGGCACGCTCTCGGCCACCGCGCCGAGGGCGCAGACGCCCGAGGTGAACGTGTCGGAGAGCTGCTGGTTGAGCCCGCCGGTGATCATCATGTCCACGTTGCCGAACATCAGCTGGTAGACCGCCGGCACCAGGGCGGCGATCCCCGAGGAGCAGGCCGTGTCGACGGTAAAGTTGGGGCCGTGGAGGTTCAGCTTGTTGGCCATCCGCCCGGCGGTGACGTTGGTCATCCACCCGGGCAGCGTGTGCTCGGTCACCGGCGGGTAGTCCGCCCGCCACAGCTCCGCCGAGGCGGCCAGGGCCGCCTCGAGGTCCGCCGCGGGGATCTTCCCGGCCACCGCGCAGGAGCGGATCGAATCCGTGTAGTCGTCGATCATCATCGGCGGGAAGATGGTCGGGAAGTAGTCGTCGTGCATCGAGCCCACGCTGACGCCCACGCTCTTGGGCTCCTTCAGCTCGAAGCCCGCGTCGCTGAGCAGGCGGTCGCCGAGGTCGAGGCCGAGGAGTTGGGTCGGGGAGATCTGGGAGACCGCCGTGGGGAAGATCTTGTGCCGGAGCAGGTTGATCTCGTACTTGTCGATGCGGGACACGACGCGGGTCGTGATCCGCTCGTTCACCGGGCAGTCGTCGCCGACGAAACGCTCCCAGCCAAGCTCCTTCGGCACGACCTCCCAGAAGGTGTCGCGGCCGGCCGTGACGTTGTCCCAGAACTTCTCGGCGTTGTCCGCCCCCGCGACCCGCATCGCCACGCGGACGATGGCCACGTCCCGGTCGACCACGGGCCGGTCCGGGACCTCGTAGGTCGGCGCCTGCTCGATGATCGCGTGGTAGTTCACCCCTCCGAAGCCGCTCGTGGTGACCGCGGCGACCCGCCGCCCGTCGGCGTGGGGCTCCCACGGGCGGATCTCGCGCGGGATGACGAGGTACGAGCTGGGCTTGGTGGCGCCCGGCGTCAGCTTCTGGAAGCGCGGCATGTGGGGGTAGGTGCCGGCGCCCATCGCGAGCACGGTCTTGATCAACCCGGCCATGCCCGCGGCGGCCTTGAGGTGGCCGATCTGGGCCTTGACGCTGCCGAGGACCAGGGACTCGGGGTTGTCGCGCTTCTGCCCGTAGACGGTCGAGATGGCGTCGTACTCATTGGCGTCGCCCACGATGGTGGAGGTGGCGTGGGCCTCGATGTACTGCACCTCGTCCGTGGTGGTCTCGGAGCAGACCAGCGCCGCGCGCAGGGCCTCGACCCGCCCTCCCACGGATGGGGCGTAGATCGCCTGGCCCGCGCCGTCGCTGGACGATCCGATGCCGCGTATCACCGCGTGGATGCGGTCGCCGTCGGCGAGGGCGTCCTCGACGCGCTTGAGAATGACCATCCCCACGCCCTCTCCGATCACCAGGCCGTCGGCCGTGTGGTCGAAGGGGTTGGACATCCCGCTCCCGCTGAGCCCGTCCACCCGCGAGAAGCCGATGTAGATCGCGGGGTTGGTGCCGAGATCGGATCCGCCCGCGATGGCCAGCCGCGTGTCCCCGGCCATCAGGGCCTGGCAGGCCGTGTCGAGGGCGACGAACGAAGACGCGCAGGCCGCGTCCACGGTCATGTTGTAGCCGCCCACGCCGAAGACCTGGGCCACCCGGTTCGAGACCGACGAGGGGATCGCGCCCACCGCCGCCACGGCGGGGTTCCAGACGTGGCCACGGGTGCTCAGCTCCCTGGTGAACTGCTCCTCCAGCTCGGCGATGCGGTCCGCGTCGACGCCGCGCCGGGCCAGCTCCGGCCGCAGGTGCATCAGGAACGAGTGTCGCTTGAGGTGGGCCGTCGAGTGGGCGAACATGTCCACGCCGCTGACCCCTATCACGGTGATGGCGTTCCTTAGCTGGTCCGACCGCGGGGCGATGCCCGCGTCGCTCAGGGCCTCGCGGGTGGCCTCGAGGGTGACGAGCTGGGTCGGATCGACGCCCTTCATCGCATTCGGCGGGAGCTTGTAATCCAGGAAGGGGAACTCGAATCCTTCGACGAACGAGCCGACCACGGTACAGGACTTGTCGCCCCGGTTGCGGTCCGGAGAGTAGTAGTTGTCGAGGCGCCACAGGGACTCGGGCATCTTCGAGAAGTAGGTGTCGCCCGAAACGATGTTCTTCCAGTATTGCCGGGCGTCATTGGCCCGTGGGAAGACGCAGCCCATCCCGATGATCGCGATGTCGTAACGACTACTCATGCGTTCTCTCCGTGGAGCGCTGCTGGGCGCTCTTCCGATTCTGTCCGCGGCATGATCCCGGCCACGCGGCTCCAGTCGCCGGCGGGCACGAACCCCATGCCCGCCGCTCCGGCCGAGGCGGCGTCCAGGTCCAGGCGGTCTCCTACCACGACTATGGCCGATGGTTCGACCCCCCATTTGTGGGCGAGGGCCGAAAACGGGAGGGCCGAGGGTTTGAGCACCCCGTGCTCCTCTGTGGCCACCCGGTCTTCGAACAGGTCAGGGGCCAGGCCGATGGCTTCCAGTCGCTCGTCGATCCGAGGGTGGTCGGAGACGACGCCGAGGCGCACGCCACGGGACCTCAGCCCGGCGATGGCGCTCTCCAGGCCCGGTCGGGCCCGGGCCCGGTCGGCGAGCAGCCGGACGAGCTCGGGCAGGAACCGCTCCCGGTACCACGTCGCGGCCAGCGAGGGCTCGACCCCGGCCAGGCGTCCCAGCTCGAGGCCGAGGGCGCCGCGCAGCCCCGCGACGTCGCCGAACTCCCGGCCGCGCAGGGATCGGCGGGCGGCCCCGAACCGCCTCAGCAGGCGAAGATCCCGGCGCAGGCGCCAGGTCAGTCGCAGGCGAATCCCGGGCAGGACGTACAGCGTCCCGTCCAGGTCGAAGATCACGCCTCGCGTGGCCACGGTTCGATCCATCGAGATACCCCTGCCCCCACCGGCCGGAGAGCGCACCGGCCCGGCGGGACTTCGGCAGTCATCGAACGGACACGCGAAGACCGGCGAACCGACACCGGAAAACGCGGATCCGAGGGGGACTGCTTTACCACCAGATCGATCAATACGAAAGACGTATGAAAAGTGATGGCAATCGTCTGGATGAATGTCGGCGGACTGGTGGTGCGCTACAGGCCCGCGGCGATCAGGCGGCGGAGGATCCCCGGGGGGGGCAGCGCCCCGCCGACGGCGGCGCACCCGCAGGCCCCGTCGTCACCTTCGCCGTCGTCGTCCGAATCATCGTCGTCGCTGTCGTCGTCCGCGTCCGTGTCGGCGTCGGTGTCCGCGTCCGTGTCGGCGTCGGTGTCGGCGTCCGTGTCGGCGTCGGTGTCGCCATCCGCGTCGGAGTCGGTGTCGCCATCCGCGTCGGTGTCCGCATCGGTGTCCGCGTCCGAGGCGCAGCCCTCGACGCCGAGGGGCGTGTCGTCGTCGACCTGGATCGCCTCGACGACGAAGCCGTCCGACCACCCGCACGACGAGTATCCGAACAGGTCCTCGCAGACGAGCGTGCTCGCGTCGATGATCGGCATCTCGGCGAGGTCCTCGACCCACGAGGCGGGCCCGGCGTCCGCGACCTGGACGACCACGCAGTCCCCGGTATCCAGGTTCGTGATCCGGAGCCGGGCGTCGCAGTACCACCGGACCCAGCTCGTGGAGTAGTACCAGTCCCCGGTCGCGTAGCCGCCGCACGCCATGCTCTCTCCCCCCGTGAACGACGTCAGCACGTAGAGGTTGTCCTCGGGGATGTTGCAGCACAGGTAGCTGTACTCCTCGCAAGGCTCGCACTGGGCCGACGCTGGCGCCGCCTGCACCGCGACGGCGACCGCGAGCGCCGCGGCGACGAACAGCCGGATTGCCTTCCCTTCACTCGCCCCGTTTCCAGCCTTGTTCGCCATCTCCTCGTCTCCTTTTCCCGGATGATAGCGGATATCGGGGAAATCGGGGGAGATTCCTCGTTCGCTCTCCCGGTCGTCGCCCGCGCGCGGATGTTGCGCCCGGCCCGGCCTCCGGGTAGCATCCCGGGCGCTGCAAGGAGGTGGGACCATGCGCCTGTCGTACATTTCGCTCCTGATGCTCTCCGCGAGCCTCGCTCTTGCGACCTGCTCGCAGAAGAAGGAGCCCCCGCCCGACAGGATCGACCCGTCCGAGCTGGCGGCGACGAGGGAGAAGCTCTCGCGGATCCGCGGCGAGGTCCGCGCCGCGGCGGAAAGAGCCGGCGAGATCTCCCGCAAGGCCCGGGGCGAGGACGCCGGCCCGGAACCCGCGCCCGCCGATTGACGAATCACCAATGGCGATTCGGCGGGTGGTCAAGCGGCCGCGACCTGCTAGAATGTCCGTGCACGAAGACCCGAAGCCGCGAGGAGAGGCACGCCATGGCAGACAACGACGAACCGCGCTGGGTGGAACTGACCAATGTCTTCGACCCGATCCAGGCCGAGCTGCTCGCCGTCTTTCTTGACAACAGCGACCTCGAGTTCCGCATGCTCGGGATGCGCTCGGCCCCGGTGCTGGCCGCGCTGATCCCCGGGGCCCAGGAGCCGGTGCTCTTCGAGGTCCCCGAGGGCCTGCTCGAGCTCGGCCGCGAGCTGCTCACCGAGTACCAGCTGGTCCAGTCCCGCGAGTTCGTCCCCTCCGAGTTCCCCCCGCCCTACGAAGAAGACGAGACCAAGGATGAAGCGAAGCCGGACGCTCCCGGAAACGGAAACGACACACCCGACGACAACGCCTGAACCGACCTCTTCTCGACCAAGGAGAACCGATGACCAGCAGAACCGCGACATTCCTCCTCACCGCGGCCTTCCTCCTCTCGGCTGCCGCTGCCAACGCGACCCCCCGCGACGAGGCCTCCCGGCGCTTCGCCGGGGCGCATCCGGACGCGCGCTTCGTCGAGGATGGTGCCACGCACCGCTACTATATCATCCACGGCTTCGGCCTTAGGCTGGACGGCGATATCGTCGACGCCGCCAGGAGCGCCCTGCTGGCGAACGGCGATCTGCTCGGCCTCGGCCGCGACGGCGTCGAGCTGGCCTTCGATCGCGTGGTCGGCCACAAGGGCAGTCGCTACGTGAAATTCTCCGAGCGGATCGAAGGCCTGCCGGTCTTCGGCGTCAAGGTCGTCGCCCACGTCGATCCGGCCGGTGAGCTGGTCAAGATGAGCTCCAAGGCCCCCGCTTTCCCGGCGGACACCGGCCGCGGCGCCGTCGACGCCGATGACGCCGCGCTGGCCGCCGAGGACTTCACCGCCACCGGGCGGGCCGTGGCCGTGCACGAGGGCTGGCTGCCGATCCAGGACCGGGCGATCCGCGTCTTCCGCGTGGTGGTCGAGGCGCCGGGACCCCACCGCTGGATCACGTTCGTCGACGCCCACGGCGGGAACGTCATCGCCCGCTACGATGAGATCCGAAGGCACCAGGCCAACGTCTACCTCGAGAACCCCACGGCGAGCATCGACCTGACCGAAGTGACTCTCGAGAACACCGTGCTCGAGGGAGAGCACGTGAACCACACCTACGGCGACTTCGTCCGCGTGGCGCGCTGCACCAGCCTCTCGTCCCAGACCGGCGCTTGCACGGCGTGGACGCACCAGGCCGTGGCCGACGCCACCGATGGCTTCCTGGGAACCCTCCCGAACGACGGCAACGGACAGCTCACGGACGGGTTCGCCGAGGTCCAGGCCTACCACTCGCTGGACACCTACTACGCCTTCCTGCGGGACGAGTTCGGCTTCGACCCGCAGTTCGTCGACGCCGAGACCTCTCTTTCCGGCCCTTCGATCTGGATTTTCGTCAACGCCAACTTCGCCAACGGCTACTTCATGGGCTCCAACGACTACTACGGCATACCGGACATGATCGTGCTGGGCCAGGGCCAGCTGGACTTCGCCTACGACAACGACATCACGCGACACGAGTTCACCCACGCCATGTCCTCCCAGGTCTTCGACATCTGGATGTACAACGTGGACGATCTGGGCATCGACATGTCCGGCGGCGGCGTCGAGGAGGGCACGGCCGACTACTTCCCCTGCTCGGTCCACGGCAACCCCGAGCTGGGCGAGTACATGGGCGTGATCCGCAGCGCCCAGAACGCCCGCAAGTGCCCCCGCGACCTCATCGGCGAGGGCCACTCGGACGGCCAGATCATCAGCGGCACGATGTGGGCGATCCGCCAGAACATCGGCGCGCGCAAGGCGAACCACCTCCACTTCGGCGCCCTGGCCTCGAACACCATCATCACGTTCAACGACTACGCCGATGCCCTCGAGGTCCAGGCCTACCTGATGATGGACCACGAGGATCCCGAGCTGCAGTTCACCCAGGAAGACTTCGAGTTCGTGGGCGAGACCCTCGACTTCCGCAACCTCAGGAACTGCCGCCGCGTCGTCCCGGTGGAGCCCGGCGACTTCCTGGAGCAGATCACGCTCTATTCGTTCTCGAGCATGGGCACCCCCTCGCCGGTGCAGTACATGGTGAGCTCGAAGGAGGACACGGAGCAGCTCTCGCTCACGATTGCGCCCTACGCCGACCCGTACGACATCTATGTCCGCAAGGGCCTGCCCGTGCGCTTCGCCTGGACCCAGAACGGCTATTCCCTGAGCTGGACGGCGGAGTACGACATGGCCTTCCTCTATGACGGCGAGAAGATCACCAAGGCCACGGTTTCCAACCTGACCGACTTGGTCCTCGAGAAGGACACGGACTACTACTTCTCCCTGATCTGCAAGACCTCCTCGATGGGCTACGGCTGCCAGAACCTGATCGGCGCGTCGCTCTCGACGGAACCGGCCGAGGAGGAACCCGACACGGACACCGGGAGCGACGGGGGCACCGACCAGGACGGGGGCCAGCCCGCGGAGGGCGACGACGACGACTCCGGCGGATGCGGATGCCGCACGAGCGGTGCCCCGGGAGCGACCGGAGTCACCGCCCTGCTCCGTGCCCTGATCGCCGTCTGACACAAGGAGAGCACCGATGCCAAGAACCCCGCTCGCGGCCCTCGCGGCCCTGTTCGTCTTCGCCGCCGTCCCGACCGGCGCGCACGCCCAGAAGCGGCGGGCCTTCACGGTCGAGGATCTCTACCGGCTGAGCCAGGTCAGCCAGCTGGTGGTGGCGCCGGACCGGCCCCTGGCCGCCTTCGTGGTCAAGACCTTCGACATGGGGGCGAACACGGCCCGAAGCCGGCTGTGGCTGGCCGACCTCGGGTCCGGAAAGTCCCGCCGGCTCACGGGCGCCGAGGCCTCGGACTTCGCCCCGCGCTTCCTGCGCGACGGCCGGCTGGCGTTCCTCTCGGTCCGCTCCGGCACGCCACAGGTCTGGGCGATCCCGCTGGACGGCGGCGAGGCGGTGCGCCTCACGGACCTCGCCACGGGCGTGGACAACTTCGCAGTGGCCCCGGACGGCCGGAGCCTGGCGGTCGTCGCCCCGGTCTTCCCCGAGTGCGGCGCGGACATGGCCTGCAACAAGGAGCGGGCCGCGGCCGAGGAGTCGGACAAGGTCAAGGCCCGGATCTTCGAAGCCCTGCCGATCCGCCTCTGGGACCACTGGCTGGACGGACGCCGGGGCCATGTCCTGTGGGTGCCCCTTTCCGGCGGCGAGCCCCGGGATCTCACCCCGGGATCGTTCCGGACGCCGCCCCTCGACCTCGGCGGGCACATGGATCTCGACGTCTCGCCGGACGGGACCGCGGTCGTCTTCACGGCCAACACGACGCGAAACCCGGCCTGGAACACCAACAACGACGTGTTCGAGGTCCGGGTGGCCGGCGGCCCGCCGCAGAACCTGACGGCGCGCAACGAGGCCTGCGACGCGGAGCCGCGCTATTCGCCGGGCGGCGAGTACGTCGCGTTCCTGGCCATGGCCCGCCCGGGCTTCGAGGCCGATCGGCGGGTGCTCACGCTCTACGACCGCAAGACCCGCAAGCTGATCCCGCTGACCGACTCCCTCGACCGGCCGGTCACCGGCTTCACCTGGGCGCCCCGCGGCAAGTCGATCTTCTTCACGGCGCCCGACCGGGGGCACGTGGCGGTCTACGAGGTTTCGGTGCCTTCCGGTCTCGTGGAGAAGCGGCTGGACCAGGGTACCCACTCGGACGTCGGGGTGGCCTCCGATGGTCGGAACCTGGTCTGCGTCAAGCAGACGATGTCGCTCCCCAGGGAGGTCTTCACCGCCTCGGTCGAGGGCGGGGACGAGCGGCGCATCAGCGCGGTCAACGACGAGGCGCTCGCCGGGATCGAGATGGGCGCCTACGAAGAGTTCGAGTACGAGGGCGCCGGCGGCGACAAGGTGCACGGCTTCCTGCTCAAGCCGCCCGGGTTCGACGCGAAGCGGAAGTACCCGCTGCTCATGATGATCCACGGCGGGCCCCAGGGCGCGTTCGGCGACGAGTTCCATCAAAGGTGGAACATGCAGATGTTCGCCACGCCGGGGTTCGTGGTGGCCGCCGTCAACTTCCACGGGTCCACGGGATACGGCCAGAAGTTCACGGACGCGGTCTCCGGCGATTGGGGAGGCAAGCCCTATCAGGACATCATGAAGGGCGTGGACCACCTGACGGGAGGCGCCTATCCCTTCATCGACGGAGGGAACGTCTCCGCGGCCGGGGCGTCCTACGGCGGCTTCATGATCAACTGGATCCTCGGTCACACGGACCGCTTCCGCTCGCTGGTCTCCCACGACGGCGTCTACGAGCAGGTCAGCATGTACGGCTCCACCGAGGAGCTGTGGTTCCCCGAGTGGGAGATGAAGGGCACGCCCTGGGAGAATCCCGAGATGTACGATCGCTTCTCGCCGGCGCGCTTCGCCGCGAAGTTCGGGACGCCGACCCTGGTCGTCCACGGCGAGCACGACTACCGGGTGCCGTACACCCAGGGGTTGCAGCTCTTCACCGCGCTCCAGCGCCAGGGGGTCGAGTCGAAGCTATTGTTCTTCCCGGACGAGACCCACTTCGTGCAGAAGCCGCAGAACGCCAGGCTCTGGTGGAACACGGTGCTCGGCTGGCTCGCGGATCACGCCGGCCTGCGCTGGGCGCCCCCCTCTCCGAAGCCGGCCAAGGCGAAGGCCAAGGGCAAGCCCGCCCGCATCGCGGGGTGA
>CAYZAI010000174.1:0-9911 GCA_964476305.1 uncultured Myxococcales bacterium
TCCCTACTCCGGCATCGTACACCTCTACCTGAGCGCCGGCTCTCCCGTGACCGATCACAAGAACAGGTGGGACTCCCAGTACACCTTCCTCGGCGACACTGCCCACGATTCAATCGAGTGTCGCGATATCGTCTCCGATTTCAATGGCGACGGGTTCTCCGACCTGCTCGTTGGCGCTTGGCTCAGCAATATGAAAGGCTGGCTCGTCTTCGGCGGTCCGGACCTCGCGGGCCAGGGCTCTCCCCAGACGGCCGACGTCTCGCTCCTGGGCGACTCGAGCACCCAGGGCTTCTTCCGCATGACCAGCGCCGGCGATGTCAATGGCGACGGTTACGGCGACATCGTCATGGTGTACCGGGACGGCCAGGAGTACTGGGTCTCCGTCCTCAGCGGCGGCGAGGACGTCCCCGCCTTTCCGACCGCGAACGACATGATCACCAGGATCAAGCACCCCGACATCCACGGGTTCGGAGCCCAGAGCATCATCACCTTCGGCCCGGGGGACGTGAACGGCGACGGGTACGCGGACATCGGGTTCACGCGCTTCGGGAACCTGCAGGGATATACGGGTTGGGACGACGTGGATCCCCTCGGCGCGGTGTACATCGTCCACGGCGGCCCCGATCTGCCCGCGGAGATGCACGCCGACGACGCGGACATCGCGATCGTCGGCAACGGCGATCCGTGGTTCGCCAACTACGCCTCGGGCGTGGGGGACGTGAACGGCGACGGGCTCATGGACTTCGCCGTCTCGGCCACCGGGGATCCAATAGGCGAGCATGATCTCTTCCCCGGCCGTGTCTTCGTTTTCTTCGGCGGACCCACCCTCGAGCAGAAGGAAACCGCCGACGACGCGGACGCGATCATCTCCTCCACCATGCCCGACGAGGTTCTCGGCATGTGCATCAACCACGGGGGCGTGTAGGGTTCCTAGCGCTTCGGGACGAAGCCCAGCTTCTCGATGGTCAGCTCCATCTGCGCCTGGGTGGCCAGCCCCACGTGGCGGCTCACTTCGCGCCCGGCGCCATCCACGTAGACCTGGGTCGGGATCGAGCGGGTCTTGAAAAACCGCCCCAGCTCCTTGTTCTCGTTCCGGTCGATGTTGATTTCCTTCACCAGAACACGGCCCGCGTGTTTCTTTCGCAGCTCGTCGACCCACGGCGCCATGATCTCGCAGGGCAGGCAGTGGTCGCGGGTGAAGTCCAGCAGCATGGGCAGGCCCGACTCCACGGTCGCCTGCGGCGCCGCCAAGGAGGCGTCCGGCTCGCGCGCCCCGACCGAGGCATCGGGGGGTTCCGGCGGCTCCTGCGGGACGGAGGACGCCTGCTCGGGCGCGGCTGCGGACGACGAAAGCAAGCGCGGCGGATCGACCGGCGCCGGACGGTCGCCGCACGCCGTGAAATGGGCGATGGAAAGCCCGATGACCCCGGCCAAGGCAACGAACGGGAATCGATGGAACCCCATGCGAACTGGAACGGGCATCCGGCGGGACATTGGAGTAGAATAGCGCCATGAAGTACCGGCACAATAGATCAATATTCTCGCTTCCGTCCGTTTCCCACGGGCTGGCTGCCCTGGCTGTGTTGCTGCTCGCCGCTGTCGCCTGCGGGCGCACGGAGCTGTACCATGCCGCCGGCAGCGCCGACTTGGATGCCGATTCCGACGGCGACTCCGACGGTGACGCGGACAACGACATCGACGCCGACGCCGACACCGACACCGACACCGACGCCGACGCCGACACCGACACCGACATCGACGCCGACGCGGACACCGACATCGATATCGACGCCGACGCGGACACCGACACCGATATCGACGCCGACGTCGACGCGGACATCGACGCCGACACGGACATCGACGCCGACACGGATTCGGACACGGATTGCCTGCCGTTCTCGTACCAGCAGTGCGGTGGCGGTGGCGACGTGCTCTGGTTCGACTCGTGCGACAACCCGGGGCCCGTTGCCTACGACTGCGCGGATCTCCACGGAACGTGCGAGAACACCAGCGCCACGGCCGCTGTCTGCGGCTGTCAGACCAATTGGCAGGGATCGGACTGCTCGGTCTGCCCGGCCAACTGGGATCCGGACGCCGACTGCGCCGCGTGCCTGGGCAACTGGGACGAGCTCGCGGACTGCCTGGACTGCCTGGGCAACTGGGACCTCGCCACGGGCTGCACCGCCTGCCTGGGCAACTGGGACATCGCCACGGGCTGCGCCACCTGCGAGAACCACTGGATCGACCAGAACGACGACTGCGGCACCTGCCCGCCCAACTGGAACGCCGCCGCGGACTGCGCCGCGTGCCTGGGCAACTGGGACATCGCCACGGGCTGCACCGCGTGCCTGGGCAACTGGGACATCACGACCGGCTGCGCCACGTGCGAGAACCACTGGATCGACCAGAACGACGACTGCGGCACCTGCCCACCCAACTGGAACCCGGCCACGAACTGCTCCACGTGCCTGAACCACTGGATCGATCAGAACGACAGCTGCAGCACCTGCCCGGGCAACTGGGACCCGGACCAGGACTGCGCAGCCTGCGTCGACGGCTGGGATCCCGCCCAGGACTGCGCGGCCTGCCTGCCCCACTACGACCCGGCGACGCTCTGCACGGACTGCCTGGGGCACTGGGACCTGGCCACTGGCTGCCAGGCCTGCGAGTACTATTGGGTCGACGAGGGCAACGACTGCGGCACGTGCCTGATCGAGGACCCGTGCACACCGGTCGAACCCGGCTGCCTGCCGGCGATGGCCTCCGAGGCGCCGTCCCGCTGCAACCAGGTGGACGACGACTGCGACGGCCAGGTCGACGAGGGCTGCACCTGTGCCGTTGGCGAAGTGCAGGACTGCTTCCTCGGGCCACCGAACCAGCGCGACCTGGGTACGTGCGAGGACGGCAGCCAGGTCTGCCAGTCCTCGGGCGGCACGGGCGTCTGGGGTCCGTGCGAAGGCGGCATCTGGCCCGCCGAGGAGCAATGCGACGACGCGGACAACAACTGCGACGGCTGTGTCGACGAGGACCAGTGCTGCGATCCGTGGATCTACTGCTCGGTGGAGTTGCCGGACGCCGTTCCGTTCCAGAACACTACGATCGACGGCACCGACATCTACCTGGGCTACGAGGCCGAGAACTGGATATGGCAGGTGGGCCCCGGACCCTGTGACGCGGTGCTGGGCAAGACCAGCTTCACGATGAACGGCCAGTCCGTGACGCAGCTCGAGGGGCCCAACCTGAGCCAGATCACGCTGAACTTCTCGCTGTCCGGCAGCTACGAGCTGACCCTGACCGTGGAGACGCCCGGCGGCCCGCTGTCGTGCAGCTGGATCATCCGGGTCCGGGCCCCGGGGCTGCGGGTGGAGCTGTGCTGGGACACCACCGGCGTCTCCGACCTCGACGTCCACATGGGCAGGTACGGAACGACTTCCAACTGGTTCTCGACCACCGCGACCACGGCGGACTGCCACTACGCCAACTGCAAGGTCTCGGGACACAACGTGAACTGGGGCTACCCCACCGTCGACGGCTACCCGAACCCGCGGCTCGACCTGGACAATATCTCCACGGCGGGTGTGCCCGAAAACATCAACCTCGACAACCCGGGCGACGGGGACCAGTTCCGGGTGATGGTCCACTACTACAACAGCACGAGCAGCCCGGACCCGACGACCCACCCGGTGGTCAACGTCTACTGCGGCGGCGCGAGGCTCTCGACCCTGGGCGTCTCGCCACAGGTCGAAGGTTTCAACTACGGTTGCGGCCAGGGCACGTTCTGCTTCGGCGACGTCTGGAAGGCCGTGGACATCACGACCTGGGTGGATGCCGCGAACGAGACCACGTGCGACGTCGTCCCCGTGCTCACCGGTGGCGGCGCCTACTGGACCGGGCAGCTCCCGGTGACCTTCCCCTAGCGCGTGGCGAATTACCGCAAGCCCTCGGAGCGGGCCTCCGAGACTGTCACCTTCCGGCTGCGACCCGACGAGCGCCGCCTGTTCGAGCACGTGGCCGAGGCCAGCGGCACGGGCCTGTCCGAGCTGCTGCGGTCGATGATCCGCCGCCGCGCCGAGGAGCTCGGCATCGAGCGGGCCCCGGAGCCCCGCCCCCGCCGCGGTCCAGGCCGGCCGCGCAAGATCCGCGAGCCGGCCGACGGAGCTCCCGGCCGAACCCCGGACCCGCCCGCCCCGGAAGAGGCCGTCTCCGCGGCGCCTGCTCCGCGGCCGGCGCCTCCCCGCGGGCCGTCGTTCTCGCACATCATCGACAGCTTCCTGGAGCATTTCGGCGATCGCGGAGAGGGCACGCGCCGAGAGCTGGCCGAGACCGTGGACTTCCTCACCGCCCCCCGCGAGGGCGGGCCCATCCTCCCGCGGGAGACGCCGGTGGAGGGGATCGACTCCCGCTGCCTGTCGGCCGCCCGCGACCGGCTCTCCGGCCTCGAGATCCGGATTTCCCGCAAGAACCTCTACCTCACGTACCTGAGGATGATGATGCAGTTCGCGATGAAGCGGGACGGCCCGCGCCCGGCCGTGAACCCGGTCCTCGATCTCGCTCCCTTCACGGCGCGGGAGCTCGGCAGCTGGCCCGCACCGCCGGGCCCCGACGGAGACGTGCCGTGAGCGAGGCTCCCCGAGGCTTTCGCAGCGCCGAGTCGAAGTCGCGGGTCTTCCGTGCGGTGTTGCGGGTCGGCATCACCGGAGCCTTGCTCCAGCTGATCGTGCCGATGGTGCTGACGCTGGTGTCGAAGCCGGGTCTGGACCTGCTGGCCGTTCACTCCATCGACCCGGACCGGGGCGCATTATGGAAGCGCTCCCTGTGGCTGCTCGAGACCGGGATCGGGGGGCTGACCGGCCGGTCCTCCCGGGTCCAGCTGCTGCGCTGGAGCGGAGCAGAGGACGACGACCTGGAGCCGATGGCGAGCTTCGACGGGGCAGATCCCTGGCTTCTGCCGGCCGCGGATCGGTTGTGGATCGTCTCCCGGAACGCCGTCGGCTGGCTCGGGGCGGGCGGGCTGGAAATGGAGCGGGTCGTCCCGGCCTCTCCCTCGATCTCGAGCCCGTTCCTCTGGCGGGGCCGACCGGCCCTGGTGGGGGAGACCACCTCGGGCCCCGCCCTGTTCTCTTTCGAAAACCACGCCTGGACGCTCGCGGATCTCCTCGACCTGGGAGCTCTGGACGGGGAGGTCGGCGCAGCGGACATCTTCCTCCAGGAAGGCGGAGACGGCGGGGAGCCCTGGCTGTTCGTCAGGACCGCGACGACGTTGCTGGTGGGCCGCGGCCTGCCCGCGGGCGGCGCCGTGGACCTGCGCGATGCCATGGAGACCGCGGTGGAGGGCCCGGATGTCAACGGGCAATGGGTCTCGGCCATCGTGCGGGGCGAGCCACTGCTGGTGACCAGCCGGGCCGGCGGGCGGCCGGAGATCGCCGGTTTCGGCCGCAGGGACGGGCAGTGGAGCCGCCGTTTCGCCATCGAGACCGGCCTGCCCGGGTCGGTCGGCGTCTACTCCGACGACCGCGACCCGGAGCGGCTGCTGGTGGCGTGCCAGGGATTTCCCGGATCGCTCACGGTCTGGGAGGTCACCGACGACGTGGTCGGCCGCTCGACGAAGCTCGGCGAGAACCCCCTCGAGGCCGGCTGGCTCAGCGGCTGGCAGCTCGCCAACTACGCGCTCTCGCTGCTGATCCCCGTGCTGGCGGTGCTGCTGCTGGCGCCGGTGCTCGCCCGCCACAAGGACCCGGCGATCCCCCTGAACGACGGCGCGACCACCCTGCCCGCGGCGCTCCTCCTCCGGCGCGGCCTGGCCAAGGCCGTCGACGGCGCCATCGCGCTCCTGCCCGTGGGCATTGCGGCGCCGCTCCTGCTCGGGACCGCCTTCGACGTGGAGCAGACCATCGGTGAGAGCCTGGGCGATCTGGGCACGTGGGTCGGCGTGGCTTTCGGGTGGTCCGCGGCCTGTCTGCTGCTCTTCTCGATGCTGGAGGCCCGGACGGGAAGGACCCCGGGAAAGCGGCTCCTGGGCGTCCGGGTCGTGGCCGCCTCGGGAGGGCCGGTGTCCGTGGGCCGTGCGCTGCTTCGGAACCTGGTGCTGCTCGCGGACGGGGCCTTCGGCTTCCTGGTGGGCATCGCCCTCGTCGCGCTGACCCCCCGCTGGCAGCGCCTCGGCGATCTGGCGGCCAAGACCCTTGTCGTCCGTGGCTGAAGCCGGGCTCGGGGTTCAGCGGGCGAGCCGCTTGCACTCACCTACGTAGAGGGCCGGTCCCGAGCAGGCGGCGCACTTGCGGTAGGCTTCCTTCGATTCCTGCCCGTTGCCCTCCATCTGGTTGATGTACCCGATCGCGAGCCAGGCCTGCCCGTTGTCAGGGTTCACCTCCACGGCGCGCCTGCCGAAACCGAGGGCCTCTTCCCGCGAGTCCCGCCGCTCCATGAGCAGCACGGCCAGCTCCGCCAGGGCCCGCTCTCCGGCGGGGTTGGCGGTGATGGCCTCGCGCAGGAGCTCGATCTTCTTCTTGCGCGGCTTCTTGAGGGCCTGTCCCAGGATCTCCTCGTACGCGGCCAAATCCGCCGTCCCCGCCTCGGCGACGACCGGCACGGGCTCCGCCACGGGCTCCGGTTCCGCGACCGGCTCCGGTTCCGCGACCGGCGCCGGTTCCACGACCGGTTCGGGCTCGGCCACGGGCGTCTCCTCGGGCTGCTTCTTCTCCACCTTCACGAGCGTCGGCTCCGCCGGTTCGTCGATGACCGGTTTGGAGACGATCACAGGAGCGGAATCGAAGTCCTTGGGCCCCCCCAGCTTGTCCCTGAAGAACACGACGCCGACGATACCGAGCAAAGCGAGCACCGCGATGACGATGGCCACCGGCTTCAGCAGGCTCGTGCTCCTCTGCGGAGCATCCCTCCAGATGTCTTCCTCCTCTTCCTCGACCACACCCTCCTCGGCAAGGCCCGTCCGGAGAACGTCGTCGTCCGCCGGGGTGTCAGGAGCCCGTTCCGGTGTCCATGCCTGCGGCCGTCCGGCAAGGGTCGTCGGGGGGGCCAGAACCGGAACAGGGGAAGGGACAGGAACAGGAACAGCGTCGGCGACAGGGACGGGATCAGGGATCGGCTCGAAAACGTGTGCCGGAACGGGCGCGGGCTCGGGAACGGGAGCCGGGGCCGAGGGTTCAGGCTCCGTCGCCATGGGGGACAGCTCGGCAAGCGGCCCGAGCCGGGGCGACGGATCGACCCGCGGCCCAGAATAGATCGGTGGCGCCGTGTCCCGACCGGACCGGATCACGCCCGGCAGAGTCCCGCCCGGATCTGCGTCGGGGGGGCGATAGCTCGCCCCGGGATCGGGTTGCGTGGTCCGAGATGGCGCCACGGGCTCGAGAGGGAGCCGTGCCCCCCTGTCCGGGGGGATCCTGTGGATGTGAGGCTGCTCCGGGGGCGCGGCAGGCGGGGGCTCCGGAACCCGGGAAAGGGCCGCGACGAAACCACCCAGGCCCGCCATGGTCGACGGACGAGTCGGCCGGGTCGCAACAGCGGCATCGATCCTCGGCAGCTTCAGGGTCGAGGAGATCTCCTCGGTTGCCTCCTGTGGTGGAGCAGGCCGCGGGATCTTCCTCGGCTCGTCGGGGAGCGGGTGCAGGCCGCTGTCCTCCGCGTCCTTCGCGAGGTCCTCGTCGCCCTCGAAATCCGGCTCGACCTGTTCATCCCGAGGATAGGCCCCGGCTTGAAGATCCGCGGGGTCGCGCTCGGCTATCAACCCCTCGAAGTAGAGCTTCGAAATGACGTTGAGCGCCTCGAGATCCCCGAGGGGACCGGCATCGATGACCTCCATCAGGTTCCGCCGCCCGTCGAAGTGCTTGAGCAATCCGTTGATTTCGTCGGGGATCTCCCCGAGCCGATCGCCGAGCATGGAGTCGTCCACGTCGAACACCGCGGCCAGCCGTGGAGCCTGCTCGAGC
Source organism: uncultured Myxococcales bacterium (assembly GCA_964476305.1). GTDB lineage: Bacteria > Myxococcota_A > Polyangia > JAAYKL01 > JAAYKL01 > CAYZAI01. Next base: position 7,944 of record CAYZAI010000174.1, read on the forward strand.
AGCCGCCCCCACTCGTCCAGGCGGCGCATGCCCTCCATCAACAACCCCTGCGTGGACAGCGGGATGTGGTCCTCCTGGTCGATGCCGCGGAATTCGATCTCGAAGGTGCCCTCCGACCAGATCAGCATGCGGTAGACGGCGTCGGCACCGGAGCGGGAACGGGTCGCCGCGTCTATGACCTTGCCCTCGCGGAAGAAGATGTCACCCTCGTCGCCCTCGGCGCTCTCGAGGTGGATCACTCCGGACTTGCGGCTGATGTCGATGGTCTGGATGAGATCGACCACACCCATGTCGCCGAGGTCGCCGGCGAACTTGGTCTTGGAGCCCCGGTGCTCGAGCCGCTCCCGCTGCCGGCGCTGGAGCAGCAGCCCGACCCGGGCGAGGATCTCGCGGATGAAGATCGGCTTGGTGAGGTAGTCGTCGACGCCGGCCTCGAGGCCGCGGATCTTGTCCTCGACGGACTTCTGGGCCGTCAGGAAGATCATCGGGATGTCGGCCCACTCGGGGTTCGCCTTGAGCTTGCCGTGCAGCTCGAAGCCGTCCATCTCCGGCATGGCCGTGTCCGAGATCACGAGATCCGGTACCACGGTCTGGATCTTCTCGATGGCGTCGAGACCGTTGACGGCGCGCGTGACGTTGAACCCCGCCTTCTTGAGGCTGACCTCGAGCACCCGCAGGCTCTTGGGGTCGGAATCGACGATCAATAGGTGTTGCTTGGCCACCTTGGTTCCTCGCGCGAGTCTTCGGGTTTTTAAGTCCTGCGCCCGAATCATCGGGGCAGGGACGACCGTTGTCAAGGATCTCCGGGTAGGGACGCGGTTCACCCGCGTCCGTCTTCCCGCGGGTGTGGAACCCGCGGCCACAGTTGGAGGCAGGCTGTCAGTACTTGAGGAACCCCCGGCCGGTCTTGCGGCCGAGCCAGCCGGCCTCGACGTGCTTCACCAGCAGCGGCGCCGGGCGGTACTTGGGATCGCCCAGGCCCTCGTGGAGCACCCGGGCGATGGCCAGCACGGTGTCGAGGCCGATCAGGTCGGCGAGCTGGAACGGCCCCATCGGGTGGTTCAGGCCCAGCTTGATCGACGTGTCGATGTCCTCCAGCGTGCCCAGTCCCTCAGTGTAGGCGAAGCAGGCCTCGTTGAGGTACGGGATCAGCAGCCGGTTGACGATGAACCCGGGGAAGTCCCGGGACTCGGTGGTGGTCTTGCCCCAGGCCCGGGCCAGCCCGGTCACCGCGGCGAAGACCTGCTTGTCGGTCTGCAGGCCGGGGATCATCTCGACCAGCTTCATCACCGGCACCGGGTTCATGAAGTGCATGCCCACCACCTTCTCGGGCCGCTTGGTGGCAGCGGCCATCAGGGTGATGGAGATCGACGAGGTGTTGCTCGCCAGGATCGCCTCGGGCTTGCACGCGTCGTCGAGCTGCTTGAACAGTTTGAGCTTGAGGTCGATGGCCTCGGTGGCCGCCTCGATGGCGATGTCCACGTCCTTGAACTCGGCCACGGCTGCCACCGGGTGCAGGTGCGCCGCGATGCCGTCCACCTCGGCCTGCTGCATCTTGCCCTTCTCGACCGCCTTGGCCAGGCGCCTTAGGATGCCCTCTTTGGCCTTGTTCACGATGTCGAGGCTGATGTCGGCCATCAGCACCTCGCAGCCCGCCGCCGCGGCGACCTGGCAGATCCCGGCGCCCATCTGACCCGTGCCCAGCACTCCTACCTTCTTGAAGTCCATGCTGTTCCTCCCTCGCGTCCGCGTCAGACGCGCTCGACGACCATCGCGTTGCCCTCGCCGCCGCCGATGCACAGCGTGGCCAGGCCGTACTTGCCCTTGTTCATGTTCAGCACGTTGAGCAGCGTGGTCAGGATCCGCGTGCCGGACGCGCCGATGGGGTGGCCGATGGAGATCGCGCCGCCCAGCGGGTTGACGTTGTCCATGCCGAGCTTGAACTCGCGCATGGCCAGCAGGGTGACC
>CAYZAI010000175.1:0-9908 GCA_964476305.1 uncultured Myxococcales bacterium
GGCGACGGGAGAGTGATTTGATCCTCCTCGGGAATCTCCTGTATACTGTTCCATGAGACGAGATGCCATCCGTTGTGGTTGTGGTGTGGCAAATAGTTGTTCCCAAGAGTATTGCGGTCTTGCTTACATATGTCTAGTAAACAATCGGAGTAGCTGCTTGATCCGCAATCACACCATCTCAGCTGCTGTTCGTGAACTCCCTTGCCCACGGTCTTCGTGTGAACAGGTATCAGGACAGGTGTTTCGGACGAGATGATGGCGTTACTGCTCTTAAAAGTAGATGTTTGTATCCCGGCTCCGTGAAACAGCGCACACGGAGTAGGATCGCACGCATCACCGAATCCGTCCTTGTCGCAATCCGACTGGTCGGGGTTGGCTACGCAGGCACAATTGTCCTGGAATGTCGGGACGTCATCATTATCGTGGTCCCACACCGGTTCGGGCCCGGTATCTATGGACGGACACGTTTTACAAGCATTGCTTTTGGAGTCCTCTGGGCAAATCAAGAAGTGGAATCGCCCATCTAAACTCTCCCCCGGATCATGCAGTTCTAGCTCAAAGTCTGGATTATCGAGTAATCCCCATCCAGTATTGCCATCTGGGTTAAGGACATAGAATCCTATTTGACCATCCTGCCATTCATACCCAACAACCAAGCTGGCATGCGCGTTCGCATAGTCCTGCCAGGTTATTTTTAGCACAGGGCGGTTGTTGTCTATTGAATCCGCTATAGACAAAGGACTAGCACCGTACCACACATCAAGCCCGAAAAACTCTTCCATTGCCGACATGGTTTGGCCAGGGGTTTTCCCCACCCCATCGCAGTTGCTCAAGAAAACAGATGGATCACAGCAATCGACACCCAAGAACATGCTAGCCAAGCTACACGTCATCGTAGAGCAACGCATGATCGCTGGTTCATTGAAATAGCCGATGGTCTCGCATCGTCCATATTCGCAATCATCGCAGGATCCCAATATCTCACCAGGAACACCCGTTTCCGGGTTGACAATGGGAACCTTCAAATAATTTGCCATCATGGTCATCGATGCGGCCCAGCACCCTTTCGACCACTGCATCAAATGAGCCACGTCGAGAATCTTTTTCTGGGCCGAAGCGGATGCGGGCACCACCAGACCAAATAAAAGAGTCAGTCTCACGAACGCAGACAGCAGTGGGCGATCATTTGCTCTCCGCTCTCCGCTCTCCGCTCTCCGCTCTCCGCTCTCCTGTGGTCGCGCATTGTGCCCCTCCCTCGCTGCGCCCGCCGATGCGGGCGGTGTTGGATGACTGTGCCTGGATCTACTGTAGGAGAGCGGCGGGAAACGCGCAAGCGTCGCGAATCTTCCAAGTTCTCGACTGCGACCTCGGGATTGGGGTACACCACCGATGGAAACCGGCGCGGGCGGCCGGTGAGGAGGGACAGATGGGCTTTCAAGGCGAGGAACTCCTGATCTTCGACGGCTCCTGCGGCGCGAGCCTCGAGGCCATGGGCCTGCCCGCCGAGGCCTGGGGCGGCATCCCGGGCTGCAACGAGCAGTTGAACCTCTCCGCGCCCGAGGCGGTGATCGCCCTGCACCGCGGCTTCCTCGACGCTGGCGCCCGCGTGCTCGAGACCAACACGTTCGGCGGCTCGCGACCGGTGCTGGCCGAGTACGGTCTCGGCTCCCGGGTCGAGGAGATCAACCGCGCCGCCGTGGCCCACGCCCGCGCCGCCATCGCCGGCGTGCCCGGCCGGTACGTGGCCGGCTCCGTGGGTCCGGGCACGAAGCCGCCGTCCCTCGGCCAGATCCCGCCCGCCGAGCTCGCCGCCGTGTACGACGAGCAGATCGACGCCCTGGTGGACGCCGGCGTGGACGCGCTGATCATCGAGACCTGCCAGGATCTCCTGCAGGCGAGGATCGCGGTGATGTCCGCCTTGCGCGTCCTCGAGCGCTGCGGCGCCGACGTACCCATCCTGCTCTCGGTCACCATCGAGCCCGCGGGCACGATGCTGCTGGGCACTTCCATCGCAGCGGTGGCCGCCACCTTCGAGCCGTACCCGATCTTCTCCCTGGGCCTGAACTGCGCCACCGGCCCGGATCCCATGGCCCCGTACATCGCGTGGCTCGCGCGCAGGTTCCCGGGTCGGATCTCGGTGATGCCGAACGCCGGCATGCCCGAGTTGCTGGGCGGCGCGGCCTTCTACCCGCTCAGCCCGGACGAGTTCGCCAGGCAGCTTCGGCGCTTCGTCGGGGAATACGGTGTCAGCGTGGTCGGCGGCTGCTGCGGCACCACGCCCGAGCATATCCGCAGGCTCGTGGCGACCCTCGACGGCGTCACCCCGGCGCCGCGGGAGCCCGAGTTGCGCCCCGCTCTGTCGAGCCTCTTCGATGCGGTGGAAATCGACCAGCACCCCAAGCCGCTCCTGATCGGCGAGCGGATGAACGCCAGCGGCTCCCGCCGCTTCCGCAAGCTGCTCCTCGCCAACGACATCGAGGGCTGCGCGCAGGTCGGCGCGGACCAGGAGCGCACCGGGGCCCACCTGCTCGACATCTGCGCCGCCCAGGCCGACCGCGACGAGGCCCGGGACATCTGCGCACTGGCGGACGCGCTCCGCGGCTCGGCGCGCGCCCCGCTCGTGCTCGACACCACCACCCCGAACGTCTTGGCCGCGGCCCTCGAGCGCATCCCGGGCCGCTGCCTGATCAACTCGATCAACCTCGAGGACGGCGGCGCCACGGCCCGCCGCGTACTGGCCCTGGCCGCGAAGCACGGCGCGGCGGTGATCTGCCTGACCATCGGGCCCGAGGGCATGGCGCGGACCGCCGCGGAAAAGCTGGCCGTGGCCGAGCGCATCCACGACCTGGCCGTGGGCGAGTTCGGCCTGCGCCCGGCGGATCTGTTCTTCGACACCCTGACTTTCACCCTGGGCTCGGGAGATCCCGCCTTCGACGGAAGCGCGGCTGAAACCATCGAAGGCATTCGCCGCATCAAGGCGCGTTTTCCCGGCTGCTGGACGAGCCTCGGCGTGAGCAACGTCTCGTACGGCCTGCCCCCGGCTTCGCGCAAGGTGCTGAATTCGGTATTCCTCCACGAGGCGATCCGCGCCGGTCTCGACGCGGCCATCGTGGACACCGGAGCGATCATGCCGCTGGCGGAGATCCCCGAAGCAGACCGCGAGGCCTGCCTCGACCTGATTCACGACCACCGTCCCGACCCGTCCGTCACGCCCCTCGAGGCGTTCCTCGCCAGGTTCGCGGGCCGCACCGGGCAGCCCGAGGCCGCGACCGGGGCCGGCTCCCCGCACCTCTCCGTCGAGCGCGAGCTAGAGCTGAAGATCCTGGCCGGGGACCGGGAGGGCATCGCCGACCTGCTGGCGATCCTGCTCGAGCACCGCCGGCCCCTGGTCATCGTGAACGAGGTGCTGGTGCCGGCCATGCGCCGCGTGGGCGCGCTGTTCGGCCGCGGCGAGATGCTGCTGCCCTTCGTGCTGCGCTCGGCCGAGGTGATGAAGGCCGCGATGACCCAGCTCGAACCCGCCATGGACCGAGCCGAGCGCGAGGCAGGCACGCGGGTGCTGCTGGCCACCGTACAGGGCGACATCCACGACATCGGCAAGAACCTGGTGCATATCATCCTCGCCAACAACGGCTACCGGGTCATCGATCTCGGCAACAACGTCCCGGCCGAGAGGATCGTCGAGGAGGCCCGCGCGCAACGGGCGGACGTGATCGGCCTGTCCGGGCTGCTGCTGAAATCGGCGCTGACGATGCGCGACGGGCTATCGCGACTGCGGGAGTCCGGGCTCGCGGCCCCGGTGCTGCTCGGCGGAGCGGCTCTGACGCCGCGGTTCGTGGCCGAGTCCTGCGCCCCGACCCACGACCAGCCCGTGGTTTACTGCGCGGACGCCTTCGACGGCCTCGAGGCCGTGCGCCGCCACGAGGCCGGCACCCTCACCTCCACCACCACCCCGCCGGACACCGGTGCCGCGCCCCGGCCCGCCGCCGCGGTGTCCGCCGTGGCGCGGGACGTCCCGGTGCCCGCCCCGCCGTTCCTCGGCGCCCGCCACGAGGCCACCATCGACCGCGCGGCCGTCCTTGCCCGACTCAACCGGCAGGCCCTGGTACGCGGGCGGTGGGCAATGCGACGCGGCAAGCTCGCCCGGAACGAGTACGAGGCCCTGCTGCAGAGCGAGGCCGAGCCGGTGATCGCGGACCTGTCCGCCCGGTTCCTCTCCGGCGATATCGGCGAGCCACGGATCGCCCGGGGCTGGTTCCGCTGCCGGGCGGACGGCGACCGGCTGCTCGTCGAGCACGAGGGTCGCGAGCACGCGCTGGAGTTCCCTCGCCAGGGCTTCCCGCCCCACCTCTGCATCGCCGACTTCTTCCGCACCCGGGACGAGGGCGGCGACGTGCTGGGGACGTTCGTCGTGACCATGGGCGAGGCCGTCGTGGAGCAGGCCCGGCGGCTGTACGCCGAGGACCGCTACCGGGACTACCTGATGCTCCACGGGTTCGCCGCGGAGCTGACCGACGCCCTGGCCGACCACGCCCACGCCATCATGCGCGCCGAGGCCGGCATCGAGAAGGGGGCTCGCTTTGGGCTGGGCTACCCCACCTGCCCGGATCTGGCCGGCCACCGCGTGCTGTTCGATCTGCTGGATCCCGGCGCCATCGGCGTCTCGCTCACGGAGTCCATGGAGCTCGTGCCGGTGGCTTCCACCTCGGCGATCGTGGCCCACCACCCCCAGGCTCGGTACTTCGCCGTGTAGCCGATAATCCACATTTGCGAAAATATCTATTTCGGAAATGAAATTCGAATTCCACTCGACCGGGTGTTCAGCCGGTTCTCCAGACAGGACCCGACTTCAGTGGTTTCCTGATTTTCCCGCGTAACTCCCCGGGAATTCGCAGCGCGAGGGGACGATCCCCGGCTTGCCGAAACCCGTGGCACGCTCCGTGCAACCTTTTCTGGGTGTTATACGACGGGCTCGCGGCTGGGACCCTAATCCCAAACCGCGGGCCCGTTGTTGTTTCCGGAGCCAAGCAAGCGACCCGGGAAGGGGGGTTCCTGCTTGGTTTGACATGCCTGCACTTCCAGCCTACAATGTATTCATGAAGTCGAGGCAGTACACGATCCGAGGCGTCTCCGAAAAGCTGGACAGCCTGTTCCGGGAACAGGCGCAGAAATACGGCACGAGCCTGAACGCGCTTCTCCTCGACGCTCTCTCCCGGGGGCTCGGAGCCGACCAGGAGCAGGTCGTCTCACACGACATGGATGATCTGGTCGGAACCTGGGTGGAAGACGAGGCGTTCGATCAGGCGGTCGCCGCTTTCGAGACGGTCGACGAGAACCTCTGGCGATGAGGCTCGCCCTCGACACGAACCGCTACATCGATTTCTGCCGGGGCGACGACTCTGTCGTGACCGCGGTCCGGCTCGCCCGCGAGATCGTCCTGCCCTTCGTGACACTCGCGGAGCTGCGCGCCGGTTTCGCCTGTGGCACCCGCGCGACCAGGAACGCGAGCGTCCTGACCAGGTTCCTGGGCAGGCCGCGGGTCCGTGCGCTTTTCGCCGACGACGGCACGACCCACCACTACGCCAACCTGTTCCGACAGCTCCGGCGACAGGGAACGCCCATCCCCACGAACGACCTCTGGATCGCCGCGCTGTGCACCCAGCACGACCTGCTCCTGGCATCTCGCGACACCCACTTCGATCACCTCCCGCAACTCCCGCGAGTCTGATCCGGCCAGCCGGGCGCCGGAAGGGACATGCCGGCGGACGAAGACGAATCGACAACGAATCGCTCGATTGATTTCCGCGGTTTTGGTAGTCTCCCGCCCATGCGTCGAAGGGGCATTCTCCCGACCGTGGGCCTGTGGCTGCGCAAGTATGCGGTGGCGCTGCTGCTGGTCGGGCTGCTGCTCGGCGCGCTGATCCAGGTCTACGCGGTGGGCACGCCGCCCGCCACCCAGCAGCCCCCGGAGGGCTACCTCGTGGAGCGGGACAAGGTCTCCCTGGAGTGGAACACGGGCACGCGAAAGGAACCGGTCACGCTCCAGGTTTCCATCGACGATCCGGCCTTCGCCGAGCCGTTCCTCGAGCGCGCGATCACCGGTTCGAGCCACACACTCTCGCGCCTGCAGGGCGGCGCGACCTACTACTGGCGGCTGGTCCAGGGTGGCGAACCCGGGCCCACGGCCAGCTTCCGCGTGTCGAAATACCATGTCGACATCTGAGCCGATGGACGAAGGCCCCCGCCCCCTCTCCCGCAAGGAGCGCTTCTGGCGTCGGCTCTTCGCGCTGTTCCACGACCAGGGCCACCACCTGCTGCCCGCGGTCGCGGCGATCCTGACGCTTTCCAGCACCTACATCCTGCTCGGGCCGGTGCTCAACCGCTCCGGGGACGACATGTACCACCTGATGAACGAGTGGGTGCTGACCCACGCCTTCCGCGTCGGCGACGACCCGTTCGGTCCGCTCGGCATCGAGTTCAACCAGCCCGTGCTGCGGTTCTACCAGTCGCTGTTCTACCTCCACAACGTCATCTGGCACGTGCTGACCGGGCTCGACATCCGGTTCCTGCACAACCTGACCATCGTCGTCTGCTTCGCGGCGTCCCCCTTCTCCTACGCCTACTTCCTGCGCAAGCTGGGGCTCTCCCGCTGGGTGGCGTCCCTCGGCGCCTTCCTCTCGATGATCTCCGTCGCCGCCTTCGGCAACTCTTTCGAGGCCTACCACCAGGCCGGGATCGTCACGCAGTCCATGGGCGGGCTGTTCTTCCCGTGGTTCATGGGCAACTTCATCGGCATGCTGCGCGGCGAGAACAGCGCCTCGACCACGGCACTTCTGTTCGCTCTGGCCTTCCTGTCACACGCGATCATGAGCGTCTTCGCCGTGTTCGCCGGAGCCCTGTACTTCCTCGTGGCGGACGTGGCCCTGCGGCGGAACTGGAGGCGCCTCCTCGCCTTCGGCCTGCTCGGCGCGGCGCTGGTGGCGTTCTGGGTGCTCCCGTTCGTGGCCCACACCACGCAGATGCGCGCCGTGCCCGACTCGATCATCCGCGGCCGCGGCGTCCACTGGTTCACCAGCGTCTCCCGCTCCGAGCTGGCGATGGTGCTGACCACGGGCCGGCTCTTCGACGACGCCAAGACCCTGGGCAAGGGGAGAAACCCCGAGGACGAGCTGATCGACCGCATCAGCATCATCCATACGCTGAAGACCAGGCCGCCGGTGTTCACTGCGCTGATCGCGCTCGGCTGCCTGCTGGCCCTGCCGCGCATCCGGCGCACGTCCCAGCGCTTCATGCTGGCGGGACTGTCGTTCTCGCTGATGCTTTTCGCCGGGCCCGACGACTTCCGCTTCCTGGCCTACCTGCCGTTCATGAAGCAGATCCAGACCTTCCGCTGCGTCTACCTCGCCGAGTTCTTCGCCTTCGGCCTCGCCGTCTCGGGGGCCGCCGCCGGGCTCAAGCTCGTCTGGGCCCTGGCCGTCACCCGCCGCCGGACGTGGCTGCGGCGGGCGCTGCTGGCGCTCTTCGCGCTGGTCCTCGTCGGGGGTCTCGGTATGGTCGGCACCGAGATCGTCCTGCTCGGCCGCACGCACCTGTTGATCCGCGATCCCGGCGATCTCAACCAGATGGCCGACGCCCTGTCCGCCCTGCCGGAACGGGGCTACCCCTTCCGGGTGGACGTCTCGTACAAGGGGCGGCAGAAGCTGCGCCACGGATGGCTCGCCCGCCACGGCTTCCAGCCGATCTGCACCCACTGGCGGGCCACTGGACCCACGACGACCTACCACCTCTGCACGTCCATGGGCAGCGCCGCGCGCAACACCAACCTCTTCTCGATGGCGGGGATCCGCTTCATCAGCGCCGACGAGAAGAACTCGAAGAGCCTGGTGAACGCCGTGGACGACGACGGGGACCCGCAGTTCGACCGCCTTCCCAACGGGCCGGACCGCAGGGGCCGAGGCAACGACTGGCACCACCTGCTTGACACCGGGAGGACCCATTTCCTGAGGCCCCTGGTGGGTGAGCCTCTGCCCGTGGTCTGCTCCCACGCCCAGTGGATCTGGCTCGCCCGGTCGTGGACAGGTCGCTTCCGCAACAACCTGTGGTCACCCCAGACGCCTATCCCGATGCGCGTGCCGGCAGGGACCCTGGCCGCGAGCGGCCTCGTGGATGGCACGGCCCGGTCGCTCTTCTACTTCGATCACTCGGGGATCGAGAAGGATCGACCGGCGCTCGAGGCCTTCACCCGGGCCGGCGGTCGCGTGATCACGCCTGTGGAGATCCCCGGCGTCGAGGGCACCGTGCTCGGCGCGGACGAGAAGAAAGGCCGAAGCCCCTGGCTGGCGTTGCCCGCAGAGCAGCAGCGGCTCCGCTCCGACCGCCCGCCGGAGCTGGAGCGCGAAGAGCTCGACCCCGGGGTGGAGCGGGCCTCCATCACCCAGCGCTTCCCGTGGCGACACAGCTTCCAGTACTTCGAGTTCGACATCGACACCCTCGAGGACGTCATCGCGGTGCTGCCGGTCAGCCACGTGCCGGGCTGGCGCGCGGACCTCGACGGGGAGCCGTGGCCGGTCTTCGCCACCGGGCCCGACATGACCGCGGTCAACCTGCCCGAGGGCGCCCACCGGCTGGTGCTCTGGTGGGAGATGCCCCCGCTGGACAGGGCCGCCCAGTGGGTCAGTCTGGGCGCGCTGCTGGTGGTGCTGCTGCTCGGGGTCCATACTCTCCTCCGCCGGCGGAGCGGCGCCCGGCCGCTGTTCCCATGAGGCTCCCGCCCTGGCGTTCCGTCGGCCGCGTCGCCCTGGTAGTGCTGGGGTTCACCGTGGTCCTCGGCACCCACGCGTTCGTGCTTCACAACTACGTGGAATCGGGCCGGATGAACGCGGACGAGGGCTACTACGCCATCGCCGCCCGCAGCGCCTGGGAGGGCAGGATCCCCTACCGCGACTTCGCCTACACCCAGATGCCCCTGCTGCCGTACCTCAACGGCATGGTGATGGAGCTGACTGGCTACGGGCTGACGACCCAGCGGGTGATCAACTCGGCTTGGTCCTTCATCGCGGTGCTGGCGGTGGTGCTGGCCCTGCGCCTGCGAACGGGCAGCTTCGAGCCGGGCCTGGCCGCGGCTTTTTGCATCGCGGCCTCGCCCCACCTCGCCGAGATGACGGCCATGGGCAAGACCCACGGCGCCGAGCTGATGGGCATGGCCCTGCTGGCCCTGGCCGCGTCGGCAAGGGTCTCTCCGCTGCGCCGGGCCGCCTTGATGGCGGCCTGCGGCGTGCTCGCCGTGGGCGTACGCCTCTCCTGCGCGCCGATGTGGGCACTCGTCTCGCTGGTGCCCGTGATCGAGGCGCGGGGCTGGCGCCGGCGCCTGGTGGCCCTGGCGATCCCGGTGGCGGCGGCCGGCGCGGTGTTCGGGCCGTTCCTGCTGGCGGCCCCGGAGCAGATGTTCTTCTGCAACTGGCAGTACCACATGGCCTCGGTCTTCCAGCGACGCAGCATGGCGCAACTGCTGGAGTGGTGGCACACGTCCCCGGGGGCGATCCTCGTGTTCTTGGCGGGCCTGGCGGCGGTCCCCTCCCTGGTCCGCAAGCGCCAGGCCGGCCTCGTGCTGATGCTGGCCGCGGCGCTGATCGGGCTGACCCTGCCGATGATCCCCCACAGCGCGTACGGCATGTACGTCATCCCCGCGATCCCGCTGGGCGTGGTGGCCGGGATGGCGGCGATCTGGAGCCACGGGAGTATCCGCAAAAACCCCTTCCGCCACGCGATCTGGCTGCTGCCCGCACTCGTGCTCTACCACCCGCTGCCCAAGCAGCTCACGCGCTCCACCTCGGAGTCGGCTGAAGCGGCGGGCCTTTTCCTGCGCGAGCAGGTCCCTCCAGGGCCGATCCTGACGAGCCTGCCGATCG
>CAYZAI010000176.1:0-9848 GCA_964476305.1 uncultured Myxococcales bacterium
CTTGAAACTCTGGACTCTTGAGACTTTTTCCGGCTCTGCTAGGCTTTTCGGGTCGTGAGAGACTTGTCGCAGATCAGGTATCCCATCAACTCCGGCCGAGGAAGGCCGTTTGTGTTTCCTATGCACTGAGAAGGGGCCCGGCTGATCAGTCGCCGGGACCGGGCCGCGCCATCGGCGGCGCGGACGGCAGGAACGGGGTGACGTCGAGGGGGCCCTTGGCGACCTGGTCCTCGAGGGCCCGCTCGAGGCCGGCGATCTGCAGCGCCTCGCTGCCCAGCGCGCGGGCCAGCGCCACGGCCTCGCGCGCGCCCTCCCGATCACCCCGCCCGGCAAGGAACAGCGCGTCCAGGTAGTGACACCACGAGAGCATCCGCCAGGTCTCGTGCTCCTGCCAGTCCGTGCCCAGGGCGTCGTAGAAGGCGCGCCACCTCCCGTGGTGGGCCGGAGACGCGGCGATCACGTCTGTGGGGCCCATCGGTTCGGGGACCGCGGCGTAGACCGTCCCGTCCGGCAGCAGGTGCCGCTGCACAGCCGGATCGAGGGAAGGATCCGGCTCGATCCGCAACGGGCCGGCGAGGGCGAGGTCGGCCACCGTCGCCTCGGTGAGCGTGCCCGCGACCACCATCGACCACGCCAGTCCCCGCAGATCCGGACGGGCCGCGAGCGTGGAGTGCAGGTACCCGGGGTAGCCGAAGAGGTGGGGGTTCACCACCGTGACGTCGGGGCGCGTGCCGTCCACGTGGCGCGCGGACCACAGCACGAAGAACAGATTGTAGTACGAGGTGAGCACCAGCGTGCCAGGCTCGGCGGTCTCGAGAGACAGGTCGACGAAGAGCCGCGTCGCCCGGAAGTCGCCGAGGTCCACCCGGGGGTGGGCTTCGCGAGCCCGGGACACGGGCAGGGCCAGCGCGGCCGCGGCGAGGACCACGGCGATCCACCGGCCCCGAGGCAGGAGCCGGCCGAGCACGTCGAGCGCCACGGCGGCGAAGACCGCGGCGCCGGCGACCAGGGCGCTCACCGCGGGGAGCATGTAGCCGTAGTAGTCGGGGTTGAAGGGATCGAACCCCATGATCGAGCGCAGCAGGATCGTCACGCCCGCCAACAGGGCGAGCATCGCGCCGGCCACGCGGGTCCGATACCCGCGCAGCAAGAGGTAGAAGCCGGCCAGGGCCGCGACCACGACCACCGGCCCCAGCTCCCCCATCATCGACAGCAGAGTGTCCAGGGAGCGCTCTCCGAGCGCCTGTGCGTGCTCCGCCGCCATGGACTTCTGGTAGACCCGGGCCGAGACGACCCAGGCCATGTCCGCGGCGGAGTGGACACCGCCCAGGGCCACCGGCGCGCCGGCCGCCGAGCGCAGCGGCAGGAACAGGTAGGGCAGCAGGCCCGAGGCCGCGATGCCGGCGAGCCTGGCCGTGGTGCGGAGCGCCCCCCACCCGCCCCGGGTGCGGGCCAGGGCCACCAGCGGCGGCACGGCAGCGGGCAGGGCCGCCAGCGTGACGAAGTGGTGATTGCACAGGCCCAGGCCGAACGAGAACGCGGACAGGCGGAGCAGCGCGTCATTCGCCCCTTCTTCCCGCGCCGTGCAGAACCGGACCAGCGGCAGCGCCGCGCCCAGCACCAGCAGGATCTCCAGCGAGTAGACCTCGGCGCGCACGCCCTGGAACCACCAGCCCACGGACACCGCCGCGGTCAGCGTGGCCGAGAGCGTGACGCAGGTCGCGATGATTCGACCCAGAAGCGGCGCCGCCGTTGCGATCAGGCGCTCGATCAGCAGGTGCAGGAGCAGGGCGGCGAGAGCCGAGAAGAAGGCCGAGGCCAGGGCCACGCGCAGGGCGATGCCGCCGACGGGCAGCAGCGTGAAGGGCTTGACGAGCATCACCCAGAGCGGGTGGCCGGGGGGGTGGGGGATGCCCAGGGTCTGGGCCGCGGCTGTGAACTCCGGGGAGTCGAGCCAGTACGGCTCGGGCGATGCCGCCATCACGCCGAGGACGAGGGGTACGCCGAACGCCAACAGCCGGGCCGCGCGGATCGCGAAGCGCTCCAGCTCGGTCATCGGTCCAAGCCCGGTCGGCAGCGGCGCCACGTCCGGTCCCTTCAGCGCTGGCGGATCGGCCGCGCCGGGTTCCCCGCCACCACCGCCCCCGCTCCCACGTCCCGGGTCACGACGGCGCCGGCTCCCACAACGGCGCCCTCGCCGATGGTGACGCCGGGCAGCACGATGGCCCCGCTGCCGAGATCCGCGCCGTCGCCGATCACCACCGGCGCGAGGATCAGCGGCGCGTGGAGAACCGGGATGCCCGGCGAGTCGGGGTCGTGCTGGCTCGTCACGATCTTGACCCCGGGGCCGATCCCGACGGCCCGACCGATGCTAAGCCCTCCGGCGCCGTGGAGAAAGCTGAACGCGCCGATCCAGGAGCCGTCGCCGACCTCGACGCCGCCCCGGTGGTAGCCGTCGAGGATCGCCGAGTGGCCGACGAAAGCCCGGGCGCCGATCCGCACGTTCTCGGGGTGGAACACGCGCACCCCGTCCTCGATCACGGTTTCCGGCCCGAGGGCCCCGAGCCGCCCCTGCCAGTCCAGCCCGGCGCCGCGTGTCAGATAGCCCTGCATGCGGGAGAGATCGAGCATCGCGGTTCACCTCGTCCAGGCCCGGCGCGGGCCGACATCGCGGCAGCGGGGCAGATCCCCGGCCGGACAGTAGATGCGGACGTGGAAGTGGTCCCAGTGCCCCTTCCGGCCCGGCTGGTGCAGGACCTGGCGGGCCCTTCCCAGCACGGAGCGGGGCGCGCCCGAGGTCTCGCCGTGGTCGAGCAGCAGCGCCCGGAGGTGATCGGCCACGAAGATCCACTGCACATCGGCGGTCTTCGATTCTAAAAGGGCCCGCACCAGGGCCCAGTTGCGCGCCGTGTCGAAGCGGTACTCCATCGGCGGCTCCACCGAGTGGCCGTTGGCGTCGAACGGCACGAAGACCTCGGTGGCCTCGGGCTGGCCCGCGTTGTTGATCATATAGAAGGCGAAGTCCACGTCGCGGCCGCTCTGGTGGGAGCCGTGGTGCTCGACGCGCCCGCCCTTGCGCGGCGAGAGGTCGCCGACCATCAGCAGCGACCCGGGGATGCGGCGCCGGACCGCGTGGGCCGACTCCTCGACCAGCCGCACCAGCTCGGAGACGCCGAAGCGGGCCTTGCGGTCGCGTGTCGTCCGCATCATGCGGAAGCCGGACCCCCTGGTCGGGAGCACCTCCCCGCGGACCAGGGAGCCGGACATCGGCGTGCCCACGGACACGGAGTCCCTCGCCGCGGGCGGGTCGGGGGGACGTCCGGAGGTCGCGGCGCAGGGCAGCGCGGCCGCGAGCAGGGCGGCGCCGAGTGACAGGCGGAGCCTTCGGTTCGACAAGGCGGGATCCTCCTCGAGGAGAGGCTAGCATCCCCCGGGGGCCGAATCCCAGTTTTGAGAAGACGATGGTGGCGGTCCGGTGACGAAGTTTGGTAGAATGGGTTCCCGGGCCGCCGGCAGAAGGCGATGACCGCGCCGAGGAACCGGCCCGCCGAATGGAGGAAGCGATGAAGATCCTGGTGGTTCTCAGTGGCATGGCTCTGGCCCTCGCCCTGGGTTGTGCGGAGGCGCAGACGGATAATGTCGGCGAGAAGAGCGATGCCGATGCCGACGGGGACAGCGACGGCGACTCGGACAGCGACACGGACAGCGACGCCGACAGCGACGCCGACAGCGACGCCGACAGCGACTCGGACGGGGACACGGACGGGGACACGGATGGGGACACGGACGCCGACACCGACGCGGACACCGACGCCGATGCCGACGCCGATGCCGACGCCGATGCCGACACCGATGGCGACGGGGACGCGGATTCGGACGCGGACTCGGACGCGGACTCGGACGCGGACGCCGACAACCCAGGGGAGCAGTGCTACCCCACGGGCGATTGCACGGGTGACGCGGTCTGCGCCCAGGTGCTCACCGACGAGTTGACGAGCTACTGCTACATCGACTGCTTGATGGACCAGACCGTCTGCGACAGCTCGGGCTATCCCCACTGTACGGTGTTGGGTAGCGCGGCCATGTGCCTGAAGCCGGTGACGCTGACCTCGGCCAGCTTCTCGTGCACGGTGGACAGCTTCGCCACGGGCAACGTCATCGGGCTCCAGGTGGGCGACCAGGCGGCTAACGCCCTGGGCGCGTGCCAAGTCTCCTACATCAGCACGAGCGACGAGTACCGGATGCAGATCGCGGGCTTCGTGGGCGACTACCAGCGCGACGTGCTGCTGTCATGGCCCGCGGCGGACCACGCGGTGGGCACCATCACCACGGCCACGGGCGAAGTGCAGGACAACATCTACGACGCGCCCGAGGAAATGTGGATCCTCGGCGTGTTCCTGTCCAACCAGGGGACCATCACCCTGACGCAGGCCGGCACCACGGCCGGCTTCACCGTTGCCGGCAGCATGAGCTTCACCGGCCGTGAGTACACCGCCGAGCTCGAGCCCTGATTCCTTCCTTCTGGCGGCTGGCTGCGGGCGTGATGGTTGCCCTCGCCCTGGGCTGCTTTGCCGGCTGCGTCGACGGCGATCGCGCCGCTTCCGATAGCAAGGCCGGGGAATCGACCTCCGGGGAGCCGACGACACGGTTGGAGCCGGCCGTTCCCGCACAGTCCGAGGTCGCAGCGGCGGATCGCGACCGCCCTGCGCAGGTGCTCTGGATCACCGGGGACGTGCTCGTGTCCGGCCAGATCCACCGCTCGATGGAAGCTGCGGGAGATCCGGCCCGGGCCTTCGCCGGGATGCTCGCACCGGCGAGCGCCGTCTTCCGCTCGGACGGGGACGAGGCCCGGGTGCTCGTGAACCTCGAGACGCCCGTGGCCCGGCGACGAGTCGAGACCAGGGACGCACTCGCCCGCGCGGCCGAGATCAAGGAACGGACCGGCCGGCGGTACGCGCCGGTACCGCTGAACGCGGCGCCCTGGGTGCCGGAGGGGCTGGCCCGGGCCGGTTTCCGAGCGGCAGTGCTGGCCAACAACCACGCCCTCGATCAGAAGCGCGCCGGGCTGGGAGAGACCGTCGCGGCCGTCCGGTCCGCGGGAATGGTTCCCCTCGGCGCCGGCCCGGTGCCCGACCGGCACGAGCCGCTGGTGATCGAGGACGGGGGGATCCGCACCGCGGTTTTCGCCCTGTTCGACCGCGACGACCCCGAGCCGGCCGGGGCCGACGGTGCGCCCGGGCTGGCGATCATGGGCGACGCGGCGGTCGAGCGGATCGCTCGCGCCGCCCGGGAGTTCGACGCGGTGATCGCCGTGGTCCACTACGTCGACGAGCTTCGCGCCGAGCCCCGGGCCAAGGTCCGGCGCCTGGCCAAGCGGCTCGTCGCGGCCGGCGCCGCGGTGGTGGCGATGCACGGGCCCCACGTCCCGGCGCCGGTGGAGCGCGTGGCCGCGGGCGGCCGCGAGGGGATCGTGGCCTGGTCTCTGGGCAACCTCGTCTCGGACATGGGCATGCGCACCTCGCCGCGGCGGCGGGAGGGCCGCCGGGCCGACAAGTGGCACCGGGCCTCGACGCGGGAGGGGCTGGTGCTTCGCGTGGCGCTCCGGCCGGCGGGCGACGGCGGCAGCGGCGCGACCATCGACGTCGGTGCGCTCATGACCTGGCTGCACCAGGATCGTTTCCTGGTGGACAACGGCGTGCGTGCCCGGCCGCTCCGGTTCGCGGTGCTGCCGCTCTCGCCCTGCGGGCCGGCGGCGAAGCTTCCGGACGAGTGGCCCGAGCCGTACCGCACCGAGATGCTCGACTGGCTCGACCAAAGGCGCGATCACCTGCTCGCCGCGGCGCGCCTGCGGCCGGCCTGCCCCGGCCCGTTGGTGGTTCCTTTCGGTTCGATCAGCGTCCCCGGCGAGTAAGGCCGGGGTTCGACCCCGAATCCCGTACGGACTAAACGGATCAGC
This sequence comes from uncultured Myxococcales bacterium, assembly GCA_964476305.1. GTDB lineage: Bacteria > Myxococcota_A > Polyangia > JAAYKL01 > JAAYKL01 > CAYZAI01. Next base: position 5,957 of record CAYZAI010000176.1, read on the forward strand.
CCGATATCGCTGCGCATTCCGCCCCAGCACCGGAACCGGGTTTCCGGGTTCCCCATACCGGGTACGTGGATCAGCCTCGGCCGGAATTATATCGATGTCTCAAGGAAACATGTTTCCTTGAGCGACCGAAGGTTTTCTTTTTCATTTAAATCGATAGGTTAAAGCATCGTATACGATGTTCGTTGTCCGCTACATCGGTCATCGGAACTTCTCTTCCAGCGCGGCCAGCACGCGCCCGGCCGCCTCGCGGTCGGCCCGGGTGGGGCGTTTGGGCACGGCCTCGATCAAACGCTCGGCCAGGCGCGCGAAGGTCGAGCCGGCGCCCGCCGACGAAGCGTCCTCGAGCCCCAGGCGGTCCGCCAGGTCGCGAGCCACGTCCCGCATGCCCTGGCGATCCCGGGCCTTTGCCTCGCTCAGGAAGACCCGGCGGATCTCCTGCTTCGTCCGCTCGTCGCCGGCGGCCTTGAACAGGGGCAGGGCCGGCAGCAGCTTGGAGTAGGGCAGCTCCGGGTGGGCGGCGATGGCCGCGTCGCCGAAGTGGTCCAGGAGCGCCATGTAGTTGAACGCGGTCTTGGGCGTGACCGAAAGCTCGGCTTCCAGGAAGGCGACGAAGTGCTCGTAGCCGCCCGCCGAGGCGTAGAGCCGCTCGTCGCGGATGCGCACCAGGCGCTTGGCCATGACGAAGAAGGCGTAGGCGGACAGGCGCGAGCAGAACACGGCCTCGTCGCGCAGGCGCTCGTAGTCGTCCGGGCAGGACTCGAGGGTCAGGCCCGCGCGCTTCAGGGCCTCGAGCACGTCCAGGCGCGTGTCCACGGGCGCGAGAACCAGGGCGGTCCTGGCCGCCAGGGGGGCGGCCCTCTTCGGGGTCGCGGTCTTCTTCGGGGTCGCGGCCTTCTTCGGGGTCGCGGGCCTGGCCTTGGCGGCCCGGGCCGGCGCGGCTCCGGTGGCGGGGTTGCGCGAGACGGTGGTGGGCATGGGCGTGCTCCTTGTCGTCGAGGGGTTCGCGAAGTCTTGCCATCCGGCGAAGCAGAGGGGCAAGGAAAAAAAAGAAACGAAACAGGGGTCGCAAAACAGGGGTCGCAGGTGCTCACTTCTCACCTGGGGGCGCTGTCACACGGACGAACACGGACACACACCAGCCTTCGCGCTTCGGCGGGCAGGTGGACGCTCTTGCCTGGGCTGGGATCAGGAAAGACCCAGCCCGCAGGGTTTGCGCAAAGGACCTCGGGGATCGCGGTGGCCTATTCCCGCCGGCGGCGGAGCTCGCCCAGGGTCAGGCCCTCGATCGAGAGGCTGATCGCGCCGGCGAGGCTGCTGCCGCCGATGTCGACGATCCAGCTGAACAGCCCGAAGGCCGCCGCCACCTGGTGCTCGACGCCGAACAGCGCGAGGGCGAAGGCCGCGGCCGCGTGGTAGGTCCCGACATAGCCCGGCGCGGAGGGCACGGCCACGCCGAACCCCAGGCCCGCCAGCAGCACCAGCGCCACGATCGGGCTCGGCTCGAGGTCGAAGGCCCAGAGGCGCAGCATGATGGTGACGAGCGCCAGGGCCCAGATCGCCGCCGACAGCCCCGCAGCCGCGGCCACACCGCCGGCTGTGCCGAAGGATCCGAAGCCCGCCGAGAACCGGTGCCACAACGCCAGGATCCGCCGGCGCAGCGGCCGGTCCGCCGCCGACCCGTCCGCCTCCGGAGCGAGCGGGTCCCGCCGCCGCCGGGCCAGGATCACCAGGACGACGAAACCCGCGCCCAGCACGACCGCGCTGCCGAGGGCCGCGGTGCGCACGGTGTCCGGCAGCCCGGGGGCGACCCGGATCGCGCCCAGCGCCAGCAGGGCCACGAGCGCCAGGTCGAGCATCCGCTCGACGGCCAGCCCGCCCACGACCGAGGCGAAGCCCAGGCCAGCGCCCCGGGAGATCGCCGCCGAGCGCACCACGTCGCCGGCCCGCAGCGGCAGGACGTTGTTGCCCAGGAAGCCGATGCAGATGCAGCGGTAGGTCTGGGCCAGGCCGATCCTCCCGACTGGCGCCAGCAGGTGTCTCACGAGCAGCGCGCGCAGGACGATCACCCCCAGCCAGTAGATCGCGAACGATCCCAGCAGCGGCAGCACGCGAATGCGGTGGGCCGAGCCGAGCAGCAGGGCGGGGTCCACCCGGTGGAAGACCCACCAGATCCCGGCGATGGACAGGAGGGCGCCCAGCGCCGCGAAGGCGATGCGGCGCGCCCGGGCGGAACCCCTCCTCGGCGCGTGCGCCGGATCCTCACGGGTGACCTCGATCGGCATGCCCGGTTCCTCGCGTCCTTGTATTTCGACCACGCGATCGCCTATCATCCCCTCAAATGAACGACCAGGAAAATCACAGGCAGCAGGTGGCCGTTGTCGGCGGGGGCAGCATGGGCACGGCCCTGGCCAAGCTCCTCGGCGAGAACGGCCATCCGGTCGCGCTCTGGGTCTACGAGCCGGACCTTGCCGTCGCCATCGAGAGCGGGCGCGAGAACCGGGTGTTCCTCCCCGGCCACCCCCTGCCCGGGTGCGTGCGCGCCACCTCCGCTTTGGACGAGGCCTTGCGCGGTGCGAGCACCGTGTTCTCGGTCACGCCGGCCCAGGTGCTGCGCGGCGTGTGGCTCGAAGGCAGGCGGTTCCTCGAACCCGGGGCGAGCATCGTCTGCGCCTCGAAGGGCGTGGAGGTCGGCACCGAGAAGCTGATGTGCGAAGTGCTCGACGAGGTCGTCGGCACGCGGCCGCTGGCGGTCCTGTCCGGGCCGAGCTTCGCCCGCGAGATCGCCGAGCGCCACCCCACCGCGGTGGTTGTCGCATCCAAGGACGAAAGCCTGGCCACGGCGATCCAGCGGCTGGTCTCCACATCCTATTTCCGGGCCTACACCTCGGACGACGTCGTTGGGGTCGAGCTCGGCGGCGCCCTCAAGAACGTGATCGCGGTGGCCGTGGGCATGGCCGAGGGGATGGGGCTGGGGCTCAACTCCCGCGCGGCGCTGATCACCCGCGGGCTCGCGGAGATCTCGCGGTTGGCCGTCGCCTGCGGCGCGAACCCGCTGACCCTGGCCGGCCTGGCGGGCACCGGCGACCTGGTGCTGACCTGCACCGGGCACCTGAGCCGCAACCTGCAGGTGGGGATCCGCCTCGGCAAGGGAGAAGGGCTGGACGACATCCTGGGCTCGATGACGATGGTCGCCGAGGGAGTCGCCACGTCGCAATCAGCCCTCGGCCTCGCCCGGAGCCGGGGGGTGGAGATGCCGATCACCGAGGCCGTGGTGGGCATCCTCGACGGCGTCACCACGCCGGCCGAGGCCGTCCGCGAGCTGATGGGCCGGAGGCTGCGTTCCGAGCGGGAGTCGTGAGCGAAGTGCTGCGCTTCCTGGCACGCCACGCGATCTTCATCCTGTTCCCGCTGATCATCGTCGCCATCGTCTTCCTCGGCCGCATCGCGCTCCGCTCGGCCGTCAGCTTCGGCGAGTGGGGCGCCCGTTCCGTGGTGGAGAGCACGCTGCTGCTGGCCAAGGAGAAGGTCGAGCGCGTCGAGGAAGTCGTGATGTCGACGGACCGCTTCTTCTTCCAGGTCGTCGATCCCGAGGATCTGCTGGGCTCCTGCGAAAGGTGGCGGGCCGCCGTCCGCCTCAACCGGCTGGTGGAGGCCGCCGCCATCGTCGACGACTTCGGGCAGACCGTCCAGTTCTTCCACCGGGATTCGGATCCGGCCCAGTCCGCGAAGCTGAGCCAGCTCTTCGCCGGCGAGGTGTTGCCGCTGATCGACAAGTACGACTCGCTCCACCAGCACAAGCACCTGCACCAGCGGATCGATCGGGGCTACCGCCTGATAAGCGCGCTGAGCGTGGAGTTCGGAGGCGCTGCCCGGCAAGGTTCTCTTGAACGAG
>CAYZAI010000177.1:0-9746 GCA_964476305.1 uncultured Myxococcales bacterium
GCCCACGCCGTCGAGGTAGCACTTCGCCGAGGCGACGTCGGTGATCGCGGCGACCAGACGCAGCCGGCCGCCGCACTTCGGACACTTCGTCACGTCGATCGAAAAGACGCGAGCGAGAAGGGCGGCCCAGAGCAGTCGGTTGCGGCTCACGCCGCGGGTCTCGCGCAGCTTCTGTGAGTCTGGCTTCTTCGGCACGATCTTGTCGCGGTCCTTGGCGTGGGCCGCGAGGACGCCGTGGACCCGGCATTCCCGGGGCCGCGCTCACACAGTCCTCGACCATTCCGGGGACTCCCGCGAGGCCGGGAAAGGTATTGGGGGAAAAAGGCGATCTCGGTGGCCAGGCAACGTCGTCGGGGAGTTGCGGGGGCGAGTGCAAGCACTCGCCCGGTGAAGATGGCCGAGCGGGAGCCCCCTCCATGGTCTGCGGACCACGGCTGGATGGAGTACAGCGTGCTGTACGGAATCCAGACGGGGCGACGAGTGCGTCCATTCCACGTTCGCAGTCAACTCGCGCGGCACTTCCCGTTCGGCCGGTATCGCCGCCGGGGTTACACTCGTCCGCCGAAGCCGCGCCGAAGCGCTTAGCGCGAAGGCGGGGCGAAGGAGGATCCCCCGGCGGATCCATCCCAGCCCGCGCGGATCCCGCGCGGGGAAACTCGGGCTCGTGGGGGCGGTACCTCCCGGTCGCGCCGAACGCGCCGTCGATCGACCAGGCCAGGGCGGTGCTCGGCACGGCGCCGCGCCATCCACGTCCCGTGCCAGGGGCGATTTCGCTGCCGTGGCGGGCCTACCCTGGCGCCCAGGCTAAGCCTGATCGGCGGCGGGAGGTGGCGGATGGCGGCGGCGTCAGTCAGAGATCGTGCTATCATCCGGGGCATGGGCGTTCTTCGCGGATGGCCGGCGGCGCTGCCGGTCGTGCTGGCTGCCGGCTGCTGGATGGGGGCCGACATCGGCAGCAACACGGACGGCGACGACGCGGACCACGGCTGGACGGACGGGGAATGGCCGCTGGGGACGGACGCCGCGTCCGCGCTCCAGCCGGCGGACGGCGGCGTGTTCGATCCCGTCGCGGAGCTGATCTGGCAGGATCCGCCGGCCTTCGACCTGATGGGCCAGTACGAGGCGCGCGAATACTGCGACGGGCTCGTCCACGGCGGAAGGGACGACTGGTACCTGCCCGACGTGACGCAGCTGCGCGGCCTGCTCAGGGACTGCGGGGCCGGGTGCCCGGTGCAAGACCCGTCCTGCCTGAGCGCGGACTGCATGGCATCGCCGGCCTGCCAGGGGTGTCCGTTCCTCGAGGGTCCGGGCCAGGAGGGGTGCTACTGGCACACCGCGCTCTCGGGCTGGTGCCACAAGTACTGGTCGCGCTCGCAGCTGGTCATGACGAACGACCGGTTCTGGATGGTGGAGTTCCGTACCGGCGGGACCGCCTTCATGGAGCAGCTGTGGGGCGCCGCCGTGCGCTGCGTCCGCGATCCGGGCTGACCTCGGACCACCTGCCGTGGCGAGCCAAACGGACCGTGAGGCGAACCTTTCAGGGAATACTTTCTGCTCTTCCGAGTGTCTAACGCGTTGTTGAGTCGTGGACCGCGGCGGGATAGAATGACCGCATAGCCCACTCGCGTGGGGAAGGAACGACGGAAGATGGCCGGCGACACGTACACGGGACAGATCCTAGACGGCAAGTACCGCCTGACCAACCTGCTGGGCAAGGGCGGCATGGGCGCGGTCTATCGCGGCGAGCACGTCATCATCGGCAAGCAGGTCGCGGTCAAGTTCCTGCACGCCGAGTTCGCGAACAACACCGAGGTCGTCAAGCGCTTCTACCGCGAGGCCCAGGCCGCGGCGGCCATCGGCCACGACGGGATCATCGACGTCTCGGACGTAGGGACCTCGAGCCTCGGGGATCCCTACCTCGTGATGGAGTACCTCGAGGGCGAGAGCCTCGCCGACATGCTGACCCGCACCGGGCCCCTCGAGGCCGGCGCGGCCTGCGGCATCATGGAGCCGGCCCTGCAGGCCCTTCACGCGGCTCACGCCAAGGGCATCGTCCACCGCGACCTCAAGCCCGAGAACATCTTCCTCGTGCACCAGCAGGGCTCCCCGCCCAAGATCAAGCTCATCGACTTCGGCATCTCGAAGTTCGCCGAGGCCGGCAGCGGCGAGAAGCTGACCCAGACCGGCTCGGTGATGGGCACGCCGGCCTACATGTCCCCGGAGCAGGCCCGCGGCGCGGCGGACCTCGACCACCGGGCCGACCTCTACTCGATGGGCGTCATCCTGTACGAGATGCTCACCGCGAGGCTGCCCTTCGAGGGCGGCAACTTCACCGAGATCATCATCAACATCCTGACGTCGGCGCCCAGGCCCCCGGCCGAGGCGTTCCCCGGGTTTCCGGCAGAGGCCGAGCCCGTGGTCCTTCGCGCCCTGGAAAAGGACCCCGCGCGGCGCTTCGCCACGGCCCTCGATTTCATCGGCGCGCTCGCCCAGCTCACCGGTTTCGACAAGCGCCAGTCCAAGCTGACCCACGTCGCCTCGCAGATCAAGAAGACGACCTTCGCCGCCGGCAGCCTCGGGACCCAGGCCGGGGACAGCGGGGCCCCGGTCGGCGCGGACGTGCTGGCCCAGATGGCCGCGCGTGCGGGCACGCCCTCGGGCTGGGCCGGGACCCGTCCCGAACGCCCCCGGAAGCGCAACAGGACCCTGCTGGCCGTGGGCCTGGCGGCGGGGGCGATCAGCATCGCCGGCGCCGTGGCCCTCGTCCTCGTGCTGAGGGGGACCGAGGATCCGGTCCCGGTTCAGATCCCGCTGGCCAGCCCGGCCGTGGCGGCTCCCGCGGAGGCGCCGGCCGCGGCCGTGGCGATCACGGTCACCGGCCACCCGGAGGGTTCGCGGGTGTTCTTCGACGACATGCTGGTCACGGTGAACCCGTTCAAGGTCAAGCGCTCCGAGGCGGTGACGCCACTTCGGATCGAGGCCGAAGGCTTCGATCCGCTGATCGTGACGGTGGTGCCGTCCGCGGATCAGACGGTCGCGATCCCGGCGTTGACACCGGCCACGCCGAAGCCCGAGGTCGGGGACCAGAAGACCGGCAAGACCGGCAAGACCGGCAAGGCCGGCAAGGCCAAGAAGCACGAGCCACCGGCGGCCTCCGTTTCTCCTTCGCCGGCGCCGGACAAGGCGGCTGACAAGAAGAAGCTCGAGCAGGGGGCCCGAGGCACCAAGGTCAGCACCGAGTTCGAATAGACGCACGATGGGAGGCTTTCCGATGGGAAGAACGGCGATCGCGCTGGCGGGCCTGGTCGTGCTGGCCCTGGCGTCCGGGAACGCGGCCGCCCAGTGCACCAAGGACACCGACTGCAAGGGCGACCGCATCTGCAGCGGCGGCGAGTGCGTCGAGTCGGCGGCTCCTGCCGCGTCTCCTCCCCGGCCGAAGCCGCCGCGGGGACCGCTCTCGTTCTTCCGGAGCGGCTACGCCTCGGTCAGCGTGCTGTTCGCGTTCCACGGGTGGGGCGCCTCGGTCGAGGAATACGACGGCGCGGAGAACGACTCCGACCTCGAGTCCGACTTCGCCGCTGGCATCCGCCTGGCCGGGTATGCCGCGATCTCGGAGTCGTTCCACGTCGGCGGCGCCTGGACGTTCCTCAAACCCAATATCGATGTCGATCCCGAGAACAACGCCATCGACGACTACGATGTCGACCTGGCCTTGAACATGCTGAGCGCCAGCCTGAAGTTCGGCGGGACCCTCGCCGAGCGGATCTGGCTCGGCGCCGTCGTAGATGTCGGCGTGCTGTTCGCCAAGGGCGAGGTGGACAACCCGTTCGGCGGCGACCTGGAGATGAAGGCCATGGCCGGGCTGGCCCTGCACCCCCAGGCCGAGCTGGACGTGCTGATCGTGGACACCGGCGCGTTCCGGCTGGCCTTCCACGCATCCCTGGGGTTGCTGGTGACGCCCATTGCGGGCGGCCATCCCTACGACAACGAGGATTTTGACGACTACGTCGTGGACGGAGACGACATCGACGTGCGCTTCTGGTGGCTGTCGCCGGTGCTGATGCTGGGGCTGGCCGCGGGGGGCTGAGCGTTTGCGGGCGGAAGGCCCCGCCTCAGAAGTGTGTCAGGGACAGCACGAGCATCACCGAGGCGTAGTCGAAGCGCCCCCCGCCGTCCTTGGTCAGCCTGGCATAGTTGCCCTGGACCCCGAGCCCGATGCCCCCGTCGTCGTCGCCGAACCACTCCTTGCCCAGGGTCAGCGACACGCCGGGGCCCCGGTAGGACTCGAACCGGTCGGCGTAGTAGTCTTCGCAGATCACCTCCGGATAGTAGAGCAGCATGCCGATCAGGCGCACGTCGGCCGTGACGTAGAAGTCGTTGTCCGTGAAGTAGTACGTGAGGCCCCCGCCCAGGCCGAAGAGCGAGAAGCCCATCTCCTCGGGCTCGTCGGCGCGCAGGATCATCCGCTCCCAGAGCACGCCCAGGTGAAGGCCGAGGTCGAGGAAGCCACCGCCGAGATCCAGGGCGAGACTCAAGGCGGGCGAGTCGTGCTCGGGATCCTCGATCAGGCGCAGGCCCTTGGCCGGGCGCAGCGCGCCCTGGCCGAGCATCCAGGCCCAGCCCAGGCCGAGCCGGAAGCGGAAGAAGAACCCCTCGTGATGATCCTCGTCCCCGTCCTCCTCCTCGTTCTCCTCTTCTGGCTCCGTTTCTTCCCCGCCAAGGTCTCCACTGTCCTCGATCTCGGGGGACGGGAGCGGGACGCCGGGATCCGGTGTCGGCGGCGGGCTCGCCGCCTCGACGATGACCGGGTCCGGATCCGCGGGCGGTAGAGCCGCGTTCTCCTGCGCCGCGGCCGCGCCCGTCAGGGACGCGAGCAGCATGGCGGCCGCCGCAGCGAAGAGCCGCCGGCTCATGGCTCGCCCGCGGATCGGTTCGCGTCCAGATCGATGTCGAGGTCGATATCCACGTCGATGTCCACGTCGATGTCGATGCTGCCTCCGACCTTTTTCTCGGGCAGGCAGTCGTCGAGATCCCCGCCCATGTCGCAGAGCTCGCAGGAGCCGGAAGCCGGGCAGAGCTCGCAGCTGACCGTATCCCCCCCGGTGGCGGGCATGGAGCAGACCATCAGGCCCGTGGCCTCGCCGCAGCGGGCCGCGACGAGCTTGACGCGCCCGCCCTCGGCCCAGCCGAGGTAGCACACGCCCTTGTCCACGGTGTAGGAGTCCCCCCTCCAGGACACGAAGACCAGGCGGCTGCCGCTGGTCGGGACGCCGTCCGGCAGAAGCAGGCGTGTATCCTCGGCGGCACCGTCGAGGTCCAGATCGAAGTCGAGCAGGGCCTCGCCCCATGTCGCGGCGGACAGGTCGGTCGCGACCTCGCCGGAGTCGAACAGGGGGATGTCGGCCCAGGCGTCGAAGCCCCCCGAGAACGACGACGAGACGAAGACGTCGACGTCCACGGACAACGAGATGTCCAGCACGCCGGACAGGAAGTCCCGCACGCGCCCCATGCCCAGCGACAGATCGCGGCAGCAGGCCGCGAGCGCCAGCCCGACCACGAGCGCGAGGATCACGAGCACCGGATGCGGTCGCCATCGCCCTGGTGATTCTGGTCGTCGTTCCATGAGAGAACAATCATACCGCATCTGACGCTGTCGGTGCACGGGAATCGCCGAGATCGCCGGATCGCGCGGGGCGGTTGGCGAACCGCGCCGGGGAGGTTATGCTGCCCGCGGACGTTGCCTGAAGACCGAAACCGAAAAGGAGCGGGCATGCACTTCATGGACAGACGCAGCTTCCTGAAGGCCGGCGCCACCGGCGCGGTGATGGCCGCGGCCGGGCCGGTGCTCTTCACCTCCTGCGCCCATCCCCGGGCGGTGGCCGTGAAGCCAAGCGGGGCCGTCGCGGGCGGGCGCTACTTCGCCGAGGGCTTCGGCGTTGACGAGGGCCTGATCGGGCGGGTGCTCACCCGGGCTCTCGAGCGCGGGGGCGACTTCGCCGAGGTGTTCCTGCAACACAAGGTCAGCGACTACATCGGCTTCGAGGACGGCCAGGTGAACCGCGCCTACGCCAGTGTCGATCTCGGCGCGGGCATCCGAGTGCTCTCGGGCGACCAGACGGGCTACGCCTTCACCGAGGAGCTCGACGAGAAGAGCCTGCTCGCCGCGGCATCGACGGCCGCGGCCATCGCCTCGGGCTCCCCGGCCGCGGGCCCTGCGGCCTTCGCCCCGGTGAAGATGCCCCGGCTGTACGAGACCCGCCGGCTGTGGATCGACACGCCCCCGGCCGACAAGATCGCCATCGTCCGGCAGGTCGGCGAGCGCGTGCTTTCCGGCGACAAGCTCGTAGTCAAGGCCCAGGTCAGCTTCGCCGACGAGGACGAGGTGATCCTGGTGGCCAACTCCGAGGGCCTGCTGGTGGAGGACACGCGGCCGATGACGTTCCTGTACGCCACGTGCGTGGCCGAGAAGGATGGGGACATCGAGAGCAACTCCTACTCGAGGAGCCGGCGGGACGGGCCCGGGCTCTACACGCCCGAGGTGATTGGCGAGCTCGCCTCCGAGACGGTGAAGCGCACGCTGATCCTTTTCGACGCGAAAGTGCCCGAGGCCGGGGAGATGCCAGTGGTGCTGGCGCCCGCCACCTCGGGGATCCTGCTCCACGAGGCCATGGGCCACGGCTTCGAGGCCGACTTCAACCGCAAGGAGACCTCGATCTTCTCGACGATGATGGGCCACAAGGTGGCCGAGGGCTTCGTCACCATCGTCGACACCGCCCTCGAGGAAGGGGGCCGCGGTTCGATCAACATCGACGACGAGGGCACGCCGGGGCAGGAGACGGTGCTGGTGAAGGACGGCGTGCTGGTCTCGTACCTGCATGACCGGATCAGCGCGACGCACTATGGCGTACCGCTGACGGGCAACGGCCGTCGCGAGGACTTCCGCAGCGCGCCCCTGCCGCGGATGCGGGTGACCACCATGGAGAACGGCCCCCACGACCCCGAGGAGATCTTGCGCTCGGTGAAGCAGGGGATCTACGCCGTGGACTTCGCCAACGGCGAGGTGAACATCGGCGCCGGGGACTACAGCTTCTATGTCAAGACCGGCTACTTGATCGAGGACGGGAAGCTGACCGCTCCGATCAAGGACGTCAACCTGATCGGCAACGGCCCGGACACCCTGGCCAAGGTCGTGATGGTGGGCAACGACAAGGCCATCGACAACGGCACCTGGACCTGCGGCAAGGACGGTCAGTCCGTGCCCGTGGGTCTCGGGCTCCCCACCGTCAAGGTCTCGACCATCACCGTGGGAGGAGTGGACGCATGAGCGGCGATATCGGAAAGCTGGAGCAGACCGCCCGCCGGGCGATGGATGGCGCCCTGGCCCGCGGCGTGAAGGGCGTGCGCGCCGTGGCCTACCGCGGGCGGAACGTCTCGGTCACCTACCGCAAGGGCCGGCCCGACAAGATCCAGGAGTCGACCCGGCGCAGCCTCACCCTGCACCTCTACCTCGACGGCAGGTACACGGCCTGCGAATCCAACGACCTGCGGCCCTCCGCCCTCGAGGCCTTCCTCGACAGCGCCGTGGCCCTGGCCAAGGCCATGACACCGGACCCGTTCCGCGTGATGCCGGACCCGGCGTTGTACGAGAACCGCGAGCAGCACGACCTCGGCCTGTTCGACCCCGCCGTGGCGGAAGTCTCCCCGGTCGAGCGGAACGAACGGGCGTCGGCCGTGGAGCGATCGACCCTTGCCGCGGCGGGCGAGCGCGCGCTGTCAGCGGAAGCGGTCTGGGAGGACGAAGAGGCCGAGATCTTCCAGCTCCACTCCAACGGCTTCGAGGGGAGCCAGCGCGGTTCCCAGTTCTGGATGTCCGCCGAGGTCTCGCTTCGGGACGAGGGCGACAAGCGGCCGAGCGGCTGGGACATGGCAGGCTCCCGTCACCGGGGCGACCTGCCCGAGCCTGGGAGCGTGGGTCAGGGCTGCGCGAAGCGGGCGGCCCAGCGGTTGGGAGCGCGGAAGGCGCCGACCCGCAAGGCGCAGATGATCGTCGAGAACCGCTCCGTCGGGCGCCTGCTGGGCCACTTGCTCGGCGCCGTGAGCGGCCGGGCCGTGCAGCAGAAGCGCTCGTTCCTGGCGGGGAAAAAGGATCAGCGCATCGGCTCGGACCTGCTGAATCTGGTGGACGATCCGTTCGTGCCCGGCGGCTTCGGTTCGCGCCTGTTCGACGGCGAGGGGATCTCCGCGCGGCGGATGCCCGTGGTCGAGAGGGGCGTGCTGCGGAACTTCTTCATCGACACCTACTACGGCAGGAAGCTCGACATGGCGCCCACCACCGGGTCCAGCTCGAACCTGGTGCTGGCGCCCGGTGCGAAGAGCCTGGAACAGCTCGTCGCCGATGCCCAGGAAGGCATTCTGGTCCGCGGCTTCATCGGCGGCAACACCAACCCCGTGACGGGCGACTTCTCCCTCGGGGTCTACGGCACGCTGATCGAGAAAGGGAAGCTCGCGGGGGCGGTCGCCGAGATGAACATCTCGGGCAACCACCTCGACCTCTGGCAGCGCCTGGCGGCCGTGGGGAGCGACGTCTGGGAGTACTCCAAGCTGCGTACGCCGAGCCTCGTTTTCGACAGCGTCCAGTTCTCGGGAAGCTGAAGACGATGGCGTTTCCCATCCGGCCGCTTCTCGACTCCGCGAGCGCGGTGGCGGTGGGCCTCCTGCTCGCGGCGTGCTCCTCCGGCGATGCGGCCCCCAAACCCGGAAGCGGCACCCCGGCCGCGACCCGACCGGTCGCGGACGAGCCGGCGCCCGCCGTATCCGAGGCCCCGCCACAGTTGCCGCCCATGCCCGTGCCCCTGGCCCGCTATGGAGAGCCGGCTCGACCGCGCATCAGCGCGCCTTGGGAGGTCACGCCTCTCGCCAATGGTTCGACGGTGCTCATCGTGATCGATGCGCTCAACGTCGGCCACCTGAGCTCTTACGGCTGCGGTCGCCCGACAACGCCCCGCATCGATCGTCTGGCGGACGAGGGCATCCGCTTCACGAACTGGGTCTCGGTCTCGTCGTGGACGAGGCCGAGCTTCGCCACGATGATCACCGGCTGGCCCAAGCGCCTGCACGGCGTGGAGCTTGGCGGCGCCAGGATCGGCAGGAACCACAGGACCATCGCCCAGGTCTACCGCAAGGCGGGCTTTCGCACCGCCGCCTTCATGGGCAACCCGCTGCTTCGGGGTTCCTTCGGCTTCCAACAGGGGTTCGAGGTGTACGAGGACACCACCGACCACGGCGCGTTCCCCCGTGCCCGGGTGCTGGTCGACAAGGCGCTGGGCTGGCTGAAGCGGACGGGGGATCGGCCGTTCTTCCTGCTGGTGTTCCTCACGGATCCGCACACCCCCTACCGGCCGCCCGAGGACTTCCGCGGCTTCCTCGCCGAGGCGGGCGCCACCTCGAACATCGAGTACCCGCTGCGCGAATACGAGCAGCCGCTGCCCGAGGCCGAGCACCGGGCCATCGTGGCGGCCTACGACGGCGAGGTGGCCTACGCGGACTCCCAGGTCGGCCGCCTGCTGGACGGCCTCGAGGCGCTGGGTCTGCGCGAGCGCACGACCATCGCCCTGACCGCGGACCACGGCGAGAACTTCGGCGAGCACGGTTGTTACCTGCACAGCTACCACATGTGGGAGCCGGTGCTGCGCGTTCCTTTCGTGCTGGCTTCCCCGGCGATCCCGGTGCGCGGCGTGGTGGAGGAC
>CAYZAI010000178.1:0-6913 GCA_964476305.1 uncultured Myxococcales bacterium
CATCTGGACGAGATCATCGAGGTCCGATCCGCCGTCGCCGCACATGCGCGAGAGGAAGCGGTAGACGGAACGGTGGTGCCGGTCGAACAATTCAGCGAGGGCCGTCGTGTCGCCCCGGGCGCAGGCGGCGACGAGCGTCTCGTCCGAGACTCCGGCCTTCTCGGTGGCGCCCGTACGCAGATATGCGATCTTCCCCGCCATTCAGAACCTGTAGCCCAGGCCCAGGCCGGCCCGGGCGGCGCCGCGCGGCTCGCCGGCCAGGCTGCCGTCGTCGTCGTTGTAGGAGTCGTACCGGCCGAAGACGGAGAGGCAGGCCGAGAGCACCAGGTCGAGCGACAGCCCGGCGGCGATCGCGATCGCGATCGTCACGTGCAGATCCACACGCAGGCCGCCGGCGTCTTCATGGACTTCCTCGTCATCTTCGTCACTGCCCTGTCCTGTGTCGTCCTGCCCGGAATCGTCTTCCTCCTCGTGTTCGTTCTCGTCATCCCCGGTGCTCCCGGTCGAGCGGATCCACCCGCCGCCCAGGCCGATTCCGGGCGTGACAGCGACTCTCGGCCACTCGATCGGGAAGTCGGCGGACAGCAGCCCGTCTAGCCGACCCTTCTGGTCCGCAGTTCTTCCGAGTCGCCGGTGAGCCCCGGGTCCCAGCCGAAACGGATCACCCCGCCGAGGCACGCCGGGCCCAGCCGCCTGCAGACGCCGAGGCGTGCCCCGAACCAGGTGGACAGATCCGAGCCCGCGGTGGCCTCGCCGGCCGCACCGGCCCATCCGCTCCAGGCGTCGATCCCGTCCGCGGGAACGATCCGATCGTCGTCCGGCACTGCCTCTCCTGCCGCCGGCATCCCGCCTGCGGCAGCGGAAGGCGGCACAGGCGCGACAGCGCTTTCTGGCAGGACGAGCAGGGCTTCGCTCAGGTCGCGGCGCGTCCAGGACTCGATCAACGCCGCCGCGGTCTCAGGCCCCTCCACGAGGCGCTCACTGCGCCGGCCGTAGCCATCCACCGTCACGATCAGGAGGCCGTTGCCCCGCCAGGTCACCTCGGCGCTGACGAGGGGGCAGCCCGCCGCCGCCGTCTCCGATATCCCCAGCGCGGTCAGCATGTCCCGGACCGCGCCGGCCGGCTCCGGATCCCCTGCCACCACAGCGGCGGGCGCACAGGCCTCTGCGGCCGCGATCCGGGGCGACACCGCCGCGAGCAGCAGGAGCAGCGCGGCCGCCGGGCGATCGAGGTGCGTTCTCTGGGTAGGGATGGACGGTCTTCCTTCCTCGCCGGGGGATGCGCGACGGCGTCCGGAAGCGACGACGGGGAGGGCGGGCTAGCAGCCCTCGTTCTCGCCCTCGTTCTCGCCCTCCTGCTCGCACTCGACGTCATCGTCGTCCTCGGAGTCCTGGCACTCGATGTCGGTCTGGCCGTCGTAAGTGATGACGAGGCCCGCCATGGTGAACGAAGTCGACGTGACGTCGAGCACGACGCCCTTGATTTCGGTCTCCTCCTCGTCGGCCAGCCCGATTTCGTCGCCCTCGAAAACGCCGTTCTCGTAGTCGCCCTCGACCTCGACCCAGGCGCCGACCGCCAGGTCCGCAATCGTGAAGTCGATCTCGGCGTCCGGCTCGAGCACGACGGTCAGCGCGCCGAGCAGCTCGAAGCTCGAGAGGTCGTCGGCGATGGCCGTGACCTGGGCAGTGATCTCGTACTCCCCGGTGCCGTCGTCCTCGCTGTCGGTGTCGTCGTCCGCCTCGTCGTTGTCGTTGTCATCATTGTCATTGTCGTCGTCGTCACCGTCCTCGTCGTTGTCGCCATCCTCCTCCTGCTCGACCTCGGCTGCGTAGAGGACGTTGCCGTCGAGGATCTGCAGCTCGACCTCGTAGGTCTGGCCCTCGACGATGCCGGTGCAGGAGTCCTCCTCGAGTACGGGACAGCCCGGCAGCAGGATCGCGAGCAGCACGAGCGAACCGGCGAGCACCAGGAACCGAACGATCATCTTCTGCATTTTCTCTTCTCCTTGTTTTTCGGAATCCTACCACGAGATCCGGAACCGGGCTCATCCGGTTTCCTCAAATATCCAATAGATAGTGCCCGCCGAACGGGATTCCTTCGCTGTCGACGAGAAAATCTGCTTTGAGGCGCGCAGAGTGCTCCTGAGAATATCAATGATAACAAACTGATGCCTCTCATCGGTCTCGATCTCACGGGTTGCCGGTCAAAAGAGACGGGAAGCGCGTCGCTGTCGTCTGCCCCCCTTTTGTGAACGACGTAGCAGAATCGATCGCGGCGAAGGAATTGTTTCCCGCGGTGACACAAGGAAAAGGTGCCAGCCCGGATGAAGGAAATGGCGGCATGACGAGAATGAAGGCAGAAGGCCACCCGCCTCTAGCGTGCCGCTACCACAACCGGTTTCTCACCGGAAAACGCGTGCTTCACAACGGCCTTTCTCCTGGCGTTGGAAGGAAATCATGAACAGGAGGCGACTGCTAGCGACGATGGCCCTGCTCGGGTCAGGGACTCTGCTTTTCGAAGTGCTGCTCACGCGCATGATGGCGATCGCGCTGTTCGCGAACCTCGCTTTCGGTGCGATCGCCATTGCTCTTTCCGGCTTCGCTGTCGGTGGATGGATTGCGTCCGGCCACGAGATGCTGGACGGGAGGACACAGCTCCGTCGTATACGGGTGTCGCTGCTTGTCGCTGCGACCGCTTCGCTGGTGGCGCTTCTGGCGCTGGTGGCAATACCCTTGGTGCCCGAGGAGATCGGCAGTGCCGGGAAGGTGGCTGCTACCTGGGCAACGCGATGGCGCGCGGTGCGAAACGATCCGTTCCAGTTGAACTGGCCCTCGATTGCGTTGGTCGTCGCCCTGCAGGCGGTTCCATTCGCTGCGACAGCCTATGCCCAGGGGTTGATGCTGGCGCGAGAGCCGGGACGCGCCGGTATTGTATATGCTGCGGATCTCGTCGGGGCATGCCTTGGATCCTGGGGAGGGCTGGCAATGCTGCCCGCGCTGGGGGCGGAGAATTCCGTAGCGGTGGTGATGATTCTGTTCGCGTTGGCCGCCGCCGCGGTGCCGGCGCCCGTTTTCGGTATCTCTCGCGCCGCTACAGCCATCCTCCTGGCGGTGGCCTTGGCGCTGTTGTTGTTTCATCCGCTCGAGATGCGGCACGCGGCGGGCTTCTCCGAGGCACGCATCATCGACACGGCTTGGTCGTCGCTCGCGAGAGTCGGCCTTTACGACAAAGGAGTCCAATCCGGGGACGAGGAGGCTGAGCCTGCCGTCGGTGGTGATGAGATGTATGTCGTCGTGGACAACGCCAGCAGGTCCCGAGTGGCATTTCTGCGCGATAACCGTTTCGAAAACAACTTGAGCCGGGTTGCTTTCACTCTGCGGCCGCGCGGGTCCGTTCTGGTTATCGGTGCCGGAGGGGGGCAGGAAATCGTCGATGCCCTGGAGACCGCAACGCCCGGAGTGACCCGGAGGATCGACGCCATCGAAGTCGCAGGCGGGATACCGAGATTGCTGCGCCGCCACTTCGGCAACGATCCGCGCTTCCTGCTCGACCAGCCCGGAGTGAGCTACCAGGTGGCTGACGGACGCTCCTACGTCGAGACCAGCCGCAGGCGATGGGCGGTAATCCAGATGAAGGAAGTGAATCTCCACACCCTCGCAGGCCAGGCGTCCGTTTCCTGGTCGCCCTCCCTGTTGTTCACGAAAGAGGCCTTCGCGACCTATTTCCAGCACCTGGATCAGGACGGCTTGCTGTCGATGGAGAAGTTCTACAGGGCTCGGGAGGTCAACTCGTTCAAGCACCTGCTTTCGACGTTGCGTGCGGCCGCGGAAGACGCCGGAATGGACCTCGGGTCGCGGACCGTGGTGGTGGACCGCAAGTACAGCTACGGGTGGCGCCGGCTGGTTCTCGTTTCCCGATCCCCCTTGGAGCCATCCGATATTGCCGAGATCGGAAGCTACACTCGTTCGCACGGACAGGAAGTGTTCCGGAGCCCGCGACAGCCGGCCGCCGATCGCGAGGTGGAGGAGATCGTAGCGGGGTCTGTATCTGTGGCTGCGGCCGCGGCCTATGCACGGGATGGCGTGGTCCTAGATCCCACCGACGACGACCGGCCGTTCGGGCACCAGCATGTCGAGTACCTCGCCGCGCTGGGGGGAGCGGCTGGGGGGCGAGAGAACGAGACAGAGGTGAGAAACCAGATTGCCAACTTCCAAGCGTTGACCGTGATCGTCGGCGCGTTCGCCACCATTTGCCTGGGGCTGCTGGCGGTGTTCGTTCGTCGTGCCCGAAAGGCGCAGCGGCGTGCGGCGTGGCGATACCTGATCCTTTTCGCGGCCCTGGGCTTCGGTTTCATGCTGCTGGAGATCGTGCTGGTCGAGCGCGCGAGCCTGCTGCTGGGGCACCCGACGTTCGGTTTCGTGTCCGTCTTGACGGCGTTGTTGCTGGCGCTCTCACTAGGGAGCGCGATCTCGAATCTGATTGTCGACGCGTCACGCCCCCGGTTGGCCGGCGCGATAGCGGTCGCCGCTGCCCTGGTCGGGGTCGGCCTTGTCCCCGTTCTGCTGCCGTCGCTCCTTCCGGCCTTCCGCGGCGAGACTCCCCTGGTCGTGCGAGCCGTGGTCGTGAGCGGGATGGTGTTTGCGGGTGCGATCTCCCTGGGAGTGTTCCTTCCGTCTGCGATTCGGGCGGTCGGTGAATCGGGGGTGGTCCCTGTATCCTCGTGTTGGGCCGTCAACGGCGCGACCTCCGTCCTCGGAACGGTCTCTGCGGCGCTTCTCGTCCGCACGGTCGGATTCTCCGCGACCGCACATGTGGCGCTGATCGTCTACCTGGGCGCAGCGACGCTATGGATGGGAGTCGTCGGAGCACGGAGGACTTCCGCATGACGCACGGATCCTTCCGCTGGATCGTTCCGGACCACGCGAGAGCGGCCATTTTCCCGCGACTCCGCGTCCTCGTCGGGCACCGTGGCGTGGCTCCGTTGGTGTTCGGCCTGGCCGCAACCGCCTTCTGTGCATTCGGTCCGAGAGGGCTTGCCTCCGGGGAGATCCACACCTGGAACTGGTATCATTTCTACCTGGGATCGAAGTACTTCCCCGAGCTTGGCTACAGCGGGTTGTACGAGCAGACGCTCGCCGCCCAGATCGAGGATGGCGGTCCGCTGGCCGGGGTCGACAGCATCCGGGATCTGAAGACGTATCAGGTGGTGGAGGTGAACCAGAGCGGCATGCACCGATCGGGAAGCTTCAGCGAGCAGCGGTGGCGGGAGTTCAAGTCCGACGTGGCCTCGCTCGCACCCCGCCTATCGCTGCAGACGTGGAAGAGAGTGCTGCGTGACCGAGGGTACAACATGACGCCGACCTGGGATGTGATCTTCGGATCCCTCGCACAGGTCGTGGATCTGAGGAGTGAAACCAATCTCCAGCTCGTGCAGTGGATTGACGCGGGCTGCCTGATCGCGATCCTGCTGCTCGTGGGGCGAGCCTTCGGCTGGTTGACGGCAGCTGTCTTTGCAGCGGCCTTCCTGGCCTTCCCTCCCACGGCAGGTCGGCTTCTGGGGGGAATGGTGAAGTACGAGTGGTTCTTCGCTTTTGCCCTAGTTCCCGTGCTTCTGAAGCGAGAGCAGCCTCTGGCGGCGGGCGTGGCACTCGGGACTGCTGCATGCCTTCGGGTTTTCCCGGCCGTCTTCGTTTCGGGATTCGTTGTCAAGACAGCGGTGTCGCTGTGCAGGCGCAACGGCCTACCTTCGGCCGAGATCCGCGTCATCGCTGGATTCGCTCTCGCGTTGTCGATCGGCGTGCTAATCGGCATCGCTCGACCGGGCGGCGTACAGCGCTGGGTCGACTTCGCACGGAACATCACGGTCCACAATCACGAGATGGAGATCGGCGACGGACGCCTGGGGCTTGCCCATCTGTTCACTCATGATCCCACTTCGGCAGAAGCCGAGACGCTCGCTGATCGACGCGCCAACCTGGAGGGAAGGCGCTGGCTGGAGCGTGGGCTTGCATGCTCTCTGCTGGGACTGATGCTCGTCGGAATGATCATCAGTCGCGACGAGGTGCTGTTGTTTGTCCTGGCATCGGTCGGGTTCTTCGCCATGACGGTCGCTTCCCACTACTACTGGTGCATCCTTTCCTGTTGGGTACTGGTCGGCGGACGGATCAAGCCCCCATGGAAACGGCGGCGAGTTCGATCCGCGGGGTTCCTTCTTGCGCTGGGACCGACCGGTTTCTGGTGGCTGTGTTCGGTCTGGGCAAACGATGACTTCCTCTGTTGGATTCTGGCGGATGCGGCCGTGCTCGCCGGATTCCTGTCGATGCTACTGGCGGTGATCATCCCCTGGTCGCTGCGTCGAAGGCTGGTCGCGCAGGCGTGAAGGTGAAGGACAGGAGTGACTGCCTCCGCCAGGCCGAAAGGTTTGGAAATAGAATGAAGGGATCGCCCTCACCCGGGCACTCATTCCGAGAAGGCGGCGAAAAGGAAGCCGCGAGATGCTCCCGGATCAGGGATCAACACTGCCGGTGGAACCCGGCACCACGGAAGGAGAAAGATCGATGCGTAGTGTCATCCTGAGCACCATTCTGGCGGCCGTGGCTGTTTTCGCATTGGCCTGCGGCCAGGAATCTACGTCCACTCCGCAGGAGATCAGCGGCAACGTGAGCCAGGACACGTTCCCGGGGCCGGTGACCGCTGTGCGCGTGGTCTCCGGGACGGCGGTAGTCAAAGAGGCGCAGGTGGATGCGAGCGACGCGTTCACCCTGGTCGTGCCGCCGGGCAAGGGCTACCGGATCGAGTTCCTCGGCGACTCCAACAGCGCCGGACTCGTGTTCCCGAGGTCCGCGGGCGGCATCGAGACGAAGTTCGACTCGCTGGAGGAGGAGGCGCAGTGGCACTTCAAGCAGAGATACG
>CAYZAI010000178.1:6923-9725 GCA_964476305.1 uncultured Myxococcales bacterium
ACGTGGCCGCGTCGCAATCTCCGTTCGACATGGGCGCGGTCCGGTACATCGGTGATCCGATGACGAGAAACTACCTGTACTCGAATTTGCAGGACGAAAACGGCGACGGGGAGTGCGGGCAGGAGGGAGAGTTCGAAGGTGAGAACGAGGATGTCTGTGTCGATGACGAAGCTGAAGACGAAGCCTGCGAGGAAGACGAGGACGGCGAGGAAGACGATGACGACATCGAGTGCGAGGATGGTGTCGACTCGAACACCGGCCTGCCGTGTGAGGACGACGACGACGGCGAGGTAGAGGACGAGCTGTCCTCCGACGCGGCTGTCGCGGAGCGGAACCTGCCGTCGTCGGTTGGATGCGAGGATGAGGACGATGACGACGTCGAGTGCGAGCAGGAAGGTGAGCACGAGGGCGAGAACGAAGGCTGCTAGCGCGGCGTGAGAGCGAGGCCTTAAGGAGCGTTCCTTGTCCACCACCCGCCCTCTCCCCTCCATCCGAGCTTCCCGGCTGCATGCTGCCTTGGAGACGGGATCACCATCGGCCGTCACGTGTGCCTTGTTCATGGCGTGCACCCTCATCGCATCTCGTGCCGACTCGGGGAACTGTCCGCCGATAGCGACAGTCGACGGTGATGCCGCCGAGGCGGCGGTGCTCGAACTGGCGCTTCGCGGCGACGGCATCGAAACCGTCCCCATGGGTGCGTGCCCCGCTGTTCGAGTCAGCGTCACGAGGCGCGGGGAAGTGATTTCCGTCTTCATAGATGACGCGGATGGTCGTACGAGCACTAGGGAGGTCGGAACTGTCGAGGCGGCAGCGACGCTCGTGGAAACCTGGGTGCGAAGCGACCTCAGCTTCGCCGGACTGGAGGCGCGCCTCGCGGCGACCGGCCCAGCAGCGACGTCGGGCGAGGCCGAGACGACGCGGACGAATCCCGAGCCGCAACCTATTGCGGACCAGGTGCAAACCCCGACGGACGAACATTCCCGGTTCCGTGTCGGGCTGGCAGCCGAGGCGTCGGGCGGCTACGACGGCTCCGCGTGGTTCGGCGGGCGCCTGGGCGGCTGCGTGAGGCTCGGGCCGGCGTGCGTCGGACTGACGGGTCGCGTGGCCTACGATCCAGGGGTCGCGGGAGATACGAAGGAACTCGACGGGCACCGCCTAGCGCTCGACGGCCGCGCGGTCGCAGACTTTCCCGTCGAATGGCGGAAGGTATCCCTCGTACCTGGTGTCGGAATCGGAGGCGGCTGGTTCCGTTCCCATGGGTACGCAGTTCGCGATGAGGAGAGAGACAATACCGGCGAGAACGCTGACGAAGAGAACAAGTCCGGCGTTGTCAAAGACACGGGCGGCCTCCGTATCGATGCGCACCTCGCGCTGCTCGTCCTGCTGAGACACAGCCTTGCGCTGGAGCTTGATCTCGGTACCGGAATCTCCGTTCCATCACACACAACTCCATATTCGGGGGAGGGGCTCTACCTTGCCGGCGAGCCGCGCGGCTTCATCCGCGGCGGCCTCGGGCTGGTATATGGTGCACCATGAGGGCCGAGGTCGTGCTCCTGCACCGCCCCGAGGTCGCGTCCCACGAATTATCGGACGAGGCGCTAGTCGTCGCGTGCGCCAAGGGCGACATAGCGGCGCTCGGAGCGCTGTTCGATCGGCACCAGGCCGCGGTATTCCGGTTTGTATCGCGGGCATCAGGCGTTTCGAGAAACGATCTCGATGACATCGTACAGAATACGTTCCTTGTAGCGCAGCGCGTGGCGAGCCGTTTCCGGGGAGAATCATCCGCGAGGACCTGGCTCTTCGGCATCGCGGCCAATGAGATCCGGCACCACGTCCGCGGAGAGTCGCGACGGCGCCGTTGTACAGAGGCGCTCACCTACGCCTCTTCCATTCCCGCAGTGATCCAGGCGGGTGCCGTGGAGGATCTCGCTCGCCGGGAGGATCTTCGACGGCTCGCCGCAGCGATCGAAGAGCTGCCACTCGATCTGCGCGTCGCGTTTGTATTGTGCGAAGTTGAGGGCGTACTCGGTGTCGAGGCGGCCAAGGTGCTCGGTGTACCGGCCGGCACGCTCTGGCGGCGGCTCCACGAGGCGCGCAAGGCGCTGGTGGTGAAAATGGAAAGGAGCGGGTCATGAACTCCGTGAACGGCTGGGAGAAGGTGCGTGAACTCGCCCGCGATCTCCCCCACGAGGTGCCGGAGCCCGCGCGCGTAGAATCGGTGCGCAGCGCCCTCATTTCACGAGCGCAGCGCCTGACCGTTCCACCCAAGGTGGCCTGGGACCGCCGGCGGATCAGCGCGACTGCAATTGCCGCCGCCGCGGTTCTCGCGCTGGCTGTCACATCGTTCCTTTTTTTTCGGGAAGAGCCACGCGAGGTCCCCGGGATCGAGACGACGCTGCGATCCGAAGTGCGTTCGCTCACCAAGAGCACATTCACTCGGCTCGGGACACAACCAGACGAGATCGTGCGGCTCAGCGAAGGGACGATAACCGTCCAGGTCGACAAGCTAGGTCCCGGCGAGCGGTTCAGGGTCATGATAGGCGACGCAACGGTCGAAGTCCGCGGGACGGTGTTCGACGTGACCGCAGTAGAAGATCACCTACGCTCGGTCTGCGTCCACGAGGGGAAGGTTGAAGTGCGGCCCAACGGCCGAGCGGTCGCGGTGCTCCTGCCGGGGCAAGAGTGGCCCGCCATGTCGGCCTCGGACGAGCGCACGGTTGAAATTACCGCCGCCGTGGACGAAGCGCCGACGAAGAAGGAGCATTCGGCGATATTCGTTCCGGCGCCACGTACTGAGAATGC
>CAYZAI010000179.1:0-9700 GCA_964476305.1 uncultured Myxococcales bacterium
GGCGTGACCAAGCAGCGGGTCTCGCAGCTCGAGCGCCGGGCGCTGGGAAAGCTGCGCGTCGCCCTGACCGCGGCAGCCTGACGAGGATCCCGTTCGAGCCCACCGCGTTTTTTTTGCGTTGGCGATCCGTCTTATGCGGGCGAGGCCGCCGGGTGTACTCTGGAGGAGATGGCGAAGCGGTCCGGCAGAGACGGAAAGGGCGGCCACCCGCTGGCCCGGGAGCGCGGGACGATCCGGAAGGAAGCGCCCGTGCGAGTGGCCCTGGGCTACCCGGCGCCATACGCGGTGGGAGTCTCGTCCCTGGGGTTCCAGACGATCCACCGGCTGCTGAACGCCGCTCCGCTGGCGGCCTGCGGCCGCTTCTTCCTGGAGCGGGACGCGGGGTCGGGGATCCCGATGACGCTGGAGGATCGCAGGCCCGTGGCCGACTCCCGGGCCATCGCGTTCTCGGCCGCCTGCGAGACCGATCTGCTGGGCATCGTCGACCGGCTCGTCGCCGCGGGCCTGGCTCCCCTGGCCGCGGATCGATCGCTCACGGCGCCGCCGGTCATCGTCGGCGGATCACTGGCCGCGCTGGACCCGCGACTGGCGGCACCGGCGGCGGACGTGGTCGTCATCGGCGATGGCGAGCCGGGCCTGCCCGCGTTGATCGAGGCCCTGGCTGGGACCCGCGACCGCTCGGAATTCGTGACGGCCGTCGCCTCGCGGCCGGAGCGGGAGGGCCTGTGGATCCCATCCCTCGGAGGGAGCCCGCCACCTCCGGCCCGCGCGGATGATGCCGATCTGCCCGCCCGGGCGGCCACGTGGTCGCCGGACGCCGAGCTCGGCGGTCTGTTCCTGGTGGAGGCGGCCCGGGGCTGCGCGCGGGCCTGCTCCTTCTGCGTGATGTCCGGGTGCTCGTCCGGCGCCGCGGGCTTCCGGCCCGTGGCTGGGGAGGCGATCCTCGAGACCATCCCCGAGGACGCGACGGGTGTGGGGCTGGTGGGCGCGGCCGTGACGGACCACCCCGATCTCATCGGGATCGTCGAGCGCCTCGTCGCCACGGGCCGGCGGGTTTCGCTCTCCAGCATACGCGCCGACCGGCTGGGACCGGACTTGGCCGCGGCGCTGGTGCGCGGGGGCCTGCGCTCCCTGACCCTGGCCGCGGACGGCTGCTCGGAGCGCCTGCGGCGCGCCGTGCACAAGGGCGTCACCGCACAGCACCTCCTGGCCGCGGCGCGGGTGGCGGCGGACGCCGGGGTGCGACGGCTCAAGCTCTACGCGATGGTGGGGCTGCCCGGCGAGGAGGACGAGGACGTGGACGAGCTCGCGGCCCTGGTGCGCGGGCTGGATCCCAGGCTGGCGCTGTCCGTGGCGGCTCAGGCTTTCGTGCCCAAGCCCGGCACGCCGCTCGCCGGCGAGGTGATGGCCGATCCGAGGCTGCTCGCCAGGCGCCTCGATCGGCTGGGGCTGGCGCTGAAGGGCCGGGCGCGGCTGCTGCCCACGTCGCCGCGCTGGTCGTGGGTGGACTGGAAGCTGGCCCACATGGGCGAGCGAGCCGCCCACGCCGCCATCGCCGCTCACGCCGCCGGCGGGACCCTCGCCGCCTGGCGCGAGGCGCTACGGGACTGAGGACAACACGACCTTGGTGCGGAAGATCCAGGGATCGCGCGCGGCGCCGTCGCCGCACAGGGCGCGCAGGAGATCCGACGGCCGGGCCCCGCCCTGGGGCAGGAACCTCAGCGACAACGAGAGGGCGATCCGGCCCGCGGGATCCGGGATCGGCAGGCCGAGGGGAGGCGCGTCGAGCACCGCCGCGTCGAGCACCACCTGGCGCACGTCCACCCGGCGGGACTGCCCCTTGCGCACGTGATCGACCTCGAACCGCTCCGCGGCGAGCAGTGCCTCTACCGCGGCCCGCGCGGCAACAGCGTCAGCCGCGAGCAGCGCCATGTACTCGGCGCGGTCGAGGGAGCGCGACAGGGAGCCGGCGCCGGGATCGAGCACCGCGGCCGACAGCACGGCCATGTCCGCGGGCAGCGCGAGGGACAGCCGCGAGGCGATCTCCCCGGCGTCGGGGGGCTCAACCAGCCAGACGTCGAGGGGCTCGTCGAGCCCGGCCGTGCCCAGGGGGAGAGGCGGAGCCAGCTCCAGCCTCGGCTTGGGGTGGAAGCCCCGTGAGTAGTCCTGCTCGAGCCCGGCGCGGCGGAAGGCCCGGGACAGCAGCCGCACGGTGTCGAGGTGGCCGACCCATGCCTGGCGGCCCCACTTCGAAAAGACCAGGCGCACCCGCTCCACCCGCCGGTCCCGCGGCTCGTCCGCGGACCGGGGCCTCGGTTTTCCCGGGGCCCGGCGTGGCGGAGGGCCGAGAGGAGCCGGGGACGGGCGCGGGCGGCGGAGCGGCAGGTCCCGGGAGCGGCACGCCAGGCCACAGGCGTGGCAGACGAAGATCTCCGCTTCCGAGCCTTCCGGCGGCGCGGCGAAGCGTCCGCACGGAGGCGTGGTCGCTCCGGCGAGAGCCCGGGTGCGCTCCGCGGCCAGGAACTCCCGGGAGACACCGGTATCCGCGTGATCCCAGGGCACCCGGGCGCCTTCGGGGATCCCTCGCAGCCAGCGATCCGCGTCGTCCCCGGGCAGCAGGTCGTCCCAGATGTCGGCGCGGTACATCTCGTTCCACCCGTCGAAGCGGGCGCCGCGGTCCACGGCCGCCTCCAGTACGTCGGCCAGGCTCGTGTCGCCGCGGCTGAAGATGCCCTCGAGCCGCGAGAGGCGCGCGTCGTGCAGCCGCACGTCCACCCGCGCCTCCCGGCCCGCGGCGGTCAGCAGGTGCTGGCGGCGCTCGATCTCGTGGAACGGGAGCATCGGCTCGTTCTCGAACGGGGTGAAGGGCTTGGGCACGAAGTTGGAGACCGAAGCGGTGACCTGGGGGCGGCGGCCGCCGCGCCGCTCCCGGCCGAGCCGCTGCAGCCGGGACGCGAGATCGACGATGGAAAGCACGTCCTCGTCGGTCTCCGAGGGGAGACCGATCATGAAGTAGAGCTTGATGCGGTCGAAGCCGCGGTCGAAGAAGCGCGCCGCCGCGGCGAACAGGTCGGCCTCGGCGACGTTCTTGTTGACCAGGTCGCGCAGGCGCTGGCTGCCGGCCTCGGGTGCGAGGGTGACGCCAGAGGCGCGCAGGCGCCCGACGATCTCCACCAGCCCGTCAGGAAGGCCGTAGGCCCGAAGCGACGGCACGGCCAGGGACACGCGGCGGGGCGTGAGGTGCTCGCCCAGCAGGCCGAGCAGCGGCTCGATCCGCCCGTGATCCGCCGAGGACAGGGCCGCCAGGGAGATCTCGTCGTAGCCCAGGCCCGAGGTCGCCCGCTCGGCCGCCGCCAGCGCCGCGCGCTCGTCCCGCTCCCGGGTCGGCCGGTAGAGGAACCCGGCCTGGCAGAAGCGGCAGCCCTCGGTGCAGCCCCGCGCGATCTCCAGGCTGTACCGGTCGAACACCGCGCCCACCGAGGGCACGGGCCCGGACCCGGGGGGCTGGGCGCCGAGGTCCGCGATCCTGGCGCGGCGGGCCGCGGGCAGGGCGGGTCCGATCACCGCCAGCCGGCCGGACGCCGGGTCGAGGGCGCGCTCGAGGAGGCCGGGGGAATAGGCGAAGGGCAGCGCGCAGATCGCCGCGATCCGCTCCGCGCGGGAGGCGCCGGCATCCCGCGCATCGGCCAGCCGGCCGAGCAGCTCGGGCAGGGCTTCCTCGCCGTCGCCGAGCACAACGATGTCGAGGAACGGCGCCAGGGGTTCGCACGGGAAGGCCTGGGGCCCGCCGGCGATGACGATCGGGTCGCTCGGGCCGCGCCGATCCGCCCGGCGGGGGATGCCGCCGAGATCGAGCATGGCGAGCAGGTTGGTGTAGGTGAGCTCGTACTGCAAGGAGAAGCCCACCGCGTCGAACCCGCGAAGGGGCGTCGCCGACTCGAGTGACAGGAGTGGCAGCCCGCGGGACCGGATCCCGGCCTCCATGTCGGGCCAGGGCATGAAGGCGCGCTCGGCGCTCAGATCGGGCAGGCGGTTCACCGCCTCGTAGAGCACGGAAAGGCCGATGTGGCTCATGCCGACCTCGTAGAGATCGGGGAAGCACAGGGCGATGCGGGCCCGGGCGCCGGGCTTCGGCAAAGCGCAGCCGAACTCGCCGCCGATGTAGCGGCCCGGGCGCTCGACCTGAGACAGCAGCGGCGCGTAGGGGTGATCCAGCATCGCCGGGGCAGCTTACCCGATGTGTCTCTCCCGTGGGACGGAAAACGGAGCGTCCTGGCCGCGGGGCTCTCGCGATGTTCGACACGACGGCGACCGGGATGCTACGATGTCAACCGATGACGAAAGGACAAGCGACATGACGACCCGGACACTGCATCGGCTGATCCCGGCTCTTGCGCTGGTCCTCGGGGCGTGGGCCTGCGGGGACGATGATGACGACGGCGGAGTCGCTTCGGACGCGGACACCGATGCGGACACGGACGGGGACACGGACGGGGACACGGACGGGGACACGGACGGGGACACGGACGCCGATGGGGACACCGGCACCATGCTCGACGAGGTCACGGATCGGGTCGAGATCCAGACCAGCATGGGCAGCTTCACCGTGGGGCTGTTCGGCGACGCCGGGCCCATCACCGTGGCGAACTTTCTCGACTACGTGGACAGCGGTTTCTACGAGCAGACGATCTTCCACAGTGTGATCGCGGACATCATGGTCCAGGGTGGCGGCCTCGACGCGGAGATGCACACCCTGCCGACCAACACGCCCATCGAGCTGGAGATCATCCCCTGGCTCAGCCACCAGCCCGGCGTGATCTCCATGGCCCGGGCGTCGGCTCCCGACAGCGCCACGAGCCAGTTCTTCGTCTGCTTGGCGGACAACTCCTCCCTCGACGACAACTACGCCGCCTTCGGCATCGTGCTCGAGGGCTACGACGTCGTGGAGGCGATCTCCCAGGTCGAGACCCACCAGTCGGGCATCTACGACAACGTGCCCGTTGTCCCGGTCACCATCGACGCCGTGACGCTGCTGTAGGATTACTCCGCCGTCCACAGGCCCGGGGCGCCGACTCCGAGGTCGAGGAGCACCAGACCGATGGTGCGGCAGTCCGCCGCGAAGGCACTGGCCCGCTCCCCGTCCGGGAAGACCGCCATGGCCGTGTCGCCGCCGCCGGCTCCCGAGGGCTTGGCCGCGCCGCCGTGGCGCCGGGCCAGCCTCGCGAGCCTCGCGATGGCGGGCGGTACGATGGGCGCGCGGGCGGCCTTGCCGAGCCGCTCCATCACGGCGCCGTAGTCGTCGCTTCGGGCCACGATCGCTGCCGGATCGGCGCACAGCCAGGCCGCGGCCAGCTCGTCTGCGAGGCGGCGAAGCTCGTCCATGCACTCGCGGTGCACGGCCGGGGCGCGGACGGCCAGCTCCTCGACGGCGGCCACCAGGCTCACAGTGGAAGCGGCGGTCTCGGTCCAGACGAAGACCACCGGGGGTGGGGTCGCCCGGACCGGGACCGGCACCTCTCCAATCGTGTAGACGATCACCCCGCCGAAGGTCGAGGCGGCCACGTCGACCCCGGAGCCGCGACCGCCCTGGGCACGGCAGTGGGCGTCCAGGGCCGCGCGGAAGATCTCCTCGCGGCAGGCCGAGGCGCCGCGTCCTCGGGCCGCGAACAGGGCGCCGCAGGCAGCCGTCACCACCGCCGCAGACGAGCCGAGCCCGAGCTTGCGGCCCCGCTTCGAGAAGCCGCGGGTCTCTACCCGGACCTGCGGCAGCGTGTCGGGATCGTCCTCGCCGAAGGCGGAGGCCACGGCCTCCCGTGCGGCGGCGACCAGGGACGACGGTCCGCGGACCGGCGGCTCGAGCCAGGCTCGGGCCCGGCGATCCACGGCGGCCACCACGGCCGGGGCGCCGTGGAGCACGGCGTACTCCCCGGAGAGCAGCAGCTTGCCCGGCGCGTGGGCCACGGGCGGAGTCTGCGGCGCCTCGTCTCCGGCTGTCCAATGGTCCGTGCTCATCGCAGCACCACCTGGAAGCCGGCCTCCGCCACTGCCTGGGCCACGGCCTCGGACCTGCCCGGCGGGACCAGGGCAACAGCGCATCCGCCCATGCCTCCGCCCGTCAGCTTGGCGCCCAGGGCCCCGGCCCGCCGCGCCGCGCGGCACAGCTCGTCGAGGGCCGGCGTCGAGACCCCGAACCACGCGAGGTGCTCGTGGTTCTCGTCCATTGCCGACCCCAGTCCCGCGAGGTCGCCGGCGGACAGGCAACGGATCGCCGCCTCCACGAGCGCGGCGATGGCCTCCAGGCGCCGCGTCCCCTCGCCCCCGCCTCCGGCCAGCCGCGCAGCGAAGTGCCGGACCGCGGCGCCCGTGTCTCCCCTGGCTCCGGAGTGGGCGATGACGAGGGGGGGGGGAGCGATCGCCAGCGAAACGGCGCCCGCCTTGCGGGTGAAGCGCAGGGCACCGCCGCCGAGAACGAGCCGCGCGTCCAGGCCCGAGGGGTTGCCGTGGAAGATCCGCTCCGCGGCCTGCACGCCGTCGAACAGCGCACCCGGGTCCGGTTCCCGTCCGGCCAGTGCCGAGAAGGCCCTGGCCAGGGCCGCGGCCAGGGCCGCCGAGGAGCCCAGGCCCGCGCCGAAGGGCAGATCCGAGCGCACCTCCGCCAGTGCCCCGTCCCGCGGCAGCCCGAGGGTGGCGAGGAGCGCCTCGAGGGCCCGCGCCTCGGCGGTGCCGTCGCCCACCTGCGCCTCCAGCCCTGCGTCTTCGATGCCGATGGAGACCGGCCCGGGCCGCGGGCGGGCATCCGCCGTGACCGCGAGGGGCAGCGACAGTCCCAGGGCCGCGGTGCCGTGGACCACCGCGTGCTCGCCGGCGAGGATCACCTTGCCGCAGGCGACGCCGGCAGCGCTCTCCCGGGACCAGCTCATGCGAGCCGCTGCCGCACGAGATCGGCGATGTGCTCGAGGAACAGCCGGCCGTCGGGCAGGTAGCGCTCCTGCGCGAGGTCGCGAAGGGCCCCGTCGACGAGCTCGTCGATCCGCTCCTCGCAGGCGCGGCGGGCTCCGCAGCGTTCCAGGATGGCGGCTGCCTGGCGGATGGCGGCCGCGTTCGCGCTCTCGTCGCCCAGGACCGCCTCGACGGCCTCCCGCTGCCGCTCGTCGCACCGCCGAAGGCCCTCCTGCACCAGGAACGTCGCCTTGCCCGCCCTGAGGTCGGTGCCCACGGGTTTGCCCGTCTGCTCGGCGCTGCCGAAGGCGCCGAGCAGATCGTCGCGGAGCTGGAACGCCACCCCCAGGGGCCGCGCGATGCCGGCCAGGCGCTCGATGTCTCCCTCTGAAGCGCCCGCCAGGGCCGCTCCCGCGGCCAGCGGACCCACCGTGGTGTAGCTGGCGGTCTTGCGGCGCGCGACCTCTTCGGCGTCCCCGGAGCCCAGCAGGTCCATCGTCTGGCCGTGGACCACGTCGAGGTGCATCTCGGCGAAGATCCGCGCTGCCAGCCGCCGGCGCTCGTCCTGCGCCGCCAGTCCAGCGAGCAGCCCCTCGTGCAGGGCCACGGCCAGATCCCCGGCGAGGATCGCCAGATCCCGGCCGAGCTTCCCGTCGCCCATGCTCTTTGCCAGCGCCGCGTGCACCGAGGGCCCGCCGCGCCGCGTGGGATCGTCGTCCATGATATCGTCGTGGATCAGGAAGTAGGTGTGCAGGAGCTCCATCGCCGCGGCGGCGTCGATCACCGCCGGATCGGCCTCGGACTCCCCGTCGAACAGCGCCGCGCCGCAGACCAGCAGCGCCGCGCGGACGCGCTTGCCGGCGCGCATGGTCAGATCGCGGACCTGGTCCAGGATCATCGAGCGCGAGGCCCCGGGAAAGAGCCCGGTCGCGTGGCCGGACCGCGCCTCGGCGAAGACCCGCTCCAGTCGCTGCTCCACGGAGCCAGCGATGCGGCTCAGCATGTCGTCGTGCATCGGTGATCCTCGGGCGGCGCTCCGGTCCCGGCCGGCGAGCCGCGAAGGGCGGCGACGGAGCCGCAGGTATTCAGGAACATCACGGGCTCCTCGCTTTCCGCGCGCGGGTCCCTGAGGTCCTCGACCAGCGCGGCGAGGGCCTTGCCCGTGTAGGTGGTCTCCAGCTCGAGCCCGGCTGCCGCGGCCGCTGCCACGGCCCGACCGGCCTCAGGCGTGGCGTGGCCGTAGCCCGGGCCGGCGAAGCGGTGGTCGACGCGGAGGCGCAGGCCCGGCCAGCCCGGGACCAGTCCCCGTGCGGCCAGCAGCGCGAACGCGCGCCGGGCCAGAAGCTCGAGGAATCCGCGGTTGCCGGCGACCGCCGAGGCGACGCGGACAGCCACCACCTCGGCGGGCAGCCCGGCCAGGGCCAGGCCCAGGGCAAGTCCCGCCACCGTGCCGCCTGTGCCGAGGGCGGCGTAGATCCGCGCCGGCGCGGGGCACTCGCCGGCCGCCACTTGCGCCGCCAGCTCGAGGCCACAGGCCACGTAGCCCAGGGTTCCCGTGGCGTTCGAGGCCCCGGGCGGGATCCAGAGGGCCTCGCGGACGCCTCCCGAGCGGCCAAACGCGCGAAGCGTGCGCCGCACCGCGCCGGGCACCTCCGCTGGCCGGTCCAGACGCACCGCGGAGTCCAGGTGCCGCTCCAGCAGGTGCTGGATCTCGGCGGTGTGGGCGTCCATCGGCCTTCCCACGAGCAGGCCGACGCACCCGCGACCCAGGCTCCGGGCGTGGACCGCACAGGCCAGCACGTGGTGGGATCCGAGGGCCCCAACGGTGACCACCGGGCCGCGGCCCCTCGTGAGCAGGAACTCGAGCTTGCGCACCTTGTTGCCGCCGTAGCGATCTGATGAGCGGTCGTCGCGCTTGACCCGTATCGCGGTATCGACCCCGGGCAGCGCCAGCTCGGTGACGGGAGTGGGGAAGTCGCCGAGGGGAACCCGAGCGAAGGCCGGGGCGCTTCCGAGCAGCGCCGAACGCAGCGCCCGTGCCGTGTCACGCGAGGGGGCCACGGCTCAACCGCCGGCGCTCAGGGAGAGCCTGCCCTCCCGGGCGAAGCGGTAGACCAGGTAACCCCAGCAGATGGCGATCCCGCTCCAGGCGAGCAGGATCGACGGGAACAGGGAGGAGCCCGTGAGCGGGGAGAGCCCGACGTTGCGGTGGTACTGGTTGAAGGTCCCGACCACGCCGAGCTTGCCTTTGGCCACGGCGATCAGGCCGAGCAGCCCGAGCCCCATCACGCCCATGAAAACGGCAGTGACCCAGTCGCTGTTGCTGCGGGCCGAGAAGTACCCGACCAGGAAGCCCATGGTGGCGGCCACCGGGTAGGCGAAGATCGCCATCACCTCGATCCCCAGCGGCAGCACCCGGGAGTCCACGAGGTACATCCAGGACCAGTCGCCGAAGAACGCCTGGAAGTAGGCTCCGGCCGGGAGCAGGATCATCACCTCCAGCAGCATCAGCGCGATGAAGTAGCGGTTCGAGAAGACGGGCCGAAGCAGGTTCCGGATCTGCACGCGCGCGGCGAAGGCCACTGACGCCCCCACCAGCAGGTTGACGATGAAGAACCCGGGAATGGTCAACTTCTCCTCCGCCTCTGTCCCACTCTACGCCGACGACGCCCCTTCAATCAAGCCGGCGCACCCGCGGAAATCAACCCGGAGAGGATACCGCAGGTTGACACCCGGCGCTCCTGCCGAATACTGCCGGGCG
>CAYZAI010000180.1:0-9680 GCA_964476305.1 uncultured Myxococcales bacterium
GATCTCAAGCTCTATCTGTCCTACAACCTCGAGTACAACCAGATCGACACCGGCGAGGGCCGCGGTGGCCTGCTGATCAGCGGGCGCCGGCTCGATTCCAGCTTCCGCAACCTGCCGCTGGCCTACCTCTTCCGGGAGGGGCTCAGCTCGAGCGTCAAGTCGACGCTGGCCTTCGACAAGCGCAACAACCGCCTTTTCCCCACGGACGGTTCCTACAACTCGGCATCGGTCGAGTGGGCCTCACCCTACCTCGGCTCGGACTTCGACTTCTCGCGCTACTCCCTCAACAGCCGCTGGTACTTCCCGCTGTTCTGGAAGCTGGTGCTGCGCCTGCAGGGACGCTTCGGGCTGATCCACTCCAATACCTCCGAGGGTCTGCCCATCGCCCAGCGCTATCGCTCTGGCGGGATCATGGACGTGCGAGGTTTCTACCCGTGGTCCCTCGGGCCCCGCATCTCGATTCCCAGCCAATTCGACCCGAACCAGGCGCCGCTGTCCCAGGGCATCAACATCGGCGGGAACATGCAGCTCACCTTCAACACGGAGATCGAGTTTCCCATCGTCGAGATCGTCGGGATAAAGGGCGTTGTGTTCTTCGACGCCGGCAACTCCTTCAACCTCGAGGAGTCCTGGTGCCAGGCGGGGGGCGGTCGCGGCATCAACGAGTTCACGGATCCCTGCAACAAGAACCCGTTCATGTTGCGGACCTCGACGGGGTTCGGGTTCCGCTGGTTCTCGCCGATGGGGCCGCTGCGCTTCGAATGGGGGTTCCCGACCACGACCTACCCGGGCGAGGAGGACCACATGTTCGAGTTCACTTTCGGAAACTTCTTCTGATGCGGGAATGCAGCGAATGGCAGGGTGTTGACCTCGGGATGGAATATCCGTAAGCAGCGGGGAGTCGAAAAAACACCGGGAGCGGAAGAGATCCGGCCGGGCAACAGTGATCGCCTGGAAACGAAAGAGACGGGAAGATGAAACACACGTCGGTAAGAGCCATCGGGACCGTGCTCGCCATGCTGCTGGTGTCGACCTACGCGGCCGCGGCCTCGGCCCAGAACCTCAAGATCGCTTTCGTCGACATGCGCCGTGCCCTCAACGAGACCAACGAGGGCAAGGCGGCGATGAAGAAGCTGACCAAGCACAAGGACAAGCTGCAGAAGGAAATCGAGAAGAAGGAAAAAGAGATCCTCAAGATGAAGGAGTCCATCGAGAAGCAGCAGAACGTGCTGACCAAGGATGCCCTCCAGGCCAAGGTCGAGGAGTACTACCGCTCTGTGACCGAGCTCCAGCAGACCTACATGGAATACCAGCGCGAACTCGTGCAGAAGGAGACCAAGGCCACCCAGGACATCCTCGCCAAGCTCGTGACCATCGTCGAGGAAATGGGGAAATCCGAAAGCTACACGATGATCTACGACCGCTCGAGCGGGGCCGTGGTCTGGGCACCCGCACATCTCGATCTCACCGACAAGCTGGTGCAGGCCTACAACCAGCGCTACAAGTCCGGCAAGTAGCGCTCCGGATTCCCGTCTTCCCGAGTCTTCCAGAATCTTGGGTCGGGCCCGGCGCCGGTGGGACTATTCCAGCCGGATCCGATAGCATGATGGGGAAAAAACTCCCGGACAATCCGTCTGACCGGTACGTATCTGCCCATTTTTGGCTCCTTCGCTTGACAGGTCGGGAATATTGGTGCCATGGGTAGCTCGAAAAACGGTGGTGGAGAGCCTTCCACCGCCGAGCAGCCCGGCGCGGACAACCGAGCGCTTTCGAAACACGAAGAGGAGTGACCCATGAGCACGGCAACCGAGTACCAGCGAGTCGTCGCGAAGAACCCCAACGAGCCCGAATTCCACCAGGCGGTCAAGGAAGTGTTCGATTCGCTGGCGCCTGTTCTCGAGAAGCATCCCGAGTACCGGGCGGCCAAGATCCTCGAGCGCATCGCCGAGCCCGAGCGGGTGATCCTGTTCCGGATACCCTGGGTCGATGACCACGGCGACGTCCAGCTCAACAAGGGCTTCCGCATCGAGATGAACAGCGCCATCGGACCGTACAAGGGAGGCATGCGCTTCCACCCGACGGTCAACCTCAGCATCCTCAAATTCCTCGCCTTCGAGCAGGTCTTCAAGAACAGCCTGACCACGCTGCCCATGGGCGGCGGCAAGGGCGGCTCGGACTTCGATCCCAAGGGCAAGTCCGATCGAGAGGTGATGGCGTTTTGCCAGTCGTTGATGGCCGAGCTGTGGCGGCACATCGGGCCCAACACCGACGTCCCGGCCGGCGACATCGGCGTGGGTGGCCGCGAGATCGGCTACCTGTTCGGCATGTACAAGAAGCTCGCCAACGAGTTCACCGGCGTGCTGACGGGCAAGGGCCTGAACTGGGGCGGCAGCTTGATCCGCCCCGAGGCCACGGGCTACGGCCAGGTCTACTTCGCCGAGGAGATGCTGAACGCCCGCGGCGACACGATCAAGGGCAAGACCTGCCTGGTCTCCGGCTCGGGCAACGTGGCCCAGTACTGCACGCAGAAGGTCCTCGACCTCGGCGGCAAGCCGGTCACGCTCTCCGACTCCGGCGGTTTCATCTATGACGAGGAGGGCATCGACAGGCAGAAGCTGGCCTTCGTCCTCGAGCTCAAGAACCTGAAGCGCGGCCGTATCAAGGAGTATTGCGACCGCTACCCGAAGGCCAAGTACACGGCCATCGACCCGAGCATCGGCTACAACCCGCTGTGGGACATCAAGGCCGACGTGGCCCTGCCGAGCGCAACGCAGAACGAGATCAACGGCAAGGACGCCCAGCACTTGGTGAAGAACGGCGTCAAGGCCGTCTCCGAGGGCGCCAACATGCCGACCACCCCCGAGGGTGTCGACATCTTCATCGAGCACAAGATCTCCTACGGGCCCGGCAAGGCCGCCAACGCCGGCGGCGTGGCTACCTCCGGCCTCGAGATGTCCCAGAACAGCCTGCGCCTGTCCTGGAGCCGCGAGGAGGTCGACCAGCGCCTGCGCGGCATCATGAAGTCGATCCACAAGAACGCCTGGGACGCGGCCGAGGCCTACGGCACGCCGGGCAACTACGTCAACGGCGCCAACATCGCGGGCTTCCTCAAGGTCGCCAACGCGATGCTCGACCAGGGCGTGGTCTAGAACCGCGAGACCAGCCTCCGCCCCATCCCCATCCTCGATTGAAACCCTGGACCGATCGGCGCTATGCTCGGCCCCGATGACGCTCTCCATCACGGTGACGGACCTGGCGCGGCTGGCCGGCGGCCAGGTGCTCGGCGACGGGAAGCTGGCGCTCGAGGGCGTGCGGGCACTTGACGAGGCGACACCCGACTGCGTCAGCCCGCTGCTTCGCCGTCGCCTGCTGGAGGGACTCGGCCTGCTGCCCGGCGCGGTGCTGGCATCCGAGGCGCTCGCCGTTGCGGCCCTGGAGCACGGCATCGGCGCAGCCATCGTCCACGGCGAGCCGGTGATCGCCCTGGCGCGGGTCATCGATCACTTCCACCCGCCGGACGTGGAGCGCGGGTTCGTGCACCCTGCCGCCGCCGTCGATCCCGGCGCCGTGGTCCACCCGTCGGCATGGATCGGCCCGGGGGCGGTGATCGAGGCCGGCGCGCGAGTCGGGGAGGGCAGCTGGATCGGGCCCAATGCCGTTGTCTGCGGCGCGGCCCGCATCGGACGCTTCGTCCGGATCGGCCCCTGCGCGGTGATCGGCCACGAGGGCTTCGGCTTCGTTCCATCGCCGGACGGGCCGATCAAGGTGCGCCAGGTGGGCACCGTGGAAATCGGCGATTTCGTCGAGATCGGAGCCGCCGCCTGTGTGGATCGTGCGACGCTGGGGGTCACTCGGGTGGGGCAGGGGAGCAAGCTCGACAACCTGGTCCAGGTCGGCCACAACACGACCGTCGGTCGGCGCGTGCTGGTCGCCGCCCAGGCCGGCCTTGCCGGGTCGACAGCGGTCGATGATGACGTTATGATCGGTGGCCAGGCGGGCGTGGGCGATCACCTTCGGATCGGCCGGGGCGCCCGGGTGGCCGGGAAGAGCGGTGTGATCGGCGACGTGGACGCGGGTGTGGCGGTGGCCGGGTATCCCGCGGTCGAGCGGAGGAAGTGGTTGCGAACGATGGCCCGCCTGGCCGCACTCGACGGCCGGCTGCCGGAAACCGGAGCGGACGAGACATGACCCATCACGAACAGGTGCTGGAGGCGAGGAACATTCTCGGCATCCTTCCCCAGAGGTCGCCCGCCGTGCTGATCGACTCGGTCGTCGAGGTCAAGCCGGGACAGCGGATCCTGGTGACCAAGTGCATCTCGATCGCCGATCCCGCGGTGCAGGGCCATTTCCCGAACATGCCGGTCTATCCGGCGACGATGATGATAGAGGCCATGCTCCAGGCGTGCACCGTGCTGGCCTATGCCACGCAGCCGTACGATCCGAACGAGGTGGCCGTGGCGTTGCTCGGGGTGAACAAGACCAAGTTCCGGAGGGCGGTGCTGCCGGGGGACATGCTCGATATTCAAGCGGATCTCGTTCAGCATCGGAGCAATGTCTGGCGCTTCGACGTCACGGTCCACATCGACGACTACCCGGTGGCCGAGGCCTCGCTCGCGATGTCGATCCTCAACCGGGAAGACATGTTCTAAGCACGGAAAGCCATGGAAGCGACGATCCAGTCAATCGCCGGCCACAGCGCCGGGAAGGCGCCGCTCATCGACCCCCGGGCCGCGGTCGACGAGGCCGCCGTGATCGGGTCCGGCTGCAGCGTCGGCCCGTTCGCGGTGATCGGGCCCGGTGTCGTACTCGGCCGGGATTGCGTGGTGGCCGGCCACGCCGTGATCGAGGGTCCGACGCGGCTCGGGGACCGCAACACGGTGCACCCGTTCGCCGTCGTCGGCGGGCCGCCCCAGGATCTGCGCCATCGCGGCGAGCCAACGCGTCTCGAGATAGGCGACGACAACGTCCTGCGCGAGCACGTGACCGTGAGCCGGGGAACGGTGCACGGCGGCGGCGCGACCCGCATCGGTCACGGCAACCTGCTGATGGCCTGCTGCCACGTGGCTCACGACTGCCAGGTGGGCAGCCACGTGATCATGGCCAATAACGCCACCCTGGCGGGGCACGTGAGCGTCGGGGACCACGCCGTGTTCGGCGGGATGGCGGCGGTGGGCGCCTTCCTGCGCGTCGGCGAGTCGGCGATGCTCGCCGCCGGGGCGATGGTGGAGCGCGACGCCCCGCCTTTCTGCATCGTCGCCGGGGATCGGGCGCGTCTGCGGACCGTGAACCGGGTCGGCCTCGACCGGCGCGGGATGGGGCAGCCGGCAAGAGAGCAGATCAAGGACGTGTTCCTCGCACTCAGGCGCCGGGACGAGACCCTCGGTGAAATCGTCGCGCGTTTCGAGGCGATGGCCGATCTCTCCGACGAGGCCCGCCGGATGATCGAATTCCTGCGCGACGCGACCCGCGGCATCACGCGATGAGCCAATCGGCCGGAGCCGCGCTCGGCATCGTCGCCGGGCGCGGAGCCCTCGCCCCGCTGCTGGCCGGAAGGCTCGCGGGCGCGGGTCTGCGGGTGGCGGTCGCCGCGCTGTCCGGGCAGAGCGCCGCCGGGCTGTTCGATGCGCGAGCGGCGGTCCGGGTGGTGCCCGTCGGCGCCATCGGCGAGGCCGCGCGGTTCTTCCTTTCTCACGGCGCGAGTCGGGCGTACTTCGCGGGAGGGGTGAGGCGGGCGGGGTTGTTGTCGCACGTCCGGCCCGATCGCCACTCGGCGCCGCTCCTGCCGGCCGTGCTGCTTCGCGGCGACGACGGGCTCCTGCGCCAGGCGGCGGAACGCTTCGGGAGGCTCGGTGTGGCCATCGGCGATCCCGTGGAGCACCTCGGCGACCTGCTGGCCGAAGAGGGGCTCATCGCCGGCCCGGAGCCGGACCCCGCGGTCCTGCGGGACCTCGAGATCGCGCGCCGGGCGGCTGTCGCCATCGGAAGGCGGGACGCCGGTCAGGCGGCGCTGGCCTTTCGCGGCGGGCCCGCGGGAGTCGAGGGACGGGCCGGCACGGACGCGCTGCTCGCGTCGGCGCCCGGGCCGGGCGCGGTGCTGGTCAAGCTCTGCAAGCCCGGGCAGGACCTGCGGTTCGACAGGCCCGCCATCGGCCCGGCCACGGTGCTCGCGGGGAAGCTGGTCGGGCTTTCGGCCATCGGCGTCGAGGCCGGGGGCTGCCTCGTGTTGGAACCCGAGCGCGTCCGCGCCCTGTGCGCCGCGCATCGCATCTCCCTTGTCGGGTTGACACCTGCTGCCTAGCCCGTGTTGCCGGGCCCTGCTTGCCAGTCGGGGGTGTGCTTGCTACCATCGCCGCCGATGAGACAGCTCGGCGACATCGCGCTTCGGGACGACGACAGAACCGCGATAGTGAAGGCGACCCGCGAGATCCGCGAGGCGACGGAGGTGGTCGCGATCGTCCTGTTCGGTTCCAAGGCGCGGGGAGACGACGGGCCGGAATCGGACATCGACATCCTGGTCGTGACCAGGCAGCGGCTGACCAGGTCCGAGCGCCACGGGATCGTCGACCGGCTCTTCCCGATCCAGCTGGATCACGATGTCGTGCTCAGCCCGCTTTTCGTCTCCGCCGAGGAGTGGGAGTCGGGGCCGATATCCCTGCTGCCCATCCGCCTCGAGATCGACGAACACGGAGTCGCCGCGTGAGCAGGGAAAGCGACGCCGCGGACATCGTCAGCTACTGGCTCGAGAAGGCCTCGGAATCACTGGCGTCCGCGCGGGACGAGCTGAGCGCCGGCCGCCACTCCTTTTCCGTGAACCGCTGTTACTACTCCGCGTTCTATGCCGCCAGCGCGGTGCTGCTGGCTCACGGACACCGTTTCCGGAAGCACGCCGGGGTTCGTGCGGCCCTCCACAAGCATTTCATCAAGCCCGGCCTGCTCTCCACGGAACAGGGGCGTATCTACGACCGGCTCTTCCACGATCGCCAGGAGGGCGACTACCTGGAGTTCATCGAGTTCACGTATGACGAACTGGTCGACATGATCGCCAATGCCGAGGAACTCCTCGAGGCCTTGGAAGGACTCGCCGAGCCGGACCCGGGGGCCACAACGCCTTGACGCGGCTTGGCGCCTGCGGGATTCTGACAGGCCATGAAGCAGGCCCTCGACGCCGTCGGTCGCATGCTGCGGGATCACTGGGGAGCGGCACTGCTCCTCCTGCTGACCGCGGGGCTGCACTTCGATCTGTTCCTCTCGGTGCCGGCTACCGGCGACCACATGATCCACCTCTACAAGGGCTGGCTGATGGCCGAGCACACGCTGCCGTCCGGCCGGGTCACCGGGTGGAGCAACATGGCCTTCGCCGGCTACCCGGCCGGCGTCTACTACCCGATCCTGGGCGACCTGCTGATCACGCTCACGCGCTGGCTCACATTCGGCCTGCTGTCCTGGGGCCGGACGTACGCCGTCTTCTTCCTGCTGCTCACGCTCTCGATACCGCTGGTGGTTTACGGACTGGCCCGCCGCGCCACGGGGCGGAATCTCGGCCCCCTGGTGGCGGGGCTGCTCTCCGCGGGGGACGTGGGCGGCTGGCCCCAGGGCGGGCACGTTTCCACCGTGCACTGGGCGGTCTGGCCGTTCATCCTCTCGATGCTGCTCAGCGTGTCGGCGGTGATGGTCTGCGAGAGCGCGGTGCTCCAGGCCCCGCGCGAGCGGCCGGGCCGGTTCCTCCTGTTCGTGTTCCTGTGCGCCCTGGCGGTCCTGGCGCACCCGATGTCAGCGTTCTTCCTCGGGCTGTCGGCGCCCTTGTTCGTGCTGGTGCTGGCCGTGGTCGAGCGCCGTCGTGCCGGGGCGAGGCAGGTCATCGAACGGTCGGCGCTGGCCGGGGCCCTGGCGCTGCTGCTGGCCGGCTTCTGGATCGTGCCCTGGTACACCACGGGCAACGCCTGGACCCTGGGCTGGCCTGCCGTGGGCTTCGGCGGGATGTGGCTCTCCCTGCCGCGGATGCTCGAGGCCCTGGCGATCAACAAGCTGTTCTACGACTTCTATCCGGCGACCTGGGCCCTCGGTCTCGGCGGCTTCCTGCTGGCGCTGATCTCCCGCCGGCGCTGGCCCGTCTACCTGGCGCTGCTGCTCGTCGCCGCGATCCTCCTCTCGGGCCTGGCCAATGCCATGGGCGACGGGACCATGGCCCGCCGCGTGCAGATCGAGCGCATGGCGGCCTTCATGAAGTTCCTCTGGTTCACACTGGCAGGGTATGCCGTGTACCAGGCCGGGGAGGGCCTCGAATGGCTCCACCGGCGTCTGCCGGAGGGATGGCGTGCGGGAGCGGCCCTCAAGGCCTACCGGATCGTCCGCCCGCTCCTCGGCGCGATGCTCGTGATCGGCCTTCTGGCCGGGGGCTGGCGGGGACACTTCTCCAAGACGCTCAAGGTCGGCCGGCTCGGCGGCGATCTGTGGGAGGACATCGTCCGCACCGACTAGTGGCTGGGCGGGCAGCCGCGAGGACCGCTGGACCGCGTGCTGTACCAGCCCGGAGAGCTCTGCGTCGACGGCAGGCTCACCCGCGAGAAGTGCAACGAGGTCTACCACCGCCACATCTTCGCGTCGGGCCCGGTGCGCACGGATCTGCCGAAGATCAAGTTCGGCTACGAGGCCACGGCGATCTTCCGCAACATGCCGCTCGCCCACCGCTGGCCCCACGACACGGAGCTGATCCGCGACCTGCTGACCAGGCCCGAGGCCCTCGAGGCGCTCCACATCCGCTGGATCGTCTCCCTCGCCGAGTGGCCCGAGCGCGAGGACATCCGGGAGGAGCGGCGGTTCGGTGACGTGGTCGTCTACTCCGTGGAGGAGGGCAGGGGACCGCCCGTGCGGCTCGACGGCACCGGGACCATCGACGTGGAGGACTTCGAGGACGAATACGTCCGGGTGCGGGTCGCCGGGGCAGGGCCCGGGGCACGACTGCTGTTCCCCATCGCCTTCTTCTATCCCTGGAAGGCCTACCACGACGGCACGCCCATCCCCGTCAGGCGCCACGGCGTGATGCCCCACGTGCGCCAGATCCTGATGGCGACCGAGGCGCGAAACGGGGTGGTAGAGCTCAAGTACGAGCGCCCCTGGTGGGAGCGGGTCGCCAACTGGACCAGCCTCGCGGCGTGGTTCGGCCTCGCCGGTGCGGCCGGGTTCCTCGGCTGGCGCCGGTTGCGCCGGAGGCGGAGCTAGCGCGATGGCGCATCGGAAAACCGCGCGCCGCCTCGTGCCCGCCGTCCTGGGCCTGGCCGCGGTGCTGGCGGTCTACTTCGTCATCGCCTCCCACTACGTCCACACGGCGATGATGGCGCCGGACGAGAGCTTCTACACCCTGGCCGCGCGGCTCGTGTGGGAGGGGGAGCTGCCCTACCGGGATTTCGCGTACACGCAGACCCCGCACCTGCCGTACGTGAACGGCGCGCTCATGCACGTCACGGGTTTCGGGCTCGGCGCCCACCGGGCCATCTGCGCGGCCTGGGGCGGGTTGGGGCTCGTGCTGCTCGTCCTGGCCCTGCGCTTCCGCCTGCGGGCCTGGGAGCCGGCCCTGCTGGCCGCGTTCCTGATGGCGACGGCACCGCGCTGGGTCTCGCTGCAGGCCACGGCGGTCTGGTGCGGCCCGGCCGGAGCCTTCACCGCGGGCGCGCTGCTCGCCG
>CAYZAI010000181.1:0-9604 GCA_964476305.1 uncultured Myxococcales bacterium
ACGTCCACTCCCTCGGTGATGGGCTGGCCGTCGGCGTCCAGGACCTTCGCCTGGAGCTTGAGCGTGGAGCCGCTCCCGTCGAGCACGGCCTTCTCCGGCTCGATGACGAGGCTCGCCGGCTTCGGCGAGCAGGAAGCGAGCAGGACGAGCGCCGCTGCGGTGACCGCGACGGCTGTGATTGACTTTGTCTTTCCTGGCATGGGACCTCCCCCCCTTCGGGTCGGGCTCGGAGGCGCGCCGCCACCTGAAGCCCGGGCTGCGAGCCGCTCCACGGCTATTGCACCTCTCCGGCGGGCTGGGCCTCCGCCTTCTTGGCAGCCTTTTCCTGTTCCGCCTTCAGCTTCAGCGCCTTTTCGATGCCCGCTCTCGGTGGGAAGGGCATCGGCGGCTTCCTTCTGTCCTTGCCGCCGCGCATCGCGGCCCCGCGTACCCTCTCGCTGATGGTGTAGGGAATCTCCACCGTCGGCTGGTCCTTGTCGCTCGTGTGCACGACGAGCTTGTGGCGGGTCGGCTTTGCGTACGAAGCGGCCGGATCGGCCACCACGGCCACCAGCACCGCCTTCGTGCCGTTGTCCTCGTAGCGGATCTCGGTCTTGAGCTTGCCCTCGGCGTCCTCGACCTTGGTCAGCTTCACGGTCTTGCCCGAGCGGCTGGTGAACGCGATCTCCCGCTGCGGGAACGCGTCATCCTTCTTGTTGAAGTAGAGGCTGCGGTTGTAGACCAGATCGCCGACGATCTCGGCGCGCACGGGCACGGCGAGTTCCGGCACGGTCGAACCCTCGTAGGCGATCTTGACCGTCGCCGTCATCCGGCCGATGCTCGCACCGCCCTTGAACGTCAGCTTGTACTTCGCCGTCCCTCCAGCTCCCCCTTCGAGCAGGGTCAAGCCGAAGTGCTCGTCGTCGATGGTGACACCCGTGATCTTGATCTTGTCCGGTTCGTTCACCGTGACGGCGAAGCCCTGCTCCGCCGTTTCGCCCTTGCCGATCTGGCCGAAGACGATCTGACGCGGCTCCACGGCCACGTCGACCGTGATGTCGCATGAGATCGAGAGAGCCAGCTGCGGGTTCTCCGGGTCGTTCGAGAAGACCGTGATCTTCTTCTCCATCTTGCCGCCGCGCCCGCCGGTCCGCAGGGTCACCTTGATTTCGCCTTCCCCGCCCGGGGGAATCGGGTCCGTCGAAACGACGGACGCCGTGCACCCTCACGAGGATTTCGCTTTTTCCAAAATGAGCTCGGACTTGCCCTCGTTCCTCACCTTGAAAACGTGCTCGACGTTCTCGCCCTGTTTGACCTTGCC
Source organism: uncultured Myxococcales bacterium (assembly GCA_964476305.1). Lineage (GTDB taxonomy): Bacteria > Myxococcota_A > Polyangia > JAAYKL01 > JAAYKL01 > CAYZAI01. The sequence continues at coordinate 1,301 of CAYZAI010000181.1, forward strand.
CGCGTCGAAGGACGACTGCACCGCCGCGATGCGAGGGGGGGCCGGCTTCTCGACGGCGGCATCCTTGCCGCCCTCCTCGACCTTCTTGCCGCAGCCGGCGGCCCAGGCCAGGCCCAGGCCGAGCATCGCGGCGAGGAAGAGCCTTCCACGAACTGCTGTCATTGTTCACCTCCTGCGCCGCCTGCGTGTCGCCGGCGCCGTTTCGCGCATTCTACCCCGCTCGCGGGGAACTGGAACACAAATCCGGATCGGACCTTTCATTCCCGTCCGCTGTCGATACGGTACTCCATGCTGATCGGTGATTCGTCGGCTTTGTCCACGTGCAGAAGCAACGGGTGCCCCACGGCGCCATCTTCCCTCGTGGCCGGATCGGCGACCTCGAGGCGGAACGATGCCAGCCGCGAGACGGGCTCCACCAACGCGACATCGAGGAGGCCGTCCGGGTCCTCGACCGAGGTGATGCGCACCGACCGGCCGGATCGGCGACCGACCACCACGTCGCGGGGTGCGAAGCGCCCGCCTCGTCTGTGCAGGTATATCCCGCGCGTGACCCTGATATCCCCCGCCACGGAGCCGACCACCGTGACGTGCGCCTCCCCTTCCGTGCCGGCGGCATCGCGGTGCGTGATGGCGACCTCGGCGCCGAGCGGGCCGAGCTTGCGGGAGCCCTTGAAGCGCAGCGTGAAGGTGGCTCTTCTTCCGGGGAGCGGCGAGGCGTCCGGTTCCACCGAGAAGCCGGGGTCCCCGGTTCGCGCACCCGTGATGAGCAGGTCGGGAGACGTGGCTCGCGCCTTTATCCGGCGCGAGAGGCCGGCCCCCGGTCGGAGCCGGCCGAGGTTCACGACACGGGGGTGGATGACCAGCGATGGCGTGTCGGCCGGCGGGTTGTCGGAGCTCGGAGTCTCGTCGGGGGCGGACCTGGCAGTCGAGGGGGTCAGGTCGCCACACGCAGCGCCAAGGAGCGCCACCAGAACGGTACGGAAGAGCGGACCGGGTCTAGACACCTGCGTCGGTGGCTGTGGAGGGAGGGGCCTCCGGCGTTGCCGGAGCCTCGGTGGGGGCCGCGTCGGCCTGGCCGGCGTCGGCTGCCGGGGCCGCATCCGGTGCCGTGTCGGGGACCGGCGCGGCCGGAACGTCCTTGTCGGCCTCGGCGGTGCCCGCCGCCCGACGCGCCTCGTCGAGGGCCACGTCTTCCGCCGTACCCGAGCCGGTCTCGGCGAGGGCGGCCTTGTCGGCCACGCCCGTGCTCTGGGACGACGAGGCATACGCCAGGGCCAGGGAGCTCAGCATGAAGAGGGTGGCGACGGTCCCGGTCAGCTTGCCGATGAACGAGCCGGCCCCTCGCGGCCCGAAGACCGTCGAGCTGCCGCCGCCGCCGAACGCGGCGCCCATGCCGCCACCCTTCCCGGTCTGGAGCAGGATCACCAGGATCAGGAACAGGCAGAACAGGATGTGCAATATCGTGAGTAGGACAACCATGGCCGGGCTTTCTACCTTTCACCATCCCTCGAAGTCAAGAAGACAATGAGGGCGCCCCTCTCGTCATCCCTGCCGGGCGCCGGCGATGATGCCGAGGAACGAGGCCGCTTCCAGTGCGGCGCCACCCACCAGGGCCCCGTCCACGTCGGGCTGGGCGAGCAACTCGGCCGCGTTCGAGGGCTTGACGCTGCCGCCGTACTGGATCCGCATCGCGGCGGCGACGGCATCGCCCAGCAGGCTTCCCACCAGGCGGCGGATGAAGGCGTGGGCCTCCTGGGCCTGGGCCGTCGTGGCCGTCTTGCCGGTCCCGATGGCCCAGACCGGCTCGTAGGCGACGGTCACGCGAGCCGCCTGGGCGGCCGTGAGGCCCGTCAGCCCCGCGCGGATCTGGGTCTCGAGCCGCTCTTCGGTGCGACCGGCCTCCCGCTCCTCGATGCGTTCGCCCACGCAGAGGATCGCGTCCAGGTCCGCGGCGAGCAGGGCGTCGAGCTTGCGCCGCACGATCTCGTCGTTCTCGCCGATGACGTGGCGCCGCTCCGAGTGTCCCACGAGCGCGAACGAGCAGCCCGCGTCGGCGAGCATCGCCGCCGAGATCTCGCCGGTGAAGGCCCCGGACTTCTCCCAGAAGACGTCCTGGGCGCCGAGCCGGACCGGGCCGCCCGCGAGGGCATCGGCCACGGCTCCGAGGGCGACGAACGGCGGGATCACGGCCACCTCTGTCGCGCAGTCCCTCGGAAGGCCGGCCGCGACGGCCCGCGCCAGCCCGATCGATTCGGCGATGGTGTTGTTCATCTTCCAGTTTCCGGCCACGTACTGCTTGCGCATGCTCACCTCCCGCGGGGTGACTGACCCCCGCCTGCAACGAACCGGGGACTGTCAGGAAGCCAGGGCCGCGATGCCCGGCAGAACCTTGCCCTCGAGCATCTCGAGAGACGCGCCGCCGCCCGTGGAGACGTGGTCGAAGCCGCGTTCCTTGCCGCTCTGGCGCACGGCGGCCACCGAGTCCCCGCCGCCGACCACCGAGAACGCCGCGCTGGCCGCGATGGCGCGTGCCATGGCCAGCGTGCCCTCGGCGAAGGGCTCGCGCTCGAACACGCCCATCGGCCCGTTCCACAGCACGGTGCCGGCGCGGGCGATCACTTCCTTGAAGGACTGGACGGACTTCGGGCCGATGTCGAAAGCGGACTTGCCCTCGGGAACGGCGCGGGACGCGCACGAGGACGTCTCCCGGGAATCGATGTCGTCGGCGACGATCGCGTCCGCCGGCAGCAGCAAGTTCACACCGAGGCTTTCGGCCCGGGCCATCAGGTCGCGGGCCAGCGGGAGCTTGTCGGTCTCCACCAGCGAGCGGCCGACCGTGCCGCCCGATGCCGCGAGGAAGGTGTTGGCCATGGCGCCGCCGATGACCAGCACGTCGACCCGCTTCAGCAGGTTCTCGATGATGCCGATCTTGTCCGAAACCTTGGCGCCGCCGAGCACGGCGACGTACGGCCGCTCGACCTCGCCGAGCAGCCGGCTCAGCGCGGCGACCTCCTTCTCGAGCAGCAGCCCGGCGGCGCGCTCGCGGAGGAAGGCCGTGACTCCCACCGTGGAGGCGTGGGCCCGGTGCGCGGTGCCGAACGCGTCGTTGACATAGACGTCACCGAGAGAGGCCAGGTCCCGCGAGAAGTGCTCGTCGTTTGCGGTCTCGCCCGCGTGGAAGCGCACGTTCTCGAGCAGGGCCACGCCGCCGTCGCGCAGATCGAGGGAGACGCGCCGCGCGCCGTCGCCGACGCAGGAGTCGGTGAGGTGCACCTCGCCGATATCCAGAAGCTCGGCCAGACGGGCGGCCACGGGCTCGAGGCTGTACTCGGGGGCGGGCTTGCCCTTGGGACGCCCCAGGTGGCTCACCAGCACCAGACGTCCGCCGCGCTGCAGTATCGCGTTGATCGTGGGCAGCGCCGCGCGGATCCTGGTGTCGTCGCGGATGGCTCCGTCGGCCAGGGGCACGTTGAAATCGACGCGCATCAGCACTCGCCGACCCTCGACCTTCAACTCGCCGAGCTTCGGGATGGGTTTCGGGTCCATGGTGGCTTTCCTAGCGCAGCATCAGCGCGGCGAGGTCGATCATCCGGTTCGAGTAGCCCCACTCGTTGTCGTACCACGAGAAGACCTTGACGTTGGTCCCGCCGACGACCTGGGTCAGCCGGCTGTCGACGATCGAGGAGTGGGGGTTGCCCAGGAAGTCGATGGAGACGAGCTCCTCGTCGGTGTACTCGAGGATGCCCTTCAGCGGACCGTGGGCGGCCTCGGCCAGGGCCTTGTTGATCTCCTCGGCGGACGTGGGGCGCTTGGCGGTGAAGGTCAGCTCGACGATCGAGACGTTCGACGTGGGCACGCGGATCGCCAGGCCGTCGATCTTGCCCTTGAGGTCCGGCAGCACGAGCCCCACCGCGCGGGCGGCACCGGTGGTGGTGGGGATCATCGAGACCGCGGCCGCGCGAGCCCGGCGCAGGTCCTGGTGGGGCTGGTCGAGGAGGCGCTGGTCGTTGGTGTAGGCGTGGATAGTGGTCATCTGGGCATCGACGATACCGACGGCCTCGTGCACGACCTTGCACAGCGGGGCGAGGCAGTTCGTCGTGCAGGAGGCGTTGGAGACGGCGTGGTGCTTCGCCTTGTCGTAGGTCCCGTCGTTGATGCCCATGACGAATGTCGCCACGAGATCCTTCCCCGGGGCGCTGACGATGACCTTCTGGGCACCGGCTTCGAGGTGCTTGCCCGTCGTGGCCTGGTCGCGGAACAGGCCGGTGCACTCCATCACGAGCTCGACGCCGAGCTGTTTCCAGGGGAGCTTCGCGGGGTCGCGCTCGGCGAAGATCGGGACTTCGATCCCGTTCACGACGATGCTCTTCTCGCGCGCCTCGACCGTGCCCTGGAACACGCGGTGTACCGAGTCGTACTTCAAGAGGTGCGCGAGCACCTGCGGGCTCGTGATGTCGTTGATCGCGGCGAGCTCGATTTCTGGGTGCTTCGAGGTCGAGAGAATCCGGTGGATACAGCGGCCGATCCGGCCATACCCGTTGATCGCGATCTTCCTGGCCATTTTGTGACTCCTTTGTTGCGGCGACAGGCCTTCCTGGACCGTCCGCGGGCACCTCTGCTGCCCGCGCAACGGTGGATTGCGAGGCCACCATAGACCCCGGCCAATGGAGCGTCAAGCGGCCTCGGCGCGGCCCCGGCGAGGGGGCGATGGCGGCCGTTTTCACGCGCTTTCGTTGAAACCCGCCGGGAGCCGTGCTAAGCACACCGGGCACTGGACCTGCCGGTGCGTCGAGGACACGAAGTGAACCAGAAGCTCAAGACTCTCATTCTGTGGGGCGTGCTGATCTTCCTGTTCTTCATGGTCGTGCTCGTGGTCCAGAGCGACCAGGGGCCGAGCGAGGTCGACTTCAGCGAGTTCAAGACGGATCTCAACAACGGCAAGGTCGGCGAGATCCTGGTCCGCGGGAACAGCTACCGCTACAAGCGCCAGACCCAGGCCGGCATCGAGGAGGAGGTCCAGGCGGTGGGCCCCGAGCCCGATCGCGAGCTGACCGAGCAGCTGCTGGCCAAGGTCGGCAAGGTCAAGTTTCAAGAGAAGGAGTCGAGCGGGCTGCTGCACGGGTTCCTGATCTCGTGGCTGCCGATGATCGTGCTCCTGCTGGTCTTCTTCTTCTTCATGCGCCAGATGCAGGCCGGCGGCGGCAAGGCCATGAGCTTCGGCAAGAGCCGGGCGCGCATGATGTCCGATCACTCCAAGAAGGTGACATTCAAGGACGTCGCCGGGATCGACGAGGCCCGGGACGAGCTCGAGGAGATTATCGAATTCCTGAAGGAACCCAAGCGGTTCCAGCGCCTCGGGGGGCGCATCCCCAAGGGCGTGCTGCTGATGGGATCGCCGGGCACGGGCAAGACCCTGCTGGCGCGGGCCATCGCGGGCGAGGCCGGGGTCCCGTTCTTCTCGATCAGCGGTTCGGATTTCGTCGAGATGTTCGTCGGCGTCGGCGCCTCCCGCGTCCGCGATCTGTTCGAGCAGGGCAAGAAGAACGCCCCGTGCATCGTCTTCATCGACGAGATCGACGCGGTGGGCCGCCAGCGCGGGGCGGGCCTGGGCGGCGGCCACGACGAGCGGGAGCAGACCCTGAACCAGCTGCTCGTCGAGATGGACGGGTTCGAGGCCAACGACGGCGTGATCATCGTCGCGGCGACCAACCGCCCCGACGTGCTCGATCCGGCCCTGCTTCGGCCCGGCCGTTTCGATCGCCGGATCGTCGTGCCGCGTCCCGACGTGAAGGGCCGCGAGGGGATCCTGAACGTGCACAGCAAGCGCACGCCGGTCTCCTCCGCCGTCGACCTGACCGTCATCGCCCGCGGCACGCCGGGATTCTCGGGGGCCGATCTCGAGAACCTGGTCAACGAGGCGGCGCTGCTCGCGGCCCGCAAGGGCAAGGACGTCGTCGAAATGGCCGACTTCGAGGAGGCCAAGGACAAGGTGCTGATGGGCGCCGAGCGGCGCTCGCTCATCATCAGCGACAAGGAGAAGCGGATATCGGCCTACCACGAGGCCGGCCACGCGCTGGTGGCCCGGCTGATCCCGGACGCCGATCCCGTGCACAAGGTCACGATCATCCCGCGCGGCCGCGCCCTCGGCGTGACGCAGCAGCTGCCCAACGAGGACCGGCTGATGGTCACCAAGCGGTTCACCGAGGCCCAGATCGCGGTCTCGATGGGCGGCCGCATCGCCGAGGAGCTCGTGTTCAACGAGCTGTCCACCGGCGCCGGGCAGGATATCCAGCACGCCACGGATCTGGCGCGGCGGATGATCTGCGAGTGGGGGATGAGCGCGAAGCTCGGGCCGCTCTATTACGGCCGCAAGGAGGAGGCGATCTTCCTCGGCCGCGAGATCGCCCAGCACCAGGAGTTCTCCGAGAAGACCGCCGAGCTGATAGACGACGAGGTGCACGAGACGGTCATGGTGCAGTACCGGCGCGCCCGCGGTCTGCTCGAGGCCAACCGCCCCTGCCTGGACGGCCTGGCCGAACAGCTGCTCGAGCGCGAGGTCCTCGAGAGCGAAGAGATCGATCGGATCCTCGCGACACACGGCACCCGGGGCGAGAACGGCGTCCGCTACGACGTCGCGCCCGGGCCCACGGGAAGCCCGGCCTGACGGGCGGAGAACCGAGGCCCCCCCCGCGGAATCTCGCACGTGAACGGACCCCCCCCGAAGTTGTGGTGTGCCGGGATGCGTTGTATGGTGCGTACCGTGCTCACCGCCGGCGACAACGGAAGGCCGCTGATCATGGGCGTGCTCAACGTCACCCCGGACTCGTTCTCGGACGGGGGACGCTGGCTCGACCCGAAAGAGGCCGTGGAGCACGGCCTGCGCCTGGAGCGTGAGGGCGCGGATATCATCGACGTGGGCGGCGAGTCCACGAGGCCGGGCAGCCAGCCCGTCTCCGAGGACGAGGAGATCGAGCGGGTGATCCCGGTGATCCGGGCCCTGGCCGCGAGCTCGAAGGCGCTGCTCTCCGTGGACACCACGAAGCCCGGCGTCGCGCGCGAAGCCGTCGCCGCCGGGGCAAGGATGATCAACGATGTTTCGACGGTCAGGAACGGCGACGGGCTGGCTAGGGTCGCCGCCGAGGAGGGCGCCTGGCTGGTGATCATGCACTCCCGGGGAACGCCCCGGGACATGCAGGACTCCCCGGCCTACGACGACCTGATCGGCGAGGTCTCGGGCGAGCTGCTCGCGGCGGCTTCGCTGGCGCGGCGCGCCGGGGTCCCGGCCGGGAGGATCTGGATCGATCCGGGCATCGGCTTCGCCAAGACCGCCGGCCAGAACGTCGAGCTCATCGCCCGCACCCGGGAGCTGGCCGGGCTCGGCTACCCCCTGCTGGTCGGCCCGTCGCGCAAGTCGTTCATCGGCGCCGTCACCGGCGCCCCGGTGGACGATCGCCTGGGCGGCACGGCGGCGGCGGTGGCGGTGACGATCTTCGGGGGGGCCAGCGCCGTCCGCGTCCACGACGTGTCCATGATGCGGCAGGTCGCCGACGTCGCCCGCGAGATCGCGCGGCACCGGGCGGAACCGGGCGGAGGGGACCGTGCCTGAGCCCGTCACGAACCTGGTGCAGGACAGCGGCAGCTGGTTCACGGCGGCCATCGACCTGATCATCGTGTTCGGGCTGGTCTACGTCACGCTGCTGCTCGTTCGCGGCACCCGGACGGTCTCCATGGCCATCGGCCTGGCCGTGCTCGTCGGGCTGTACCTGCTCAGCCGGGCCACGGGCCTCGCGACCACCTTCCTGCTGCTCGACCAGTTGATGTCGGTGGTGGTCATCTTCGTGCTGATCCTCTTCCAGGACGACATCCGGCGGGCGCTGGTCAGGGTGGGCAAGTTCGCCTGGTTCTCGAAGGCGCGGGAGACGCAGGTCGTCGAGGAGGTGATCCGCGCCGCCTCGACCCTGGCGGCCAAGAACATCGGCGCGCTGATCGTGTTCGAGCGCCACGCGTCGATAGACGATTTCAAGATCGAGGGCGGGACGCGCCTGGATGCCAACGTGACCCGCGAGCTGCTGCACGCGATCTTCGTGGCGGCGGACGAGAACCCGCTCCACGACGGCGCGGCGATCATCACCAACTACCAGATCCGCGAGGCCGGGGTCTTCCTCCCGCTCTCGGCCAACCCGGGCCTCGACAAGACGCTCGGCACACGCCACCGCGCGGCGCTCGGCATCACCGAGGAGACCGACGCGGTCACGGTGGTGGTTTCCGAGGAGCGCGGCACGATTTCCCTCTGCTTCGAGGGCC
>CAYZAI010000182.1:0-9587 GCA_964476305.1 uncultured Myxococcales bacterium
ACGACCGGCCGGACTCGTCGGGATTCGCCATCGGGCCATGCTGGTGCCCGGCCCGTCCCCTGTCAACCCGCACGGCCCGGCGCGGACCGAGGGTTTCCCAAAAAACCCGGTTTCCACTACTCTATCCCGCCATGAAGACAACCCTGACGCTTTTCGCCGTCGTCGCCCTGCTTCCTGTCGCCGGCTGCGGTGGCAAGCAGCCCTGCCCGGCCACGCCGCCGAGGCCCCGATCCCCGGACGCGGTGGTCGGCGCGGACGTGGACCCGGACATCGCCCGTCTGTACGGCGAGCCACCGGCGGTCGGCCGGCTGCCCGCTTCGCTGGCCTGGAGCCCGGACGGGGCGAGGCTCGCCTACTTGCGGCACTCCTCCTCCGCCAACCGGGAGCCGGGGAACGAACTGTGGATTTACGAGATCGTGAACCGGCGCGAGCGGCCGCTGGTGGCCGATCGGGAACTTGCCGTCGCGGCCTTCGCCTGGGCCGGGTCCGAGGCGTTGGTCTTCACAGCGAAAGGCGACCTGCACGTCGCGACCCTGGACGGCAAGCGCCGCGCCCTCACGTCCACCACCGAGGCCGAAAGCGACTTCGCCGTCTCCGAGAACGGCGAGCGCGCGGTCTTCGTCCGCGACCACGATCTGTTCGCGGTCGAGGTGGCCACGGGGCGGGAGACGCGGATCACCTCGGGGGGCACCCGGGACCGCTCCTTCGGCGCGGTGACCTGGGTCTACGGCGAGGAGCTCGACGTGAAGTCCGGATTCGGCCTGACCGCGGATGGGGCCCGCCTCTGGTTCACCTTCGTCGACGAGTCAGCCACCCCGCGCCGGCCCGTGCCCGAGAGCGCCGCGGGAACGATCCGCGAGCAGGCCTATCCCCGCGCCGGCGAGACGAACCCCACGGTGCGGATCGGCGTGGTGGATCTGGGTGCGGCCGAGCCGGAGCCGGTCTGGCTCGACACGGGCAGCGGCCCCGACATCTACCTCACCCAGGTGGCCTGGCGACCGGACGGCCGGCTGTCGGTCACCCGGCTCGACCGGCTCCAGACCGTGGCCGAGATCCTCTCGTGCGATCCGGCCAAGGGCTCGTGCGACGCGCTGATCGAGGAGCGGGATCCGCGCTGGGTCAACCTGGTGGGGCCACCCGTGTTCTTCGGGAAGAAGAGCGAGTTCCTGTGGATCTCGGAGCGCGACGGCTTCGCCCACATCCACCGCTTCGACGCGGAAGGGAGGCAGAAGGGCCAGCTCACCGGGGGCGAGTGGGCGGTGAGAGGCATCGCCGCCGTGGACGAGGAGCAGGCGGTGGTCTATTTCACGGGCAACGCCGAGAATCCGCTCTCGCAGGGGGTGTTCCGGGTCGGCCTGGACGGCCGTGGCCTGACCCGGGTCTCGCCCGAAGGCGGGGTCCACGAGGCCACGTTCTCGCCGGATCGATCGCGCCTGGTGGACGTGCACTCGGCCCTCGGCCGGATTCCACGGGCAGACCTGCTGCGGTTGGAGGACGGGCAGACCGCCGTCGAGATCACCCTCGCCGCGCAGGACCTGGGCAGCTACCACGCCGACGACGTGATCGACGAGGTGTACGAGATCGAGACCGCGGACGACGCCAGCTTGTGGGCTCAGCTCACCCGCCCCCGGACCATGGAGCCGGACCGGCGCTACCCGGTGGTCATCTATGTCTACGGCGGGCCGCGAGCCCAGGTCGTGCGCGACCACTTCCGGTCCACCTTTCAGCCCTGGCGCGACCTGATGGCCCGGCGGGGCGTGCTCGTGTTCAGCGTGGACGGCCGCGGCAGCGGCGGGCGGGGCCGCGAGTTCGAGACCCCGGTGCACCGGAACCTGGGCGAGATCGAGCTTACGGACCAGCTCGCCGGCGTGGATTGGCTGAAATCCCGACCCGACGTCGATCCCGCGCGTATCGGCATCTTCGGCTGGTCCTACGGCGGCACCATGGTCCTTGCGGCCCTGCTGCGGACCGAGGGTGTCTTCGCCTGCGGCGCGGCCGTGGCGCCGGTCGTGGACTGGCGCGAGTACGACTCGGCCTACACCGAGCGCTACATGCAGCGGCCCGAGGACAACCCCGAGGGCTACGACAAGACCGCGCTGGTGCCCCTGGCCGGGAAGCTCGCGGTGCCGCTGCTGCTGGCCCACGGCCTGGCGGACGACAACGTGCACTTCGCGAACACCGCGCGGATGATCGACGCGCTGGTCGACTCCGGCAAGCTGTTCGACCTCGTCGTCTACCCGGGCAAGGACCACGGCATCACCGGCCCGAAGCACCGCCCGCACCTGTTCAGCGTCCTCACGCGGTTCTTCGAGCGGAACCTGTAGGGTTCTTTCGGGTCCGGGGAAAAGCGACCGGCCGGCAATCAACCGTGCCCGGTTGGCCCGATTCTTGATACACTCGGAACAATCATGAACGGGAAACGCGCGCCGCTGCTGGTCTCGATCCTGCTGCTCGCCCCCCTGGCGGCCGCGGCCCAGGAGCCGGCCGGGGTCCCGGGCGACCGCTCCGTGGAGGCCTCGCGGGCCGCGGTGCTTCCGCCGAGAGGCGAGGTGAAGCCCGATCTGGCCCTCTCCATCCTCGGCGCTCTGCGCGAGGAGGTCGCGGCCCGGGGCTGGCAGCTCTGCGACGAGGATGACATCCGTGTCGCATTGGCCGGCCGCGAGGGGCCGGGGTTCGCCTCGCCGGACCTGGTCGAGATCGGCCGCTGGCTCGGCGCCGGCGTGGTGATCGGCACCGAGCTCACGGATGTGGGCGGTGAAATCGAGATGAAGATACGGGTGCTCTCCACCACGGATGGCCCGTCGGGCATGCAACTGCGCATGGCCGCGAAGAAGGCCGCCGTGAAGGAGGCCCGTCTGGGCCTGGCCGAGGCCCTCCCCCGGGCGCCGCCGCCGGGCGCGATCCGGGTCCCGCCGACCCCGCCCCCGCCGGAGCCCCCGCCCCCGCCGACTCCGCCGGCCCCCCCGGTGCAGGTGGTGGCGCTGCCCCCGGGCTATGTGCTGGTGGCCCCGGGAGTGGTGGCCGCACCCGCGCCCGCGCCGCTCGCGGGACAGCACAAGGCCCCGGACCCACCGCCTCCGCTCCCGGACGATCCGGAGCGCAAGCTCCCCTCGGAGGGCGGACGTGCGGCCAAGGTGTTCGGCATCACACTCGGGATCCAGGCCGGCGCCCTCGCGTTGACCACGCTGCTGGTCCTGGACTACGCGCCCTCCGGCACCGACCTGCAGACCGTGGCGATCATGTACTCGGTCATCGCCCCGGCGATCTCCGGCCTGGGCGGCTGGGGCATCGGCGACAGAAGCCGGATCAGCACCGTCTCCTACCCGATGATCCTCGGCGGCACGTACGCCGGCTCCGCGGTCAACCTCGCCCTGCTGCTGTTCACCTACGACAACCTCGGCGAATCCTGGTTCTACACCTTCGTGCTGGGCCCGATCCTGCTGCCGGCGGCGGGCGCGGCCATCGCCTTCGCAGCGGGTCGCGAGCCGAGGTCCGGCCGCGGCGCCGCGGTCGCCCTGGCCGGGGGGCGGGTGGCGTGGTCCCTGCCCGCGCCGACGGTCATCGCCGCGACGGACGGCTCGCGTCGCCTCGCCCCTGGCGTTTCCCTGGGAACCCTGACATTCTGATCACGGTCCGCCGGCGATCGTGAAAGAAGGCCACGGCCGGCCGGGGCCGGGAGGGTTCGCCCTTGCCCGCGGGATTCTCGAGATTTCTGGAGGAGCACGCCGCGCTCGCCCTGTTCCTCGCGCTGCTCTCGGCGTACGCCGCCGTTCTCGTTCGCACGGCCTGGGTCTGTGACGACGCCTACATCACCTTGCGCACCGTGGACAATTTCGTCAGCGGCCTGGGGCTCACCTGGAATGCAGGTGAACGGGTGCAGGTCTACACCCACCCGCTGTGGATGTTCCTGCTCTCGGCTCTCTACGCCGTGACCCGGGAGCCGTTCCACACCGCCATCGCCGCGTCGATCGCCCTTTCCGTCGCGGCCTACGTCGTGGCGTTCCTCCCGCGCCCGCGCCGCGATCTCGCCCCCCTCCTCCCGGCCGCGGTCCTGCTGCTCTCCCGCGCCTTCGTCGACTACTCCACGTCCGGCCTGGAACAGCCCCTGCTCGTGCTGCTGCTGGCCCTGTTCTGCCGCGAGCTGCGCCTCGGCGAGGTCGGAAGGAGGGAACGCCCGGGCCGGCTCGCGCTGCTCACCGCGTCGATCGCCCTGACCCGTCCCGACGCGCTGCTGCTGGTGCTGCCTTCCCTGGTGGCGGTCCTGTGGCGGGACCGAAGCCTTCGCGCCATCGGATCTTCGCTGCTCGGCCTCCTGCCCCTGGCCCTGTGGGAGCTGTTCTCGCTGTTCTACTATGGGTTCCCGCTGCCCAACACGGCCTACGCCAAGCTCGGCCACGGCCTGCCCCCGGCACTGATGATCGAGCAGGGACTGGCCTACCTCGCGGACAGCCTGCACCGCGACCCGCTGACCCTGGTCGCCACGGCGGCTGGCGCCCTCACCGTGGTGCTGCCCCGCTGCCGCCGCCACTGGCCCCTGGCCGCGGGCGTCCTGCTGTACCTGATTTACGTCGTCCGGATAGGCGGCGATTTCATGTCCGGCCGGTTCCTCGTCCCGCCCCTCTTCGTTGCGGCGCTGCTCGCGGGCCGGGCCCTGGAGGGTCGGGGTATCCGGGTCGTCCTCCCGGCCCTGATCGCGGCCGCGATCCTGGGCTTCGTCACGCCCCACCCCACGATCACGAGCGGCGCGGACTTCGGCACCGGGCGCCGCGTCTGGGGCGATGTGATCAGTCCCGCCGGCATCGCCGACGAGCGGGCCTACTGGTACCACTGCGCGGGCTGGCTCTCGGACCGGCGTGGGTCCGGCTCCCCGGACTGCGGCAGCCGGAGGATCGTCGAGCGCCTCGCGCGCAAGGGCGAGCGCTTCCTCGAGTCCGGAGGCGTGGGCTTCGTCGGCTTTCACGCCGGACCCGGGATCCGGATCTTCGACACCATGGGCGTGGCGGACCCGCTGCTCGCGCGGCTGCCGAGCGCGAGCGTGGCCGGCTGGCGGCCGGGGCACTTCCCGAAGGCGATCCCCGCGGGCTACGTCGAGACACTGCGAAGCCAAGTGCCCTCCATCGAGGACGGGGACATCGCCGCGTACCAAGCCGCTCTCGTCGAGATCACCTCGGGAGACCTGCTCGCCGGGTCCCGCCTCGCGACGATATGGGACGTCAACACCGGCGCTCTCGACCACCTGCTGCCCCCCGCGGACCCCGCGCCCTACGAGCAGCCCGTGCATCGGCTGCCGCGCGGTGACGCCTGCCCCGTAGGCGAGCCCTGCGCCGGCCAGAGCATGATGGCCTACCGCGAGGGCCTGCTCTTCGAAGTCAGGGCCGGCGCCCTGGCCGGGGCCGTGGAGCTCGACGTCAACGACGACGCCGAGCACCGCGTGGACTTCCTGCGCGACGGCGAGGTCGTGGGCGACACGGTCATCCCGGCGGCGCCCGGTGGGACGGGCATCGTTCGGCGCCACTGCCTGGCCCTGCCCGCGGACGTGGTCGCCCGGGGCTTCGACCGCATCCGCTGGCAACCGGTCGTCGGCGACCTCGCCTGCCTCGGTCGCCTGCGCCTGCGGGAGTCCTGCCGCGCGGATCACTGATCGGAGCGCAGGGCGGCCTCCACCGCGGCGCGCAGACCGTCCACGGACCAGGCGCCGACATGGGACGCGGCCACGGTCCCGTCCCGGTGGAGGATGTAGATCACGGGCAGGGCCGAGACCCGGTAGGCTGCCGAGATGGCTCCCGAGCCGTCCGTCACCAGCGGGTAGTCGATCCCCATTTCCTTCGCGAAGCGGGCGACATCATCCTTCGATTCGCCACCGGCGCAGACGCCCACAACGACCACCCCCCGGGCCTCCATCCGCCGCCACAAGGACGCCAGTTGCGGCAGCTCGTCCAGGCACGGCGGGCAGTGGACGGACCAGAAGTCGAGGACCACGACCTTGCCCCTGAGCTCCGCCAGCGAGAGCGTCCCCCCGCCGACCCGCGGCAAAGAGAATTCCGGCGCGGACGAGCCCTCGGGCAGCAGCCGGCCGCCGACCAGGGTGACGGCGATCCAGGCGGCGATACCGGCCGCGATGGCCAGGGGGACGAGCCAGCCACGGCGGCGCTCGGCGGCGGGCCCCGCCACCTCAGACCCCGGCCGCGGCGAAGGCCGCGTCCACGATGGCCCGGGCCTCCTCCTGGATGCGGGCGAGATGCTCCGTCCCGAGGAAGCTCTCGGCGTAGATCTTGTAGATGTCCTCGGTGCCGGACGGTCGCGCCGCGAACCACCCGTTTTCCGCCACGACCTTGAGCCCGCCGATGGGGGCGTCGTTGCCCGGGGCCCGGGTCAGCCGCGCGGTGATGGGCTCACCGGCCAGGGTGCCGGTCGTCACCTGCTCCGGGGAGAGACGCCCGAGCACCGCGCGCCTGGCCGCCGGGGCCGCCACGTCGGTGCGGGCGTACACCGGCGCGCCGAAGAGCTCCGTCATCTCCCGGTAGCGCTCGGAGGGGCTGCGGCCCGTGACCGCGGCGATCTCCGCGGCCAGCAGGCACAGGAGGATCCCGTCCTTGTCCGTGGTCCACACGCCGCCGTCCCGGCGCAGGAACGAGGCGCCCGCGCTCTCCTCGCCGCCGAAGCCGATGGCCCCGCTGCGAAGCCCCTCGACGAACCACTTGAAGCCCACGGGCACCTCGCGAAGAGGCCTTCCGATGGCCGCGGCCACGCGGTCTATGATGGCGGAGCTGACCAGGGTCTTGCCCACGGCCGCAGTCCCGGGCCAGTCCGGCCGGTGCCGGAACAGGTAGTCGATGGCCACGGCCAGGTAGTGGTTGGGGTTCATCAGCCCGTCTCGTGTGACGATGCCGTGGCGGTCCGCGTCCGGGTCCGTGCCGAAGGACACGTCGAAGCCGTCCTTGAGCGCGATCAGCGAGGCCATGGCGTGGGAAGACGAGCAGTCCATGCGGATCCGGCCGTCGTGGTCGCAGGTCATGAACGAGAAGGTCGGATCCAGCCGGCGGTTGACGACCTCGATGGTCAGGCCGAAGCGCTCGGCGATGGGCTCCCAGTAGGCGAGGGACGAGCCGCCCAGGGGGTCGACACCCAGCCGGAGCCCGGCGGCGCGGATGGCTTCCATGTCGACGGCGGAGACGAGATCCTCGATGTAGGGGCCGACGAAGTCGCGCGCCGTGACGAGGCCCGCGGCCTGGGCACGAGCCGAAGGCACCATGATCTCGTTGGCCCGGGTCTCGACGGCCCTGGTGACGTCCGTGTCCGCCGGTCCGCCGTGGGGCGGGTTGTACTTGAAGCCGCCGCTGTCCGGCGGGTTGTGCGAGGGGGTGATCACGATGCCGTCCGCGAGGCCGCCGACACCTGCCCGGTTGTGAACGAGGATCGCGTGGGAGATCACCGGCGTGGGCGTGGCGCCGTCGCCCTGCTGGCAAAGCACGTGTACGCCGTTGGCCGCGAGCACCTCGAGAGCCGTGACCCGCGCCGGCTCGGACAGGGCATGGGTGTCGACGCCGAGGAACAGGGGACCGTCGATCCCGACGCGGGCGCGGTGCTCGCAAACCGCCTGGGTGATGGCGGCGATGTGATCCTCGTTGAAGGCCGCCCTCGTCGAGACGCCCCGGTGGCCCGACGTGCCGAAGGAGACGCGCTGCGCCGGGATCGCGGGATCGGGATGCAGCGAGAAGTAGGCCGTGACGAGGCGCGGCACGTCGACGAGGATCTCCGGGGGCGCGGGCTTGCCCGCCAGCGGGTGGGTGGTCATGGATCGTCCCTCCTTCGCGCTGTTCCATACCACTTCGGCCGGGAGCCGGGAATCCGCCGTCGCCGTTCCGCCGACGATCTGCGACGCTGGCACGCAGGGGGAACACGCTGTAGAATATCCGGATGGCAATCGCTTCGCGCGAGCGCCGTCCGAGAGGAACGGATCACATGAAATCGATACCCGACAAAAAGCGATTCTCTTTGACGATGGCGATCCTGTGCTGGGCGGCCCTGCTTCCGGCCGTGGGCTGCGAGTCGGGCTCGCGGGTGGACGTGGGTGGGGGTGACGCGGACACCGACGCCGACACCGACACCGATTCCGACGCCGACTCCGATTCCGACACGGACGCCGACACAGACGCCGACTCCGACGCGGATACCGACGCGGACACCGATACCGACACCGACGCCGACACCGACGCGGACACCGACGCGGACACCGACGCGGACACCGACTCCAACCTCTGTCCCTTCACGTGCGTGGTCTCCGCGACCTTGTGCGACCTGATTGGGGGGGTCGTGAACGAGTCCTACCTCTGCCCCAATATCGCCGACTATTGCTGCGAAACGGGTGGCGACGGGGATACGGACTCGGACACCGACTCGGACACGGACACGGACTCGGACACCGACTCGGACACGGACACGGACTCGGACACCGAGCCCGAAGAGTTCTGCGGCAACGGGACCATCGGCCTGATCGGGATGGAGATCAACGAGGGCTTCGAGACCGGGAACCTCTCGGGCCTGCCCTGGGTCAACGGCAGCCCCTACGGCTGGGTGGCCTCTACTGCCTTTGCCCATGGCGGGACCTGGAGCCTGCGCAGCAACAACGTGAACCTGACCTCCACCACTGCGACCATCAGCGTCACGGTGGAGGTCCCCGAGGACACCCAGGTCTGCTTCTGGTGGCGGGGCAGCTCCGAATCGGGTTGGGACTATTTCCGGTTCTACCTGGACGGCGTGCAGCAGCTGTCGGCGTCCGGCAGCTACCCGACCTGGACCCAGAGCTGCTACCCGATTCTCGCGGGCTCGCGCGTGCTGCGCTTCGACTATTCGAAGGACAGCTCGGGGAACACGGGCGAGGACGCGTTCTACGTGGACGACATCAACATCTCCACTCTGGTCGAGGAGGAGTGCGACGACGGCAATCAGTTCTCCGGCGACGGTTGCTCCTCGGACTGTACCATCGAGGGCTGCGGCAACGGCAACATCGACATCGACGAAGAATGCGACGACAGCAACATCGTTGGCGGGGACGGCTGCTCGGCGTGGTGCCTGATCGAGGAGTGCGGGAATGGGGTCCTGGACGTCGGCGAGAACTGCGACGACCACAACACCGACGCCGGCGACGGTTGCGGTCCGAACTGCACGGTCGAGGAGTGCGGCAACGGCATCCTCGACTTCGAGGAGGGCTGCGACGACGACAACACCGAAGAGGGTGACGGCTGCTCTCCGGAGTGCGCGTGGGAGTACTGCGGCGACGGGGTCACCGGCACCACCGGCTGGCTGGTGGCCGACGACTTCGAGACCGGCGACCTGACAGCCCTGCCATGGGTGAGCGGCAGCCTCTACGGCTGGGTGGCCTCCAGCGCCTACGCCCACGGCGGGACGTGGAGCCTGCGCAGCGGCAACCAGGCCGTGACTTCCAGCACGGCGACGACCAGCGTGACCGTGGAGGTGTTCCAGGACACCCAGGTCTGCTTCTGGTGGCGGGGCAGCTCGGAGTCGGGCTACGACTTTTTCCGCTTCTATCTCGACGGCGCGCAGCAGCTCTCGGTCTCGGGCACCTA
>CAYZAI010000183.1:0-9557 GCA_964476305.1 uncultured Myxococcales bacterium
CCGGCGCCGGCAGATCACCGGCGGCGCAGGCGGGGCTCGAGCAGCAGGAACAAAGAGAAGAGGACGGCCAGGACCGAGACCGAGATCGGCAGCCAGTCCCCGAAGCGGCTGTAGAAGGTGCGCTCGTGGCCGATCTCGACCTCGGCCTCGAGCACGGCCTGCACGCCGCTCGCGGTGGCCTCGCGCACGCGGCCGTGGGGGTCGATCACCGCCGAGACCCCGGAGTTGGCGCAGCGGACCACCGAGATCCGGTGCTCGATGGCGCGCAGCACTGCGATGCGGGCGTGCTGGTACGGCTCGGTCGTGCCGTCGTACCAGGCGTCGTTGGTGACGACCACCAGCAGGTCCGCGCCGGCATCCACGAAGCGCGAGACCAGCCTGGGGTAGATGCCCTCGAGGCAGATCAGGCCGGCCACGGGCACGCTGCCCGTCTCCCTGTCACCGTCGAAGAGCGGCAGCGGGAGCAGCCTCGGGCTCTCGCCCGGCACCATCGAGCCGCTGCCCGCGTCGAGCATCATGTCCTCGAGGAACCCGAGGTAGCTCGGCACCGTCTCGCCGAAAGGCACCAGGAAGAGCTTGTCGTAGGCCTCGACCCGCTCGGTATCCGGCCGCACCAGCAAGAGCGAGTTCCGGGTGCTGTAGCCGCGGCCCTTGATCCGTTCCGCCCGCGACTCGTCCTCGTCACCGCTGTCGATCGCGCTGCCCGGTCCGCCCTCCTTGCGCACCCGGGTCAGGCTGCCGGCCATGAGCGCCGCCCGCTTCCCGGCGAGCACGGCCCTGATCTCTCCGAGGCGCAGGTCGTCGTCGCGGAGCTGGATCGGCGTCGCGGTCTCGGGCCAGACGACAAGATCGTAGGGCCCGCGGTGAAGCGACATGGTGAGCCGCATCAGCTCGAGCCACGCCAGATCCCGCTCTTCGAACTTGCGGGTGGAGTCCACGTTCGGCTGGATTGCGGCCACCCGTACGGTCCGTTCCGGAACCTCGCCCTCCCGCGGCATCGAGAGGTAGCCAGCGAGCAGCGGGACGAGGATGGTGAAGAACAGGCCGGCGGCCTCGGGACGGTGACGGCGGCGCAGGACCAGGAACACGAGCGCGTTGATGCCCGCCACCCACAGCGGGATGCCGTACATCCCGGTGATGCCGACGAACTGGATCAGGTCCGGGTAGTAGGTCTGGGTCGTGGCCAGGGATGGCCACGTGAAGGCCAGATCGCCGAACGAGTACGCGTACTCGACGGCGGTCCAGAGAAACGGCACCGCGATCAGGCCGAGCCGGCCGAAGCGGCGCAGGGACGCCGCGGCCAGGAAGCCGAAGACGCCCCAGCCCAGGGAGAGCCAGGCCGTGAGCGAGAGGTGCATGGCGAGGGCCTGGCCCGGGGAGGCGCCGTTGTTCAGGCTCATCCAGAAGAGCAGCCCGCCATTGCAGGCGAGCCCCAGCACCAGGCCGAAGCGGAACCCGCCGGTGAAGCCCCGCCGCTCGAGCAGCACGAGGAACGGCACCAGGAACAGCCAGGCGAGGACGCCCGTGGGCAGGGGCGGGAACGACAGAAGGTACAGGGCCGCCGAGAGGGCCAGCAACCCCGCGGTGTGCGCCCGGCCGACGGGCGGGGTCTGCGCGTCCGGTGTCATCGGCCCCTTCTTCCCGCGCAGGCCTGTGTGTCGCCGAGGCTGCAGGCCCGTTCGAGCCAGCCCTCGCGGGCTCCTGCCGCTCCGCCTCCGCCCGGGGACCCGTCTTCGGGAAGCGCCATCGCCGCGAAGACGCAGGCCGCCGCCTCGCCGCCGCGGCAGGCCTTGTCGAAGGCCGCGCGGGCCCCGGACGGGTCCGCGTCCCCGCCCTCGCCGTGGAGGAGCATCCAGGCCATGGTCGTGCAGCTCCTGAAGTGATCGAGGTCACAGCCCCGTCGCAGCCAGCGGCGCGCCTGGCCGTCGCGGCGGGCGTAGACCAGGCTGCCGGCCATGCCGCAGCTCGGCCCGTCGCCCAGGTCGCAGGCCCGCTCGAAGGCCTCCCGGCCGCCCTTCTTGTCCTCGGGCCCGCCGGAGCCGGCCAGGCGCAGCTCGCCCAGGGACCGGCAGGCCGCGGTGTCCCCGTCCTCGCAGGCCTGCTCCGCCCGCTCGCGCTCGGCGCCGGCGCAAGCGACGATCGTGGTGCCGCAGGCGAGCAGCAGGACCGGGGCCGTGACGCGCGCCCTCACGCCGGCGCTCCTTTCACGTGCTCGGCCATCTCGCGACGGATGCCCGAGGAGAGCCCGACGATCATGACCACCGTCTCCGCGAGCACGAGCCCGAGGGAGGCGAAGACGACCGCGACCGGGAAGCGGACGATGACTTCCAGGGCGACGAGGATCACGCCGGTCTGGATGCCGAGGAAGGTCAGCATCACGATGCAGCCGGTCACCAGCACGTGGAAGGCCATCGCGGCCAGTACGCGCTCGCGTCGCCCCGCGGGCAGGGCGAGGAACTCGTCCTTGCGCGGCAGGCTCATCAGCCGCGGCGGGATGCGGAACACCGACAGCGCGCCGAGCAGCATCATCAGCCCGAAGCCGGCCGAGACCAGCCAGAGCAGGAACCAGTTCCCCAGGGTCGCGCCCGACCAGGCGTCGGGGCGGCCCGCGGCGTCGAAGTGCACGGGCATCGTTTCCGGCAGGTGGGGCAGGGCGAGGACGGCGACGAGCCCGTGGGCGGCCCAGATCGCGACCAGGGCGGCGGCCGCGCGGCGCACGGCAGTGAAGGCCAGCGGGCTCGTCCTGGCGTCGGCGACCGGCATCGGCGATACCCTAGCAGCAGCGACCGGTGGACTTCAAGTCGGGGCCTCAGGCGGCTGTGGAGGGGCGGCGGCGGATGGCGCGGACGAGCTCGCCGGCCCAGAGGACGATCGAGGTCCCGCCGACGATGGCCGCCCACTCGACGAGGGAGAGCGGCGCGGTGCGGAACACGTCTCCGCCGAACTGCACGATGGCCACCTGCCCGATCACGATGGCGACGGCCACGGCCCAGAAGGCCCTGTTCGAGAGCACGACCTGCCACAGGTGCTTGCCCGTTCCGAACAGGCGCGCGTTGAACATGTTCCAGACCTGCAGGAAGATGAAGATGTTGAAGAAGATCGTGAGCCTGTGCACGCTCCCGTCCAGGTAGCCCGCGATCATCGCGATCAGCACCACCACGAAGAACAGCGCCATCGAGAAGATCTGCCCCGCCATGGGTCCGCTGATGATGAAGGCCTTCTGATCCCGCGGGCGGTTCTTCATCAGGTTCTCGTTGGGCGGCTCGGTGGCCAGGGCCAGGGCCGCCAGCGTGTCCATGATCAGGTTGACCCACAGCATCTGCATCACGGTCAGGGGCAGCTGCACGCCGATGAAGGGCCCGGCCAGGGCGATCAGGATCGCGGTCAGGTTGATCGTCAGCTGGAAGATGAGGAAGTGCTGGATGTTGATGTAGATCGACCGACCCCAGAGGATGGCCCGGGCGATGCTGGCGAAGGAATCGTCGAGCAGCACGATGTCGCTGGCCTCCTTGGCCACGGCCGTGCCGGTGATGCCCATGGACAGCCCCACATCCGCGTGGTTCAGGGCCGGCGCGTCGTTGGTCCCGTCGCCGGTGACCGCCACCACCTCGCCGGCGCGCTGCAGCGCCTTCACCAGGCGCAGCTTGTCCGCGGGCCTGGCCCGGGCCAGGATTTTCAGCCCCTTTGCCCGCCCGTCGATCTCCTCGTCGGTCCAGCGGACGAACTCGTCCCCCGTGGCGATGGCGTACGGCCGCTCCTCGTCCCCGGGCAGCCACAGCCCGATTCGGCGGGCGATCTCCCGCGCCGTCTCGGGGGTGTCTCCGGTGACGACCTTGACCGCCACGCCGGCCGCCAGGCAGGTCGCGATGGCGCCCGGCACGTCCGGCCGCACCGGATCCTCGATGGCCGCGAAGCCCAGCCAGCGCAGGTCCCGCGCGATCTCGTCCAGGTCCCGCTCGGCGTTCTCGTCCGGACCCCAGGGCCGCATGGCCAGGCCGATGGTGCGCATGCCCCGGTGCTGGAAGGACACGACATCGTCCAGCGCGCCGTCCGTCCCGGACGAGGAGCGGAGAAGGACGATCTCCGGCGCGCCCTTGACCAGCAGGACCCTGCCGAGATCCGGATGGCTGACCACGGTCGCCATGAACTTGCGCTCGGTGGTGAAGGTCCACTGCTTCTCGACGCGGCAGGCGGAACGGATCTCCTGGTAGTCGATCCCCAGGTCCAGCAGCCACGTGAGCAGGGCGCCTTCGGTGGGGTTGCCCAGGGTCCGGGATGCCCCGTCGTCGAGGCGTTCGAGGAGCGCGGTGCTGTTGGCGGCGATGGCCACGGCCATCGTGTGCCCGGGGCCGTCCGGGAGCCCGGCGTCGCCATGGACCTCGCTGACCTTCATCCGGTTCATGGTGAGGGTGCCCGTCTTGTCAGAACAGATCACGGTGGCGGCCCCGATGGTCTCGCAGGCGTGCATGCGGCGCACCAGGTTGTTGCTGGCGATCATCTTGCGCATGCTGTAGGCGAGGGCCAGGGTCACCGAGAGGGCCAGTCCCTCGGGCACGGCCACCACGATCAGGGTCACGGCCACCATGAAATACGAGAGGATCTCGAGCAGGGTCTCGGAAGCCACCCACTCGGAAGGCGTCCCGGGCAGGCCGAAGAACGAGACGAGGATCCCCACGCCAGCGCCACCCACGACGCCTGCGACGAGCACCCCGGCGATCCAGCCCCGGGCGTTGCCGCCGGAGACCCAGGCAGGGGGGGACGGTTCCCGGCCCAGCAGCAGCGGCAGGTCGAAGGCCACGGGCAACCACACCCGGTTGAGCAGCGCGAGGGCGGCGAACCCGGCCACCGCCGCGAGCCCCCACTGCACGCCGCCGAGGACGAGCTCTCCGTGGAGCGCCCCCTCCACCACCAGCGCCGCGAAGAGGGCCGCGGCCACGCCGAAGGCCACGACGCCGATCACGCGGGCCAGCCGATCCAGCTGCCGGGACAGCGGCGTCTCCACGCCCGAGTCCTCGGCCGCCTTCCTGGCCGCCCGGCCGATCTCGCTGGCGTCGCCCACCGCCAGGACCGAGAACACGCCGTGCCCGTCCGCGACGAGGGTGCTCTTGAGCGCCTGGTTGGGCGGATAGGTGCTGCCTCCCGGTTCGCCATCGGTCTGTACGCGCTTGGCAACCGGGAAGGACTCCCCCGTCAGGCGCGACTCGTCGACCTCCAGGCCCACCGCCTCCAGGATCTCGGTGTCCGCCGGCACCTCCTCCCCGTTCTCCAGCAGGATCACGTCGCCCACAACCAGGTTCTTGCGAGGCACGGTCCGGGGGTTCCCGTCGCGGATCACCCGTACCGGCACGTCGTCGTTGACCCGGTTCAGGATGTCGAACTCGGCGTTGGCGCGGTGCTCGTTCCAGAACGCGACGAAGGTCGCCAGGAAGATCGCCACGACGATGCCGATGCCCTCCGTGAACTCCCCGTGGGCGACGCCGACGGCGATGGAGATCATCGCCGCGACCATCAGGATGCGGATGATCGGGTCGTCGAACTTCCCGAGCAGCTCCCGCCACCAGGGATTCCGCGGCGGAGGAGTGAGGACGTTGGCGCCGTGGCTCTCGCGGCTCGCGAGAACCTGTTCCGAGGTCAGGCCTTGGTAGCTCTTTTCCATCCCGCTTGCGCCCTATCGCCTACCACGACAGGTGCCATCGAGACCAGATCCAAGTGGCGGCGCCGGGCATGTCGTCGGATTGCCGCTTGGGCTCAACGGACGCCGAATCGGAACAGACCGTCGAGCAGCCCGCCGACGACCACGCCGAAGTGGTGGTCGGGATCGTCGATGCCGAAGAGCGGCGTGACGTAGGGCGTGAGCCCGAGCTGGAAGTTGTACGTCTCCCCCGGGCGCTTGAAGTCGAGGCCCAGGTAGCCGCCCACGGTGGGGCCGAGGGCGAAGAACGACGGGCCGCGATCCTCGCCCTTGCTGTCGGACTCGTAGTCCGGGCCGTAGTGCAGGGAGAGGCCGAGCACCGGACCGCCGACGAACTCGACGCGGCCCTCGCTTTCGCGGCGGAACTTGACGATCACCGAGGGCTCGAACTGCAGCATCCGGAACGCGGCGCCGAACAGGATCGGCCGCATCACGGGCACGTCGATCTCGACGGTGGTCTCGTCGTCGGCGGCAAGCTCGGTGAAGAACGAGATATCCGCGGCCAGGCCGCCCTTGGCGCCGGGAGGCGAGGCCACGCACATCCGCACGTTGTCGAAGCGCCCGCCCACCCGCAGCTTGACGCCGACGATGATCGCGTCCGACGTGGCCGAGGCCTCCTGGGCGGCCGCCGGGGCCGGCGCCAGCAGCGCCGCCAACGCCGCCGCCAGGAGGGCCGAGGTGCCGCGGCCGAGAACGGGGCGCATCGAAGGCGGACGACCGGCGCGGGGGTTCTCTCGTCTGGCAGGTTGGGTGTTCATGGTGATCTCGGCATCGGACGCGGAGACTATGACAGAGCCTGTCTTCCGGTCCAGGGAAAAGCGCGCCGTTTCGTGGGCCATGGCGAAGGAGTCGTCGCCCGAGAGGATCACTACCGCCCCGCGATAGCCCGACGAGACCAGGACGCGGCAGCAGTCGAGGCCCCCGGCACTGTGCTCGGCGTCGAAGTGCAGGTCGAGGCTGTCGCGGCGACCCCGACCCCGGTCGTGGGAACCCGGATCGGCCGTCGCGGCGGCCTGCTCACCTGTCGCGGCGGCACTGCACCCCTGTCGCGGCGCCTCGTGCCCCGGTCGTGAAAGGGCGGCTCGGCGGTCGGAAAGGCCGACACCCGTGTCGCGGTGCCCCGCGCCCGACTCGAGAAGGGGTAGCACCCGAGTCTGGCGTCGGATCGACTCAGCTCGCTGAGAGCTGGGCGGTGGTCCTGCGGCGGGATCCCTTGCGGTTGAGGATGTCGAGGTTCAGCTTGGGCGGCCAGGCCGACACGAAAGTCACCCATGCACGGAGAAGGGAAGGTTTCACTGCGCCTCGCGGTCGAAGCGGAGGAGGACGATGTCGTCGAATCCGAACCACTCGCCATCACCGGTCGCGTCGAGATGCACCTCGTCGCCGCCGCCGGTGCCGTAGGTGGGTTTGTACTGGAAGTAGCCGGCGGCGATCAGGACATCCTGGCCATCATCCGCTCCCGGGAAGGCTACGGCATCGACGAGATGGTCTTCGCCAGTCCCGCCCTGACGCAGGGCCCATAGGAATTCGCCGTCCGCCGTCCAGGAGGCCAGAAACCCGGTCTGGGGCGAGTATCCCTGGAGACTCGTCTCGCCCGGCTCCCCGGCGGCGAACACGGCCGTCCCCGAGAAATGGCCCGCGGCCGCCAGTGTGCCGTCCGAGAGCTCGGCGACTCCCCGCAGCGAGTTCTGGCTGCTTTCGGTCAGGATCACCCGGGTCCACACGTGTGATCCCTGCGCCGTGTAGCGGGCCAGGAACAGTCCCTGGTCCGCTACTTCGACCGGTGAGACGTCCTCCCCGTCCCCGGCCGGCATCGAACCGTTTTGTATTACACCAGTCACCGCCAAGTCTCCGTTGCCCAGAAGCCCGACGCGCGATGCCCCTGCCGCGTCGCCTTTCATCCCCAGATCGATCGCCCATCTCAGGAGACCATCGGCGTCGAAGCGCGCCAGGAAGACGCTGGCACTCCCGAGTGGGACCAGGGTCGTCTCGTTCTCTTCGCCCTGGCCGAAACAGGCCTCGCCGGCGAACGTGCCGAGGACCACGAAGGAGTCGTCCGGCAGCACCGCCAGGCTCACACCCATGGTCGAGGCCGGCCCGCCCTCGCACCTGGCCCAGACCAGTTGCCCGGTCGAATTGTAGCGGACCAGGAACACGTTCTTTTCGCCGCTGGACTGCAACGTGGTCTCGGCGGGTGAGCCCTCCGCGAGAACGGCCTGCCCGACGAAGTAACCCGTCCCAATGACAGATCCGTCGGCGGCGATCGCGATCCCCAGACCGCGAGCCTTGGACAGGCTGCCGGTTGGCGCGACGGCCCTGGCCCATGTGAGGATGCCGTTCCCGTCGTAGAGCGCCTGGTACGCGCCGCTTCCATCAGCGGATTCCGCGAGTGTTGTTTCGTTGGGTTCCTCGTAGCCGAACACCGCATCGGAATTGAAGGCTCCCGTCACCGCTACCCGGCCGCTGTCGGTCGAGTCCAAGCCCACGCCGTGGGCTGCGCCGCTCCCTCCGGCCCACGTGGCCCAGTCGACCATGCTGTCGAGCCCGATCTTCACCAGGAGCACGAACTGGAAGCCCAAGTGCTTCAGTTCGTACCCGTCGAACGAGATCGGGCCCATGGTCGAGCCGGTGGCGACGAATGCGTCCTGGCCGCATGCGGAGGCGGCTGTCAGCATATCCGTTCCAGGAGTGTTGCCGAACTGCCTCGCCCAGGCCAGC
The DNA here is from genome assembly GCA_964476305.1 of uncultured Myxococcales bacterium. Taxonomy (GTDB): domain Bacteria; phylum Myxococcota_A; class Polyangia; order JAAYKL01; family JAAYKL01; genus CAYZAI01. The sequence continues at coordinate 8,411 of CAYZAI010000183.1, forward strand.
GTCCAGTCCGGGAGGAGATCCTCGGTGGGATTGGTGTCGCTGCCGGTGCCGGAATCGCTATCGGAATCGCTTCCGGTGTCCGGATCCGTTCCGTCGTCGTCGGGCGGCGAGTCGGAGCCCCGGGTTCCGCCGTTACAGGTAGCAGCCAGAACCAAGACCGTGACGAGAGCTGTGGCTCTCGATCGCGATCCCGCTGGCCAGCGCGTCGTCATTTCTAGACACCGACGACGCTGAGCACCAAGTAGACAACGCGGGTTTCCCCGCACGCGTAGAAACTGTGTCCGGTTACAGATGTCGTGGTGTCGTCAAGGTACTCCCAGTCTTCTACGGTAGTCCAATGATACGATGTGTAGAGGTACGTGTTTAAAAAGAACTGGCAATTATCGGAGTTGGCAAAATCCCAATAGGGGTCGCCGCCGCTGCCACCGCCAGCCTCTGTATCCTGCTCCCAGACATAACCTTCGTGTTCGGAGCAGTAATTGGTTCTGTTGTAAAGTCTACTGGTGACGTATCCGTCAACGTCATCAAGCGCGCCCCAAGTCACTGCTTCATATCTCTTCACGAGGGGGCCGCTATAATCGAGGTTGAACGAAGTGAAAGTTTCCGGATCTCCCGATGTTCCAACGAGGATTTTCAGGTACTCCGGATACGGCCAGTACACGTTGCAGTCTAGCCCGAGGTCCTTGGCTTTTTCCAAATCGCCGTTGTGGTAGGCCAGCACCGCCTCGGGCGAGGCGTCCGCGGGCTGGGACCACATGACGTTCTGCAGCTCGTCGTAGTAGGTCTCCCATGTCACGCCGTTCTCGACGTAGGTGTCGGTGATCTCGGCGAACTCGATCGCCTCGTCCCAGTCCACCGCCTCCTCGTCCTGCGCCCAGGCCCCGGCCGAGAAGGCCAGGACTGTCAGGGCGCCCGCCAGGGTGATCAGCATCTTCATCTTTTTCATCTTCCCACTCCTCCTTCGTCGCCGCAACAATGGCGGCAGGTTGAAGAATCCGGCCCGGCACCGTGCCAGGGCCGGTCGGTCACGGATCGGGGATCCGGGCGAAGCACGAGAGCACACCCAGGATCCGCCCCAGGTCCAGCTGCGTCGGCCCTCACCGCGTCTGTTGCGCGAGTCGGGTAAAAAATCGTGTTTTTTTTTTTG
>CAYZAI010000184.1:0-9534 GCA_964476305.1 uncultured Myxococcales bacterium
CTCCCACGGCGAAAACGGCGAGCCCGAACACGATGAAGACCCACGAGACGACCTTCCAGAAGAGCGGTTCCAGCAGGTGCAGACCGCTGAAACCTGCGATGAGGAGCGCAAGGCTCGTGCGCACGTAGGCCAGAACGGTCCGCTCGTTCGCCATGAGCGTCCGCATCGCGGCGAGTCTCTCCCGGAGGAGAGCGGGATCACCGGCGTGTTTCTCATCTCCCGTGGTCGTTTCCACCGTCACGTGACACCTCGTTCAGAGCTGGGACAGGTAACGCCGGCGGTGCCGCCAGAAGGCCAGGGAAGCGAAGGCGACCGTGACCGCCAGGACGGCGAAGAGACAGACCACGCCGATGGGCTGCCAGGTTTCCCCGGCCCGGAGGTGGATGGCCAGCGCCCCGGCGCCGAACCCCACCTGCAAGGACGACTTGACGGCGATCCAGCGGAAACGCGGGGCGATCCGCTGGCTGGCGAGGAAGTTGCCCAGCCCCCCGGACGCCAGCTCCAGCACCACCGCGAGGATCAGAGCGGTGCTCGCCCCGATGATGTCGTAGCGGCCGAGCAACAGCAGCAAGGCCACCGGGACCAGCAACCCGTCCAGGACGAAGCGCAGGAGCTCCTTCACCGAGCCGGGCCTGCCGCGCAGGGCGGACCAGGCGTCCACCAGGTAGGAAAAGCCGCTGACAACGGTCATCCCGGTGATCAGCCACAAGGTGGCCTCCCCGGCGACCACGGGGCCGAACGCCGCGTAGCCGGCCGCCGCCGCGCCGAACAGGCCCAGCATCCACAGGGAGCGCGGGCCCTGCTCCTTGCGCGCGACCAGGCGGTAGATGACGATCGCCAGCGGGACGAGGATCGGCGCGCAGACCACCGGCAGCGTGAACGGGGCGTCGGGCGCCCCCGCGTAGAGTATGATGTATCCGATGCCCATCATCTGGATCGCGGTCTTGAACTTGGCCAGGGTCGAAGTGCGCATCGGCGCGCCGCGCAACGAGAGGCTGGTTCGCAGGGCCGTGACCAGGAAGTCCCGGCAGAATATGGTGGCCGTCATCCACAGCGGGATGATGCCGCGCTCGGTGAGGGGCAGGTAGATCACGGCGATGAAGATCTTGTCGGCGATGGGGTCGAGCAGCCCGCCGAGCACGGTCGGCCCCTCGCGGCGGGCGATGATGCCGTCGACCCAATCGGTCAGGCCCAGTGCCAGCAGCACGCCGATCGTTGCGAGCAGGTGCGCGTCGCCGCCCTGGGTGTACAGCATCCAGCCCGGGATCGGCATCAGCACGATCCGTGCGATGGTGATGGCGTTGGCCTTTTTCGCCGGCCGCCGTGGCGCCGCGTCGGTCACGGTCCGAAGCATGACGCCTGCCTCCTGCGATGGCAAGAGGTTGTTCCCGGTGCCGCCGCGGGTGTAGGTTGCGGCTCGTGCGTACGGTGAATGTCGACGACGGTGACGTGTTCCGGCCCAGGGGCCAGGCCCGACGCGAGATCGAGCTCGCCCGCGCCGAGCCCGAACGCGTGGTCCGCGCCCTCTCGGGGTTCCTCACCGAGACCCGGCGCGAACGCATCGAACAGGTGCTGGCGCGGCGGACCCGGCGGCTCGTGCTCGCCACGGAGGGGATCTACGACCCCCACAACTCCGCCGCGGTGGTCCGGACCGCGGAGGCCTTCGGCCTGCAGACCGTGCACGTCGTCGAGGGGCCCTGCCGCTTCCGCTCGTCGCGCAAGGTGACGCAGGGCGCCCACAAGTGGGTCGATCTCGCGGTCTGGAGCCGCCCAGAGCCCTTCGCCTTGCGGATGCGCGCCGAGGGCCGGGAGGTGCTGGTGGCCGCCATGGACGGGGCGCGGCGGCTGGAAGACCTGACCCTCGAGCGGCCGCTCGCCCTGGTCTTCGGCAACGAGTCCGAGGGCGTCTCGCCGCGGATGCGCGAGCTTTCGGACGGGGCGTTCTCGATCCCGATGCACGGCTTCGTCGAGAGCCTCAACGTCTCGGTGGCCGCGGCCATCGCCACCTTCGCCCTGCGCGCCGACGGCGCCGGCGACCTCGATCCCGACGACCTGCGCGTGCTTCGGGCCCGCTTCTACCTGCGCGCCGTCCGCGCCGGCCACGATATCGTCATGCGCACGCCCGCATGAACGGGGCCATCACTCGGGACGTGAGGCCTCGGCGAGCCGGGTTACCAGAGTATTCTTGAAAACGACGAGTTCCCGTGCGTCGTCCAGCTCGACCCCGGTCGCAACGGCGATCCGATGTACGTCGAGATCACGCAGGACCCAGGCCAGGATCGACGGCGAGAACGCCGTGTCCACGGACGGCGCGATGATCAAGCCCGAATCGAGATCGGTTCCGCTTTCGATCAGCACTCGAACATCCATCAGATCACGGATTTCGGCCCGGTTCATCAGCGTACAGAGCTTGGAGGCGAGCAACTCGAGCCTGGAGGCGATTCTGAGGGTTGCGTCGTCGAGGCGAGCCTCCTCGGGCGCACAAGGGGGTTCGGCGCGCTCGCTGACGAGATCGACGACCACGGTCTCGTCAGCGGAAGAGACACCGAGTCGCACGAAGTCCCGGGTCCTGCGCACCGCCTCGACCGAGAACCCCTCCTTCCGCAGCCTGTCCCGCGCATCTTCTTCCAGGCTGCCCAGCCCGTCGAGCGGCCGGAAGAAGAGGTCCAGATCACGAGTGGTCCTGTGTCCGAAGTGGAAACCGACGAGCGCGCCGCCGCCGACCAGCGTCCACGGGGGCTCCAGTTCCGAAAGGGAAACGAGGACCCTTCTCTGGAGATCGGTCAGCCTATTGCCACCCACGGTTGTCATTCTCCCACTGTTCGAAGATCCAGGTCCAAAACTCGCGGGACTGGCCGAGGTGCCGCTCGAGGTGCGGCCACAGTTCCCGGATGCGCCGGGCGGTTGTCAGGCAGAAGACCTCTTCCGGGCGTGCCTGTCGCATCAGCTTGGCGTGGAAGTAGCCGCTGACGACCGGATCCGGATCGTCCAGGAACAGTCTGAACCGATCCAGTGTCATGTCCATGTCCCACAGGAAGTACGGTCGTCCCTGCGGGTCGAGCAGCGGGCCTTCGCTTTCGGGTTCCGGCATCACGGTGTCCTTCCGGTCCCCAGAATATCCGTCCAGCGGACAACCCGCAAACGGGTTGCCGATCGCAGGCCCGCTACTCCCCGAACATCGCCCACAGCACGCCCTTGTGGCGGCGGCGCAGGCGCTCGAGGTAGCGGGGGTTGTAGCGCTTGTCCAGACCGGGACAGATCCAGTTCGGCCGCTCGTCGACGAAGGCGCCCACGCGCGCGACGACGTCGTCGGCCACCGCGTCCTCGACGTAGAAGGCGGGCTCGAGCACCGCCCGGGGATCGTCCCCGGCCGCCCGGGGTCCTCCCGCGAGGCGCTCGAGATCCGTGCCCGGGTAGACCCGAAGACCGATGGTGGCAATCATGGCCGTGGGCCCGAGCTCGTCCATGCGCCGCACGGACTCGGCCATGGTCTCCCCGGTCTCCCCAGGCCCGCCGAAGATCAGGTTGTGGCACTGCTTGATGCCGGCCGCGGCCAGCCGGCGCGAGAAGTCCATGGCCTGATCCGCGGTGAAGCCCTTGCGCATGCCCGCCAGGGTCGGATCGCTCAGGGAGTCCGTGCCCAGCTCCACCGCGTCGAAGCCGGCGCGCTTCAGCAGGCCGGGGAGCTCGGGCAGCTCGCCGCAGGGCACGAAGTAGCCCGTGAGCGAGAGATCGAGGCCGCGGCGGATCACCTCCTCGCACACGGCCGCGGCGTGGGCCTCGGGCCGGTTGAACACCGCGTCGACGACGAACACGTGCCCGATGCCCGAAGCGGCGAGCGCGGCCAGCTCGTCGGCCACGGTGCCCGGTTCCACGGCCCGCACCCGATGACCCTCCAGCAGCGGGTAGGTGCAGTAGACGCACTCGAGGGCACAGCCGCGCTGGGTCTGGACGTTGGCCACCCCGCCGCTGCCGTAGTACCAGCCGGCGTCGAAGAAGGCGCGATCCACCGCGGCGAAGGGAGGCGACACGCGGACCGGGCGGATCACCCGTGGTGGCGTGCGGCCCTGCTCCAGCGCGGCAACGATCTCCAGCACGGCCAGCTCGCCCTCCCCCGCCACTCCGCAGTCGGCGTCCAGGTAGGCGAGGAAGGCCTCCGGCATCAGCGAGAAGCCCGAGCCCCCGAGCACCAGCGGCGCGCGGCCCCAGTCGCGCACGGCGCGGGCCAGGTCCAGGTGCTCCTCGAAGTGGCGCAGCACGCCGGGAAACGCGGCGCTGTCGATGTTGCGGATGGAGAGCAGCACCACCTGCGGCGCCCGCTCGTCGAGCATGGCCCGAAGCGCCGCCGCGGGATCGTCGTGGCGCAGGGCGTCGAACCAGGACACGTCGTGGCCCGCCCGGGCCAGCACCGAGGCCACCATCGCCGCGCCCAGCGGGTACACCGGATCGGGCAGCCGGGCCCGCGAGCCGCTGATCACCAGCGCCCTCATGCTAGCCCTCCTTCCCGGGCAGCGCGGCCAGCAGCTGGCGATCGGGCTTGCCCCCGGGGTTCAGCGGCAACGCACCCAATACCCTCACCTCTGCCGGCACCTTGTGATCGGAGAGCCGCTCCCGGGCGAAGGCCTTGATCCGCTCCCCGTCCACGGTCGCGTCACCACCGACCCAGGCCAGAAGCCGCGGCTCCCCGCGCACCGGCCGGCAGATCACCACGGCGCCGTCCACCCCGGGGCAGGCGGCCAGCACGCGCTCGACCTCTGCGAGGGAGATGCGGCGGCCCCCGACCTTGACCACGTCGTCGGCCCGGCCCTCGAGCGCGAAGCCCCCGCCCTCTGGTCTCACGAGGTCGCCCACCAGGTAGAAACCGTCCTTCGATGCCGGCAGCGACACGCAGGGCGAACGAACCTCGAGGCGGCCGTTCTCCGCGGCGCGCCACTCCACGTGGGGTGCGGCGATCCAGGGCCCGTCGTCGATCCGACTGGCCACGGCGCCGGTCTCGGTGGAGCCGTAGATGTCGATGATGGAGCAGCCCGTCAGCTCGGCGAAGCGGCGGCGCAGCCCGGGCGCCAGCTCGGACCCGGAACTGACGAAGCGACAGCCCTCGGGCAGCCGCACGCCGCCGGCCTGCTCGATCAGGCGCGCCAGCACCCGGTAGATGGCGGGCACGGCCACCACCAGGTCGATCTCGCCGGCGAGGGCGTGCGTCCACAGCGACCGCGGCGAGATCCCGGCCCTGAGGTCGCAGGTCCCGTTGGCCCGGAGTGGCAGGAGGAACGCATTGTAGAACCCGAGGATGTGACACCACGGCACGAGGGTCGCCACGCGCCGCGGCGCGCCGAGCAGCCCCGAGAGGAACGCGAGCTCCGGCTCGAGGTTGCTCCGGAGCTTGGGCACCAGGGTCGGCGCCCCGGTGCTGCCCGACGTGAAGAGCTGGACCAGCGACGACTCCGCGGGCACCTCGGGGCATGGACCGGGCTCGGCGGCGGCGGCTTCCGGGACGAGGACCGCCACCCCCTGCCCGGCGTCCGGCTCCGCGGCGGCGGCCCCGCGGATCACGGCCCGGGCGCCCGTGATCTCCAGCGCGACGCGGAGCTCCCGGCGTACCAGCGGATCGAGCAGCACGGGCACGGATCCGGCCAGCCAGCAGCCGGCCACGGCCGCGACGAAGTCGGGGCCCGCGGCGAGGCTGACTATCACCGGACCTCCGGCCACGCCGGCTTCGGTGATCCGGCGGGCCAGGGCCGCCCCTCGCCCGAGCAGCTCCGACCGGGTCCAGTCCCGATCCGCGGTCCGGATCATGATCGAGGCGGGATCGCCCGGCAGGTCGATGAGCTGGAGCGGGTCCACGGTCGTCGTCTCCTAGAGACCCATGCCGCCGTTGACCGGGATGGTCTGGCCGGTGATGTAGCCCGCATCCTCGCTGCACAGGAACGACACGACGCCTGCGACCTCCTCGGCTCGTCCGAGGCGGCCGAGGGGGATCAGCGGCAGCAGCTTCTCGGCGCCGAGCTCCCCGGCCATGCCGACATCGAGGGGTCCGGGGGAGACGGTGTTGACCAGGATGTTCCAGCGGGCCATCTCGAGTGCCAGGGCCCGGGTGGCACCGGCGATGCCGGCCTTGCTGGCCGCGTAGGCGGTCTGGCCGACGTTGCCGCGCTCGCCCGCCAGGGAACCGATGTTGACCACGCGGCCCCGGCGCTGCTGCACCATGCCCTTGAGGCAGGCCCTGGTCACCAGGAACATCCCGCCCAGGTTGACCCGGATCACCCGCTCCCAATCGCCTACCGGGAGCATCATCATGTAACCGTCGGCGGAGACCCCGGCATTGTTGACCAGCACGTCTACGGGCCCGTGCTCCTGGAGCGCCGGGACCAGCGCCGCGTCCACCCCGGCCGCGTCGGACACGTCGAAGGGCACGAGGCGCCCGCGACCGCCCCCGGCCTCGATGGCGGCGAGCAGCTCGCGGGCCTCGGCCTCGGATCTGGAGTAGTTGATCCAGACCTCGAACCCGTCCCGCGCCAGCCTGGCTGCGATGGCGCGCCCCAAGCCGCGGGCGGCACCGGTGACGAGCGCTTTCCTGCCCGGTTCGTCTCCCGACACGCGGTCCTCCCGAGCCTCGGCACGCCCGAGGCGGTTGCCTCGGCGGTGTTATGGTGCTACTCATGCCACCCGCGATTGTCAAATGGACAACACCTCGGAAACGTTTCATTTTCGGAACCTGCTGGCGCGGAGAAGACCATGGATGATTTGAAAATCCAATTGAAGAACATGATCATCAAGGCCGCCAACCTCGAGGACGTGACGCCCGACGACATCCAGGACGACCAGCCCTTGTTCGTCGAAGGGCTCGGGCTCGACTCCATCGACGCCCTGGAGCTGTCGGTGGCCCTCGAGACCGACTTCGGGATCAACATCTCGGACACGGACACGGCCAAGGCCGCCTTCGCCTCCATCGACGCCCTGGCCGCGTTCGTGGACGCCCACCGCAAGAAGTAGGAGCACGCGCCGGTGTGGGGCCAAGTCTTCGACACGGTGGTGCTGGCCGCCTACCCGCTGATCGTGCTGGTCGGGCTGACCTGGCTCGACGTGCGGTGGACGGCGCTGCTGCTGCTGGTGCTGTTCGGCCGCAAGGCCGTGGCCGCGGTGCTCGGTGACCGGGGGGCCTCGGCCATCGTGCTGGTCCAGGTCCTGGGCACGGGCGGGCTGCTCGCCGGTGCGGCGATCTCGGACTCGGAGATCTTCCTGCGCTTCACGCCGTTCCTGATCTCGGTGCTGTTCTTCGGCCAGTTCGCCTTCTCCCTGCGCGGCACGCCGATTATCGAGCGCTTCGCCCGGCTGAAGCGCGCGGACCTGCCGCCGGACCACGTGCGCTATTGCCGCGGTCTGACGAAGATCTGGCTGCTGGTGTTCCTCGGCAACTCGGCGCTGGTGCTCGCCGCGGCGTTCGTGGAGAGCAAGGCCCTCTGGGCGCTGCTGGTCGGCCCGGTGAGCTATGTGTATCTTGGCGGATTTCTCGCAGGCGAGTACGTGTTCCGCAAGCAGCGGTTCCAGGAGTTCGACGCGACGAACCCCGTCGACCGCCTGTTGCGTCCGCTGGTCGGGCGATCGTGAGCGATGAGAATCTGCGCCGTCATCCCCGTGTACAACAACGCCGCGACCATCGGCGACGTGGTGGCTCGCGCCCGATCCGTGCTGGAGCCCGACGTGCTGGTGGTGGCCGACGGCCCCACCGACGGCAGCGACGAGCGCGCCCGCGAGGCCGGCGCCCCGGTCTACGCCCACCCTCGCAACCTCGGCAAGGGCCGGGCGATCCTGACCGGGCTGGAGGCGGCGCGGGACCTCGGCTTCACGCACGCCGTGGTGCTCGACGCCGACGGCCAGCACCTGCCCGAGAACATCCCGCAACTGGTGGAGGCGGCCCTCGCCTTCCCGGATCGGATCATCGTCGGGGCGCGCCGCATGGACGAGGCCAGCGCGCCGGCGGCCAGTCGCCGGGGACGCGCGATCTCGAACTTCTGGACCGCATTGGACGGCTGGCAGCGCTGCCTGGACGCCCAGAGCGGCTTCCGCCTCTACCCCGTGGAGCGGACCCTCGCGCTCGGCTGCAAGGAGCCGGGCTTCGCCTTCGAGATGGAGGTGCTGATCCGCGCGGGCTGGGCCGGCATGCGGCTGCGTCACGTGGAGGTGGACGTGCGCTACGACTGGCCGGGGCGCGTCAGCCACTTCGACATGCGCGCCGACAACCTGCGCTTCACCTGGCTCAGCTTCCGCATGTTCTGGGGCATGGTGCTGCGCCTGCCGCTCCTGCTCTGGCGCGCCTTCCAGCGGCTGTAGACCCCGTCAGCGCCCAGGTGAGAAGAGAGAACCACCGACCAAGTGTCCTTTTTCCCTTTTGGCGCTGGCCCGCTCACCACGCAAAGAACGCCAGGCCGCCTTCCCAGTACGGCACGATGAAGTCGTCCCGCCGGTTGACGTAGCCGATCGTGCCGGCGCCGAGGTAGATCTTTGCGCGCGTGAGGATACGCACCTGCAGCCCGACGAAATTGGAGTGCCAGAAGGTTGCCGGAACGGCGGTCGCACCGGTCAACTGGAAGCGGAGCCGGTAAAAGAGGTCCACCGCGCGGTAGCGCAGCCCCACGCCGAGCCCGGCGTAGCCCCCGCCTGACGCGCGCTCGGTCCAGCGCCGGTCGTCCGGGACGCACTCCTCGATCCCGTCGGCGTCGGTCCTGTGGTCGCACGTCTCGCCGCCGGCGCCGGCGCCGCCGCCGGCCTCGAGGTCGAAGATCAGCGCGAGCGCTACGTTGGAGAATGGAACGGGATCCGGGATGAACCGCGCGCCGAGGTGCCCGGTCGCGAAGTCGACCGCGGTGGAGTCGAACCCGAGCTCGACCCGCAGGTTGTCGTGGACCGCCATCGAGCCGGTTCCGGCGCCGCCCAACGGCGCCTCGACACCGTAGATGGCGCCGCCCAGTTCGGCGGTGCCGCGGCGCACCTGATGCGGCGCACCATGCTGGGATACCCGCACCGGCGGCGCGTACACCGGGTTGCAGGCCAGCGCGCCGGACAGCGCCAGCCAGCCGACCGCGAAGGTCAAGGGACTCGGATTGCGGCTTGTGCAGCCGAGCATGTCAACCGACATTTCCCTTCCGGCTTACATCCATCCGATAACTCTGCCTTGCGGACGATGATACCATCGCCTCCGTTGCCGTGTTCTCGAAAAACTCGTGCAAACCAGCCGCTCCTCGGCCTCTCGGAGACCCCCACCCCCACCGGCAAGTGGTCACTCGCGCCGGTCAGGTCGAGACCGGAGGCCGGACGGCCGAAGCGGCGCGGGGTGTTGTCGTACGTCGTCATCGGTCCGGCTGATACCACTTACGCGGGATTTTCGGGAAAGTATTTCCATGGTCGTGGGAACCGGAGGGTACCTTGGTACCCCTCCCTGGCCTTCCGGACCGCTTCCGGGCGCGATTCCGGTTGTTGGGATCGCGTTCCGGACGGGTCGGGACGGGCTTTGGCGGGCTTGGGATCGGCGTCAGG
>CAYZAI010000185.1:0-9497 GCA_964476305.1 uncultured Myxococcales bacterium
CTGGCCTCTCGTTCCTGGCGCAGCAGCGAAGCGAGGATCCTCAGGTTCTTCTTGCGTACGTCCAGCGAGCGCTGCGTCTTTTCGCACTCGAACCGCAATCGCTCGCACTCCTCCCGCAGTTCGGCGATGAGGTTCTCCTGCTCGAACAAGGTGCGGTGAACCCCCGCCGCCTCCCCGCGGGTTTCGCTCGCCGCGACGCTGGCCGCGCCCTGGGCCCGCAGGCGGATCACCTCCTCGCGCAGCTCCCAAATCTCCTGCTCCCGTGCCTCGAGCTGCCGCGCGGTCGAACGCAACTCGGTCTCGAGGTCCTCTCGAACGCGAAGCAGCTCTCCCTCGTTTTCCTGCAGCAGGCGCCTGTTTTCCGCCTTCAGCAAGCGGATGCGCTCTATCGCGTCCTGCTGCTTGAGCGTGTTGTCCTCTTCGCTCTCGGAAGGCGCCTCCGTCGCCCTCGCCAGCTCCTGCTCGGCCAGCGCCAGCCGGGATCTCATCTCCGAGAGATCCGCCCGTGCCTGTTCCAACTCGCTATGCAGGGTCTCGGCCCGTGCCTCGGCTGCCCGTGCCAACTGGCGCACGGCCTCCACTGCAGTCGCCCGCGGCCGGAGGCGCTCCAGTTCCTCGCGATCCTCGGCCGCCCTCGTCTCGGCTTCCTGCTGCAGGCGGAGCCCCTCCGCGGCGCACTCCTCGGCGAGCACGAGCGCCTCCGCCGCCCCGGCCGCCTGGTCCTCGGCCAGCACGAGACGCGCCGAGAGATCGGCTGTCGTCTTCTCTGCGATGGTCAGCCGTCTGGAACACTCGGCTGCCTCGCTCCCCGCAGCTGCCAGCCGTCCCGAGAGCTCAGCGACCCTGCCTTCGGTCGCTGTCGCCATGTCGAGACGTCGTTGTTCCAGTTCCGCGATCCGCTCGCTGCTGGCCTCGATCTCGCGTTTCATTTCGGCGAGCCGGTGCCGTGATTCCCCGGCCTCGTGGAGCGCCGCGTCCCGCTGGGCCGAAGCCTCTATGGTGCGCTGCCGCTCCTCGTCGTTTCGCTGCTCCAGCCGCTCCCGCTCGGCCGCAGCGGCACCACGCACCTGCTCCAGCTCGCGGGTCAGATCATCGAGACAGGCTCGATCCATTTCCTTCTCGATGACTTCCTGTTCCAGGCTCCGGCCGCGCTCCCGCGCGGCGATCAGCTCGCGCCGCTGCCGGGTCGCCTCTTTGACCAGCAACGCCAGCTCGGCCTCGGCGCCTGCGATCTGCTCCAGGGCGTCATCGAGCTCGCGTTGCTTGGCCTTGGCCTCCGTCCGGGCCTCGCGCAGATCCTGGCGCATCCTGTCAAGCTCACGCTCGTGGTCCTCGCGCTCCCCGGTCGCCAGCAGGGTCGCCTGCTCCGCGACACCGGCGCGGCGCTCGAGGCGGCGGTGCTCCTGCCCTGCTGCCTGCAGCTCCTGTTCGAGCTGGTCAACGCGCCGCTGCAACGTTTCCCGGGCGCGATCTCCGTCCGCCAGGGCCAGGTCGCGGCGCCGCAGCGCCTCCTCGAGTTCACCAGCGCGGGCCTCGACCGACGCGCGATCCCGCGTCTCGAGGAGCGCCCGATCGAGCTCGGCACGCAGGCCCGCTGCCCGCTGCTCCATACTTTCCGACGTCGTCCGGTGTGCCTCCCGTTCTCGCCGCAGCAGATCGATGGTGCCGGTCAGGTGCTCGACCCGCTCGCGAATACCGGCGGCGAAATCGGCGAAGGGCAGACGCGCGATGACGACATCGTCGACCTTGCGGTAACGCGGCGAGCACAAGGCCAGGAAGCAGGTGGGCACCTCGCCACCGCTGGGCAGCAGGTGGTCGTCGAACAGCGGAGCCTCTCGATCCGTGCGTCGGCCGATGGGCGAGAGCACCGCGCCATGGAGCGGTTGCTGGGCCAGCAGCACAACGTGAGGGAAATGTCGTCGCAGCACCCGCTCGAAGTCTAGAAAGTCCAGGGCCTCGCGCGAGACCGTGCCGTCCAGTCTCGATCCGTCGCGGTTCGGGACCAGCACCGCCAACAGGCCGCCGGGGTGCAGCAGGCCACGGACCGCGCGTATCCGTTCGTCGACGCGCTCGACGGTCGCCCCGTCCCCGAGCAGGGGAACGACGATCAGATCGAACGACCCGCGACCGAACGGCAGGGCATCTTCCGCTGCCGCGATGCGGACGAGGTTCGTCGGCTGTTCGCTGTCCGCGTCTTCCTGTTTCCCGTGCCTGGCGACCACCACCAGCCTGGCGGACTGGGCGAGCAGCCGGGCGCCCGCCGTGTCCGAAGGGCCGAGATCGAGAATCCGCCCGCCGGAAGCGAAGCGCTCGCAGAGCAGGTAGGTTGGGATGTGAACTCCGCTCTCCATGGCAGGGCGCGAGTTTAGTACGGCTGGCGCCCGGAAGAAAGCCCCAGGCTCGATCGAACACTGAACTATGGATGTCGCCGAGGCAGCCGTCCAAGAAAAAAACGGCGAACTCGGTGGATGTGGGGGGGGCATCCGGGACGAGCTCGCCGTCGAGCCGAAAAGTGCAGCAATCCCCGTGCCATGTTCTTCCGAAACCGGTTGGTCCTAGTACCCCACTTCGAAACGGGGTCTCCTCGAAAAGGGCATCTCCTATTCCGTCAGTGACAGAATTGATGTTTCGTTTCTGAATGATATTCTTTCATTTCTTGAAGACGCGGGAAGCTGGTGGGAATCAGAAAATGTAGGCCGCTCGCACGCCGGACTGGAAGCCGAGGCCGAAGCCCATGTCCGCGTAAAGGGCCACGTGGCGGTGAGGCTTGAAGCGCATACCGAGCAGCAGGTTGACCCAGGGGATGATGCCCGTGGGCAGATCGTAGATCTCGCCGTACTCCTCGTCGGAGTTGCACCAGGGATCCGTGTCCTCCGCGCTGGAGCAGGGATAGAGGCCGCCACCGTCCTGTCTGGCCTCGGTGCGGATGATGTCGCCCCAGGGGATGCCGAGCCCCAGGCCCGCGCCGTAGGTCACGGCGAACCAGTCCGTGATCTCGGTGCTCCAGATGAAGTCCACGGTGAGGAGGATCGCCCGGATGTCGTTGGTCACGACCTCCCAGGAGTTGCCGTCCTCGTCGCTCCCTTTGAACGAGACGTTGCCGTCCCAATTCAGCCCCACGAACCAGGCCGCGGCCGTGATGTCGAAGCCGTCCTTGCGGTAGATGAACTCGAGGCCACCGGCGACGTTGTTGATCAGCAGGGCTGTGGGGTTCTTGGACGTGATGTCCACGCCGAACATCTTGATGAACCAGTCCGGGACCACAATCCAGCGGAAGCGCCCGCCCACCGAGTAGTAGGCCCGTCCCGGTTCCTCGGCCCGGCCCGCGTCCGGATCGACCTCGGGCGCTGCAAGGACGGCCTCCTCCTCGGTCTGCTTGCCCTCGAGGAAGGCCTCGTCCTCGCTCGCGGGCTGCGTGTCCGCTGCGGGTTGCTCCTCGCCGAAGCCCATGTCGTCCTGGGCGCCGGCTGGGAAGGCGGCGAGGACGATAGAAGCGGCGAGGAGAAGTCCCAGGGGGGCTACGAAGCGGGTTTTCATGGCACGCTCCTTCTGGTGAGGGTTGGAGCTACTTCGCCACCGGGCCGGCGGGTCCGTCGTCCCGATCGGTCTCCCGAAGCAGGGTCTCGGATTCCCTGCGGAGATCCCCAAGCAGGTCCTCGAGGCGCGAGATCGAGCGCTTGAGCTCGTCCACGTCCTGGCGCGAGGCCAGCTCGAACAGGGCGGTCATCCGTTCCTTGTGGGTCTGCATCGCTCCCGAGACCTTGATCGGGACGGACAGGGCCTTCTCGAGCAGGATCCCCATCTTCTCGCTCTCCATCAGCTTGGTGAACGCCGGATGCTGCATCAGCTCGGCACCCTTGGAAACCAGCTTCTCCTTCAACGCGTCGATCATCGGTTGCACCTGTTCGCTTTCGTGGTGGGAACGGTCGGGCGCCGTCCTTCGTCAGATATACGGTCCGCCGCCCCCGGGTGTCAACCGCCGCGGACGGGATCTGCCACGGACGGGACCCTCGGATGCGACCCGGAACCCTCCGCCCCTGTTCTTCGCCCTTGACCTCGCGCCGGGCGGGCGGGTATCCGTGGTCCATGCGCTTCCCGTGCCTTCGATTCGCATGGCTCGCCGCATTCGCTTCGGTTTGCGGGCAACCCCCGGGGGCGAATGACCCGCTGCCCGACGGCGGGACGAAGGCAGCCGTGACCGATGACGCCGGCCCGGGCCCGTCCGCACCGATCGATGGCGGAGGGCACGCGGCGCCCGGGTCCGTCGATGCAGGCGGGGACGCGGAGGAGACGGCCCAGGTCGGCGCCGACGCTGCCGAGCACGAGGTCGGCGTCGTCCGGCCCCCCATCCTGCTCAAGACCTGGCCGGAAGTTCCAAGGCCGGTCTTCCCGCCGCCCGCGGCCGGGGAGATGATCTCCATACCGGGTGGAACCCTGCTTCGCGGCAGCGCGGTGGACGACGGCTTGCGCGACCAGTTTTCGGAGAACGACCTCGTCGAAACGAAGATCGCCCCGTTCGAGATGGACGTCCTGCCCTACCCCAACGCGCCCGGGCTGCCGTTCTCCACCGGGCTGACCCGGGTCGAGGCCGAGGCTCTCTGCGCCGCGCAGGGCAAGCGCCTGTGCACGGAGGTGGAGTGGGAATGGGCCTGCAAGGGCCCGGACAACCGGCGCTACCCATCCTCGAACGTCTACGCCGATGCCGACACCCCGCCGGACGACCCGCTCGCGCCGGCCTCGCCGACGGGGGTCTTCGCCATGGGAAGGCTGCTCGAGTGGACCGCCAGCGCCTGGGGTCTCGACCAGGACCAGGTGGAGCGCGTGGCCCTGCGCGGTTTCGCCGACGGCGAGCTGACCGCGGGGAAGCTGCTCGGGCCCGCCAACGGCCGCCGCTGCGCCAAGCGTTGGCACAGGCAGGCGGATGTCGCGGACCCGGCCGTCGGTTTCCGCTGTTGCCGCGGCGCGGGGAGCGCCGAGCCCTGCTTCATCGAGCGGGCGCGTCCCGCCCACAGCCTCTACGCCAACATGAAGCCGGACAAGTTCGCCCGTGTGATCCGACAGGTGCCCGAGCTGTCGATGGTCCACGACAACCCCCACATGTTCTCGGACGGAGACATCCGCGCGGTGCTCGCCAGGCGGAGCACCGACCGCCAGGCCCTGGCCCGGCAGGGCATCCACTTCACCTGGAAGCCCGTTCGCTGGATCCCCCGACAAGGAACCGAGCTCTGGGTGGCCGTGGGCCGGTCCAACCGCCACTCCTTCGTCGTTGCCCTCCACGAGGCCGTGGACAACGAGGTCTACTTGCACGGCTCGGTGCTGGTGCTCTTCGAGCAGGCGGCGCCCCTTGCCCTGGCCTGGCGCGAAGGCCACCGGGACGAACTGTACTGGGCTCCCTGCTGGGGCTGCCGCGACGGTGGCACCGTGGCCTGGGACGAAGAGAACAACGAGGTCGTCATCACCCACAAGTGGTAGCGCGCCGACGCAGGTGTTTGGAGGGTGAGGAGGCTATCGGAGCTGGGACAGGCGACGATCGAGCTCGGAGAGACGCCACTGGAAGAGCTGCACGCGCTCGCTGGTGCGGCGCTCCTCGAGGCTGGGGGCAGCTGGGCCGGTGGCGACCGCAGCGTTCTCGACCCCGAGCAGGCGCTTCTGGATATCGGAAAAAACGCTGTTCAACCAGTCCATGGCATTCTCCTGCACGGTGAACCTTGCAAGCTGCTTGCCAATTCGTGATCAAATGATGTTTTCTTTTTGATATCAAGATATTGTCAATATCTGGTTCCGAACTTGGGGTCTTGATTGAGGCCTTTGGCGCAACCGACCCTTCGCACCCGAAAAACAGCCCAGCCAAAGGCAGCAATCTCTATTTATCCTGATAAATCATAGGGTTGACAAGGTGCGTGATCCATTATGCACTTCCTCACCGGGAATAGTGTCGAACCCGCTGTCGTTCAGCGGCTGGGAACAAAGGAGGACAGCCATGACCAGATCGGTAATCGTGACACTGGTGCTCGCCCTGGCGCTCGGGCTGGCGGCGAGTTGCAAGAAGAAGCAGCAGGGTTCCACCCAGACCGCCGGGGGCGTGGGCACGTCCGCGACCACTGATCAGGCGCCGCCGCCGTCGGTCTCGTCCACGGAGGCCGCCACCGGTGACCTGCGTGACCTGTTGCTGTCGCTCGAACGCGTGCACTTCGCTTTCGACGGAACGGAGCTCGTTCCCACGGCCCGTGAGGCCCTCGACAAGGCGGGTCTCGGCCTGGTGGCCCACCCCGAGGTCGTGCTCTACGTCGACGGCCACACCGACGAGCGCGGCACCGAGGAGTACAACATGGGTCTCGGGGACCGTCGGGCGCGCACCGTGGTCGACTACCTGACGCACTACGGAGTGCCCAAAGCGAACCTCAAGATCACCTCCTTCGGCGAGGAGGCCCCGCTGGCCGCGGGTGGGTCCGAGCTGGCGCTGGCCAAGAACCGGCGTGTGGACTTCCGCCTGCTTCGCGGCGACGTACAGCTCGTGCTCGAGGAGGGCACTCCCGTCGACGACCAGGGCCAGCCCATCGAATAGTCCCGATCCCAGTCGTCTACTTCAGGTAATTCGCCGCCTCGCCGGGGGCCGAGACGTCGGTCCAGGTGACCGACTTGTCGCGGGTGTCCATGTGCACGAACACCGAGTTGGGGTAGTAGCCGCAGCCGGACTTGGGGAGCTCGGTGCAGAACTCGTAGACCTCGCGGTTCTGGATGCCCTTGACCCGGAAGTCGACGGCCCTTCCTTGCGAGTGCCTGGACTCGTGCCCGCGCTCCCCTGGGCGGTATCCCGAGATGATTTCGATGGTGTGGCCCGGCCAGCGCTCGGCCACCCGCTGGAGCATGTGGAGGAGGTTCGGGTGCAGCAGCCTGACCCGGTGGCGGCCCTTGCGGGCCTTGGCCAGCTTGCTGAGGGCCTGGCGCGCCCTGGGGCTGACCCTGCCGCCGGAGGTCATCAGGCGCACGACGAGTTGCTCGTTGTTCCAGACCCTGACGAACCGCACGGGCTGCACTGTGAAGCCCTTGACCCGCACCGGCACCGGGTTCTTCGCGCCAGGGATGAGCAGCTTCTTCCCCACGCTGAGCGGAGCGGTCTTCTCGATGCCGTTGGCCTTGGCGATGCGGTCACCCCTGGTGTTGTACGCCCGGGCGATGGTCCACAGGGTCTGCCCCGGTTGCACCGTGTGGAGCACGCCGCCGGCCACCTTTTCGCCGCTCTTGACGAGCTTGTCGGTCTTCTTCGGTACGAAGGTGCCCGGGTCATCCTGCTTCTCGGGGATGATCAGGGTCCGCCCGGGGGAGAGGATGTCATCCTTGCCGATCTTGTTCTCGGTCGCGAGCCGGGCCGCGGTGACGTCGTACCTGGCCGCGATCTTCGCGAGCGTGTCCCCGGCCCGCACCACGTGACTGCGCAAGGCCCCGCCGCGAAGGGCATTCGGGATGGTCAGCTCCTGGCCCGGATGCAGTACGTCGTTCTTGCCCATGCTGTTGGCCGCGCGCAGGTCGTCCTGGGAAACACCGTGGTGGTCGGCGACCTTGGCGACGGAATCCCCGGCCTTGACGACGTAGGTGTCGCCGGGAACGACGCCCGGGCCCGGGATCTCGAGCTTCCTGCCGATGACGAAGCCCCGGCCCGGGGCAAGGTTGTTGAAGCGCAGCAGCTCGTCGACCGAGACGCCGTACTTCCTCGCGACCCGGATCGGCGTGTCCCCGGCCGCGACGACGTGGACGCGGGGGGGGGCGGCAGCGGCGGACACCGCCGCTATCGGGAGGGCGAGGAGCAGCAGCAGTCGTGGGAACCAACGGCGCATGGGTGAGAATCCTACCAAGCAATGCCGGCGACGCAAGGCCTTCGGCCCGCGCGCCTCGTTCGCACCGATAGGGGTGACGGCCAAGGGCGACGGAATATTCCACGGAGGGGCAGAGCTCAGTTCCTGTGCAGGCCGTCCACGGGGTGCAGGCGTGAGGCGCTGAAGCTCGGCAGGATCGTGGCGAGGACGCAGATCGCGAACGCCACGGTCGCGGTGATTACGAAGTTGGACCAGTGCAGGGTCACTGGCAGGTGGTCGATCAGGTAGACCTTGGGATCCAGGGGCCAGCCCACCCTGTCGAGCAGCAGGCAGATGCCCAGGCCCACGGCCAGGCCGATGGCGATGCCCGAGGCGCCGACCACGGTGCCCACGTGGACGAAGATCTTCAGGATGCTGCCGTGAGTGGCGCCCATGGATTTCAGGATTGCGATCTCGCGGCGCTTGTCGAAGACCATCATCACCAGCGTGGCGATGATGTTGAACGCCGCGACGCCCACGATCACGGCCAGCACCACGGTGAGCACGATCTTCTGCGTCTCGAGGGCGGTGAACAGGGGCTCGTTGAGCAGCTCCCAGCTCACGGTGTGGTAGGGCCCGTTGCCCAGCGCGTTCTTGATCCGGCGAGACACGGCTGCCGCGGTGTGGATGTCCTTCACCGTGACCTCGACCCCTGTCACCGAGTCCCCCTGGTCGAAGAAGCGCTGGGCCTGGAACAGGTCCACGTAGACCAGCTTGGTGTCGTATTCGAGGAACCCGGCGTAGAAGATGCCCACCACCTCGAAGGCCAGGGTCCGCGGCGTGTCCGCGGACGGGGACCAGCCCAGGAAGTCGAGGCCGATGAGCGGCGTGGTGATCTGCACCACGTCGCCGACCCTGGCATCGAGGTTCGCGGCCAGGGTCCGGCCGAGGACGATCCCGGGCAGGGGCCCGTCAGCGGGCGCGGGCGCGGCCTTCCCCGGCGGCCCGGAGCCTGGCAGGCGCAGGCGTTCGATGCCGCCCTCCACGATGTGGCTGGGCAGGTCGAGCACGGTGCCGAGGAGATCGGGATCGACGCCCTTGAGCAGCACGCCCGCGGTGTGCTCGCCGCTGGAGACCATCATCTCCTGGATGACGAAGGGGGCAACCCCCCGGGTCTCTGGCAGCTCGCGCACCGTGGCCATCACGTCGCGGTACTCGGGGAAGTCGATGCCGTACTTCATCACCAGCACGTGGGCGTTGACGCCGAGGACCTTGCGGGTGAACTCGTCCTGGAACCCGGTCGAGATGGCGATCACCACGGACAGGGCCGCCACGCCGAGGGCGACGCCAGTGATGGCGATGCCGGTGATGGCCGAGATCGAGCGCTTCTTCTTGGAGCGCAGGTAGCGCGAGCCGATGAAGATAGGGTAGCCCATGGTCGAGCAGCTTCTACCAGCGATCCGCCCGAGTGTATAGGTACCGGGCGTCTTCCGGTCCGCTGTCTGCTACTCCGGCGCGCGGCAGCAGCGGAAGCCGGCGTTGAGCGCCGTCCAGTTCGCGTTGAAGGTGCACGCCAGACGCGTCGAGGCCCCGGCGCAGTTGTAGGCCCCGCCCCGGACCTCGTATGTCCGGCCGTAGGGGTCGTCGATCGAGGTGACGATGTCCCAGACGTTCCCGTTCACGTCGAAGGCGCCGAACTCGTCC